>NZ_CP010951.1:4615176-4916630 GCF_001580455.1 Ramlibacter tataouinensis
AGCCGCTTCATGGGACACCTCCTTGCACGGGCGCCGCACCCGCACATAGCCGATTGGACGGCCGTCAGGTGTCGGCGATGTGTGTAACAGGCGTCGGGCCGTTACGACTGTGAAGCGGAAGGGCGGCATCCCGCCCCGGGCTCAACCGCCCTTGTGCGAGCGCTTGCCGGGGTTCTTCTTGCTTCGGGTGGCGACGCCGCGCTCAAGGCTGACTTTCTGGCCGCCGCCGTTGCGCTTGACGGTGTAGCCCTCCACCGGCTTGCCCGACACGGTGCGCTTGCGGTCAGCTTCGGTCACGATCTTGTTGCCCATTGATATTCCTCGGATGAATGAAGTTACGGAAAGGGCAACATTGTCCTTCATTACGGACATTGCACCGCGCCGGCCTGGATGGAGCACACGCCGCCCTGCGGGCCGATCAGTACCGGTCCCATAAAGTTCAGTCGGCGGCCCTCGCTGTCCCAACAGCCGCCCGGATCACAAGTGGTGATCGCCACCGGGCGCGGTATGCGCACGGGCGGCGGTGCCGTGGCAGCGGCGGGCGGCGCGGCCGGCTTGCCTGGGCCAGGGTCGATCGAAGGCGAGGGCACGGCGATCGGCACAGGCGGCGCGCCCGCACGCTCGGCATGGCCCGACTGCGGCCCCAGGCAGGTTTCCAGGGCACGCTTGCGCTTGGCCGCGAGGCTGTCCCTGGCCCCGGCGTTCCCTGCGGCCGCGTCCTGGATGTTGCGTTCCAGCGCGAGCTGGGCCGCCCCGCACTCCGGCGACTTGAGCGGATCGCTCGTGTCCGGCGCCACGGCTGCAGCTGCCGTTGCGGCGCCCGCGAGCAGCGTGATGGCGAACAGCAAAGGCTGCCGCGCCGGCCGGCGGCGGCCTCTCGCGCCCATGTCCGACGTGCTGACGGCCGGCGCTTCACTAGCCTTGTTCATTCCGAGGCATTTCGTCATGGCCATCCACAAACGCACCAGCTTGAGCCGCGCCAAGCGCGGCGATGCGCCAACCTCGTCGATTCCTGCGCGCAGCGACATCGGCGAGAACACCGCAAGCGAACTGATCGAGGCGCCGCGCACGAAGCGGAAGGACCCGCTCGATCCCCATGACTTTCCCGATGGCGGCGGCAGCGGCGGGGCCGAAGCATTCAGCCGCGCCCGCCTCAAATCGTCCCGCGGCCGTTGAGTCAGGACTCGTCCGGCGCCTTGCCGGCGCCGGGCTTGTCGCCAGGGCGCCGCTCCCGCTGCTCACGCGCGGCGCCACCCTTGGGGCGCTGCGAATCCGGTGTGCCGTCGCCGCTTCCGCACGGCGTGCCATCGGCGCCGGCCGGCGGCGTAAGACGGTCGCTCGAGCGGCTGCTGTCTTCGGGGTCCTCGCCGATGAAGTCGGCGTTGGCCGCTTCGGTAGGGAATCGGGTCGGCATGGGCGTGGTCCTGTGGTGAAAGGAGTGGCTGGCAGTACCTCGTGGAATTCCAAGCCACTATGCGCTGCGCGGCCGTCGGCCCCCTGTAGGACGTCACCTCATGGTGGGCGCGAGCACGACGGCAGCAGGCGCCATGCGCGATGATCGCTCCGTGAAGATCGCCACCTTCAACGTCAACGGCATCAAGAGCCGCCTGGCGAACCTGCTCCAGTGGCTCGAGCGCGAGCAGCCGGACGTCGCTTGCCTGCAGGAACTCAAGGCCGACAGCTTTCCCGAGGCGGACCTGCGCGAAGCCGGCTACCACGGTGTGTGGCGCGGACAGCGCTCCTGGAACGGCGTGGCGATCCTCTCGCGCGGCGACCCGCCGCAGGAGGTCCGGCGCGAGTTGCCGGGCGACCCGGGGGACGACCACAGTCGCTACGTCGAGGCCGCGGTGGGCGGGGTGCTGGTGGCATGCCTGTACCTGCCCAATGGCAACCCCCAGCCCGGACCCAAGTTCGACTACAAACTGGCCTGGTTCCAGCGCTTCATCGAGCACGCGGCCACCCTCCACGCGTGCGGGCATCCGGTGGTGCTGGCCGGCGACTACAACGTGGTGCCGACCGACTTCGACATCTACAACCCGCGCTCCTGGCTCAAGGATGCCTTGCTGCAGCCACAAAGCCGCGATGCCTACCGGCGCCTGCTGCAACAAGGATGGACCGATGCCTTGCGCCACCAGCACCCCGATGAAGCCATCTTTACGTTCTGGGACTATTTCCGTCAGCACTGGGAGCGCAATGCCGGGCTTCGGATCGACCACCTGTTGTTGAACCGCGAGCTCGCGCCCTGCCTGGTGGCGTCGGGCGTGGACAGCTGGGTGCGGGGCGAGCCGCACGCGAGCGACCACGCCCCGGCCTGGGTGCAACTCGACCTCGGCAAGCTCGCGAAGAAGAAGGCGCCCGCGCGGCGTGCGAAGGCCACATCATGAGCTACCAACTGCACTACTGGCCCACCATCCAGGGACGCGGCGAGTTCATTCGCCTGGCGCTGGAGGCCGCGGGCGCGCCCTATGTGGACGTGGCGCGCGGCACGGGTGCGGGGCAGGGGACGCGCGCGATGATGCGCTACTTCAATGACCAGGACCTGGCACGTCCACCATTCGCCTGCCCGTTCCTGGTCGACGGCAAGCGCGTGATCGCCCAGACGGCGGCGATCCTCATGTACCTCGGGCCCCGCCTGGGCCTGGTGGGCGCGAGCGAGATCGACCGGCTATGGGCGCACCAGATCCAGCTGACGATCGCGGACTTCATCACTGAGGCGCACGACGTGCACCATCCCCTGGGCGTCGGCCTGTACTACGAGGACCAGAAGCCCGAGTCCCTCCGGCGTGCGGCCGAATTCCGTGCCGAGCGGCTGCCGAAGTTCATGGCGTGGTTCGAAGCCATCGTGGAGCGCAACCCGCGCAACGCCGGAAGCGAGTTTCCGCACCTGATCGGCGGCCGGCTGAGCTACGTCGACCTGTCCCTGTTCCAGGTGGTCGCCGGCCTGCAGTACGCCTTTCCCAAGGCGAGCCGCAAGGCATTCCGCAAGACGCCGCAGGTGCTGGCCGTGCACGCGGGCGTTCAAGCACACAAGCGCGTGGCAGCCTACCTGGCCAGCGAGCGGCGCATCGCGTTCAACGTGGAAGGGATCTTCCGGCACTACCCGGAGCTGGATGGGTAATTCGTTCCCCCCTCTCCATCGCGTTTCCATCACTTGTGGGAGACGTCATGCGCCAGCATCTCGCCATCGGATCAAAATTGGCCCCATGAAACGCTGGCTGGCTGCCACCATCCTGGCCTTGCCGCTTCTCGCGCTTGCCGGCCAGTTCCAGGGAGTTCAGCTATCGGAAGACGGCACGAGCCTGCGCATCGCGACATCCGATGGGCAGCAATTCGAGGCGCCCAAGTACTCGGATCAGGTCGGGTTCGCAAAGCCTCGCATCTCCGCCGATGGAAGCCGCGTTGGCTGGCTCGCTCTCTATCCGAACTGCTGCACGAGCTACCCGATCCCGCTGGCGCTTGTCGTACTCGATCAGTCGCGACGGCTGCAGTCTTTCGACGGCATCGGGATTTCCGTCTTTGCCTGGTGTTTCGTGCCGGACTCGTCCTCGGTCGCGTACGGGCAAGGCGTCCTGCATGGCAGCGATGCCCGCCACTTCGAGTGGCGCAATATCTCCGATGGCCGGCTTCTGGGCGCCTACGGGTCTGCGCGCGGCGATGCCCGGGACATCCAGGCCCGCAAGGGCGTTCCGTCCTGGGTGCGTTGCGTGCCAGAATGAGCCGATCCATCCACCACTGCGACGCGCTTCGGAGGACTGATGGCAAACGATCCGATGTACCACGATGGGATGCGGCAGCTCCAGGATGTCCGCGAAACGCGGGCCATCGCCGATCGCCTGGAGCAGGTGACCGTTCGCTCGGCCTTTGCCGATGAGGACCGCGCGTTCATCCACCGTTGCTCCATGTTTTTCATTGCAACGGCTGATGCCAGCGCTCATCCGGATTGCTCGTACAAGGGCGGTTTGCCCGGGTTCGTGCGCGTCCTGGATGATCGCACGCTGGCGATTCCCGACTACGACGGCAATGGCATGTACCGGACCTGGGGCAACGTGCTCCTCAATCCGCACGTGGGGCTGCTGTTCCTGGACTTCGAGCGCCCGAAACGCCTGCGGGTGAACGGCACGGCTCAGGTCAGGGAAGACGACCCCTTGCGCACCGAGTTTCCGGGGTCCGTATTCGTTGTTCGTGTCACGGCAACGCAGATCTTTCCGAACTGCCCCCGGTACATACACAAGATGCAATTGGTCGAACACTCCGTGTATGCGCCTCGGCCCGAGTACACGCCGCCGGTCCCGGCGTGGAAGACCTTCGACGAGTTCCGCGATTCGCTTCCGGCGCGCGACCGGACCGGGGACAAGTAGCTCTCGATCCTGCCGCGCCATCCGCAGCCCGGGCAGCTCTTCCAGTGGCTTGCGGCGCCGCGCCTTGGCTGTCGCCGCCGGCATGCGCATGAATAGAATGCAGTCCATGCCGCTCTGGACCTGGCTAGTCCCCGTGCTGTCGATCGGGTTGCTCGTGGCAGCGACGTTCGCAGGCGTGGGCATCCTGCTTGGCAGCCTTTGCGGCGCCGCGCTGATCGCCGCGGTGATCGCCGCGGTCCACCATGCCGAAGTCGTGGCGCATCGCGTGGGCGAGCCTCTTGGCACCCTGATCCTGGCCCTGGCCGTCACCGCCATCGAGACCGCGCTCATTCTTTCGATGATGATCGCCGGAGGCGAGGAGATGGCCACGCTGCCGCGCGACGCGATCTACTCCGCCGTGATGATCATCTGCACCGGCGTCGTCGGCATCTGCCTGTTGCTGGGTGGCCTTGCGCATCGCGAGCAGACCTTTCGGGTCGAAGGGGCCGGCGCCGGGCTGGCCGCACTGATCGTCATGGCGGCGCTCACCCTGGTGCTGCCGGTGTTCACGACCAGCACGACGGCCGGCACCTACAGCACCGCGCAACTGGGCTTCGTGGCCGTGGCTTCGGCCACGCTCTGGGCGATCTTCGTCTTCATCCAGACCATCAGCCACCGGGACTATTTCATCCCCGAGAACGATGCGTCCGACCCGGACGCGCATGCCGAGCCGCCGACGAACCGGCAAGCCTGGGCCAGCTTCGGGTTGCTGTTCCTGTCGCTGGTGGCGGTCGTGGGCCTGGCCAAGATGCTTTCGCCGGCGATCGAGGGCGCGGTCGAGAAGGCGAACGCACCCCGGATCGTCGTCGGGATCGTGATCGCCGCCCTGGTGCTGCTGCCGGAGGCGTGGGCCGCGACGCGAGCCGCCCGTGCGAACCGGCTCCAGGGCAGCATGAACCTGGCGATCGGCTCCGCGCTGGCCTGCATCGGCCTGACCGTGCCCATCGTCGTGCTGGCGGCCATTGTCCTGAAATTGCCGCTGGTGCTGGGCCTCGAGCCCAAGGACATGGGCCTGCTCATACTGACCTTCCTGGTGAGCGCCGTCACCCTCGGCACAGGACGAACCTACATGATGCAGGGCGCGATCCACCTGGTGATGTTCGCCACCTTCCTGTTCCTGGCGCTCGTGCCTTGAAGTCGCGATGGCGCCTGGGGCTTAGCCGCGCCGCTGCTCCAGTTCCCGGATCCGCTCGCGCGCCTCGTCGCCTTCCGGGATCGGCCGGCCGCTGTCGCGCCACTGCACCGCCGCCTTGAAACCCTCGGCTTGCGCGTAGCGCCGGAACCAGAGACCTTCCGGGTTGTGCCGGGTGATGCCGTCGAAAAGGGTCGCGATCTGCTGGCTCTGTTCGATGCCCATGGCGAGCAGCACCTGGTTGACGACCATCTTGTGCATGGCCAGATGGCTGCGCGGCACACCGGCGATGCGGCTGGCCAGGGCCATGGTGGCGCCGTCCAGGGCTTCGGCCGACACGGCCTCGTTCGCGAGGCCCCATTGCGCCGCGGTGCGGCCGTCGATCGTGTCACCGGTGAACATCAGCTGCTTGGCGCGCGTGGGGCCGAGCCGGTAGGTCCACATCGCCGTGGTGGGGCAGCCCCACACGCGCGTGGGCATGTAGCCGATGCGCGCATCCTCGGCCATCACCAGGAGGTCGCAGCACAGGGCGATGTCGCTGCCGCCCGCCACGGCGTGTCCGTGCACCTTCGCGATCGTCGGCTTGGGGCTGCGCCACAGGCTCATGAAATCCTCGGTGTTGCGCTTCATGAACGCGTAATCGTCCATGGGATCCCAGGGATGCCGCTCCTGCTGGCACGGATGATCGAGCTGGCCCTGGCCGAACTGCGTCAGGTCGTAGCCGCCGCAAAAGCCCTTGCCGGCGCCCTCGACGACGATCACATGGACGGCCGGCTCGGCGTTGGCCCAGTCCACCGCTTCGCGGATCTCCCGCGGCATGGCGTCGTTGATCGCATTCAGCCGTTCGGGGCGGTTGAGCAGCAGGCGCGCGACGCGGGGATTGCTCTCATCCTGGCTGATGCGCAGGGTGCTGAAGTCGGGCATGGCGAAGCTCCTTGGCGGTGACGGAACAAGCCTACACCGCCGCGCTGCTGAACCCTGCATCCCCTGAGATGCGGCCGTTTCTGATTCTGGGAAGTCCACCGGAGCAGCGATGAGCGCGGACACCCGATGAGTGAAGCTGAGCCAGAGCAGGGCGGGTAATTCCTGTCCCCGGCATGCCGTCGCCATGCCAAAACTCCATGTTCTATCGGCCCAACAAGGAGAACCGCCATGATCCAACGACAAACCCTGTTGTATGCAGCGATGGCCGCAGGCGTGATTGCCTTAGGCACGGCAGGGTGCGCAAGCCAAACTGGTGGCGCGAGCTCGTCCAGCTCCGGCGGCGGCTACGGCCCAGCGGCCGCTGCCCCCAGCGGCGGCGGCGCTGCAGCCAGCACTACTGCACCCGCTTCGATGGTGGTCTACACGGCCACGCTGACGCCCAATGAGGAAGTGCCGCCCGCTGCCAACAGCAAGGGACAGGGCACGGCGGAAGTGCGTGTTGACACGAAGACCAATGAAGTGAGCTGGACGGTCTCGTACAGCGGCCTCACCGGTCCGGCGACCATGGGCCATATCCACGGTCCCGCGGCGGCGGGCAGCAACGCGGGTG
This sequence comes from Ramlibacter tataouinensis, assembly GCF_001580455.1. NCBI lineage: Bacteria > Pseudomonadati > Pseudomonadota > Betaproteobacteria > Burkholderiales > Comamonadaceae > Ramlibacter > Ramlibacter tataouinensis. Next base: position 4,622,240 of record NZ_CP010951.1, read on the forward strand.
TGGTGGTGCCGTTCGCAGGTGTCGCCGGCGCGCAGAGCGCGCAGGGCAAGGGAACGATCACGCAGGCGCAGTACGGCGACCTGGCCGCAGGCCTCTATTACGTGAATATTCACACGGCGCAGTACCCCGGCGGCGAACTTCGCGGCCAACTGCGCAAGAAGTAGGACCCGGCCGCCCTGGGGCGGATACCCCTGCAAACGCCTCGACAGGGGGCGAAACGTAAAATGGAGGGTTGGTCACAGCTCTCGCATGAACGCCCCCATCGACGTCTCCTTTTTCGCGCGCGCCGCGAAGCCCATCACCAGCTACCGCAAGTACTGGGCGAGCCGCTTCGGCACGTCCCGGTTCCTGCCGATGAGCCGCGCCGAGATGGACGCGCTGGGCTGGGACAGCTGCGACATCATCATCGTCACCGGGGACGCCTACGTCGATCATCCGAGCTTCGGCATGGCGGTGATCGGCCGGGTGCTGGAGGCGCAGGGCTTTCGCGTCGGCATGATCGCCCAGCCCGACTGGCAGAGCGCGGAGCCCTTCAAGGCCCTGGGCCGGCCGAACCTGTTCTTCGGCGTCACGGCCGGGAACATGGATTCGATGATCAACCGCTACACGGCCGACCGCAAGATCCGCAGCGACGACGCCTACACGCCGGGCGACGTGGCCGGCCGGCGCCCAGACCATGCGGCCATCGTGTACAGCCAGCGCTGCCGCGAGGCCTACAAGGACACGCCCATCGTGCTCGGCGGCATCGAAGGCAGCCTCCGGCGCATCGCGCACTACGACTACTGGTCGGACAAGGTGCGCCGCTCCGTCCTGGTGGACGCCAAGTGCGACCTGCTGCTCTATGGCAACGCCGAGCGCGCCATCGTCGAGATCGCGCACCGCCTGGCCGCCCGCGAGCCAGTGCAGGAGATCACCGATGTGCGCGGCACCGCCTTCGTGCGCCGCGCCACGCCGGAAGGCTGGTTCGAGATCGACTCCACCGAAGTGGACCAGCCGGGACGCGTGGAGGACCACGTCAATCCCTACATGACGATCTCGGACCAGGCGAAGGCGCAGGGAGAGACGTGCAAGAAGGAACTTTCTTCGCTCCCTCCCCTTCCGGGGGAGGGCGGGGGTGGGGGCGCTGGCTCCGTGCAGCCATTGAACTTCGTCCCCAACCCCAGCCTCACGAAGCGCCCCCACCCCAACCCTCCCCCGGAGGGGGAGGGGGCAAGGAAAAAGCCGCCGCCGCGTGATCGCACAGTGATTCGACTGCCCGCGTACGAGCAGGTCAAGTCCGATGCGGTGCTGTATGCCCATGCCAACCGCGTGCTGCACCTGGAGACCAATCCGGGCAATGCCCGGGCGCTGGTGCAGGCGCATGGCGACCGGGACGTCTGGTTGAACGCGCCGCCGATACCGCTCACCACCGCGGAGATGGACTTTGTATTCGGCCTGCCGTACGCGCGAAGCCCGCATCCGGCCTATGCCGATGAAAAGGGCAGCCACGACGGCGCCACCAAGATCCCGGCCTGGGAAATGATCCGCTTCTCGGTGAACATCATGCGCGGCTGCTTCGGCGGCTGCACCTTCTGCTCGATCACCGAGCACGAAGGGCGCATCATCCAGAGTCGCAGCGAGGACTCGGTGATCCACGAGATCGAGGAGATCCGCGACAAGGTGGCGGGCTTCACCGGCGTGATTTCCGACCTCGGCGGGCCGACCGCCAACATGTACCGCATCGGCTGCAAGACGCCGGAGATCGAGGCCGCCTGCCGCAAGCCCAGCTGCGTGTACCCCGGGATCTGCCAGAACCTGAACACCGACCATTCGGCGCTGGTGCGGATCTACCAGCGCGCGCGCAAGCTGCGCGGCATCAAGAAGATCCTGATCGGGTCGGGCGTGCGCTACGACCTGGCGGTGCAGTCGCCCGAGTACGTCAAGGAACTGGTGCAGCACCACGTCGGCGGCTACCTGAAGATCGCCCCCGAGCACACCGAGCAGGGGCCGCTGACCAAAATGATGAAGCCCGGCATCGGCGCCTATGACAAGTTCAAGGCGATGTTCGAGAAGTACAGCACCGAAGCCGGCAAGAAGCAGTTCCTGATCCCGTACTTCATTGCCGCGCATCCGGGCACCAGTGACGAGGACATGATGAACCTCGCGCTCTGGCTTAAGCGCAACGGCTTCCGCGCCGACCAGGTGCAGACCTTCTATCCCAGCCCGATGGCGACCGCCACGGCGATGTACCACTCCGGCCGCAACACGCTGCGCAAGGTGCACCGCAAGGCGGCGCTGGAAGACAGCGTGGACGTGGTGCGCGGCGAGCGCCGCCGGCGCCTGCACAAGGCCTTCCTGCGCTACCACGACCCGAACAACTGGCCGGTGCTGCGCGAAGCCCTCAAGGCCATGGGCCGGGCCGACCTGATCGGCAGCGCCAAGCACCAGCTGGTGCCCGCCTACCAGCCCCTGACCGACGGCGGCTACAGCAGCGCGCGGCGCAAGAACTCGACCCCGGCCAAGGGGCTGGTCCTGACGCAGCACACCGGCCTGCCGCCGCGCGTCACCGGCGGCGCCAAGCCTTCGGCGAAGATCGCCCAAAAGAAGCGCACCTGACGCTGCGCAGCTCGCCGCAAGGGTGCGCCGTCGAGATAATCGACGCATGAACCCCAGCAGCTTGCCCGTCCATGGATGAGGCCTCGGCACGTCAGGTGATCCTGGTCGAGGCGATCGAGTCGGCCGACACGCAAGGGCGCCTGCTCAGCGCCGAGGAACGCGACCAGATCGACCGGGAGTCCAGGCTGGAAGCCCGGCGGCGCGATCCCGGGCGCGACCGGGTGCCCGACGAGGAGTTCATCCAGCTGCGCGCGGGGCGTGTGCTGGCGGCGGCCGGCGCGCGGCAACCCGGCCTGCTCACGCTGCAGCTGCCCGCGGGCTGGACGCGCTGGCTGGAGTGGCTGCTGCCGCTGGGCGCCTTCCTCGTCGGGGTCGCGACCGATGCCATTGGCGATCCGCATCGGGTCGACTTGGTCTCCCTCCCGCTGCTGGGCATCGTGGCCTGGAACCTGGCCGTCTACCTGGGGATCGCGGGCCATGCCTTGTGGCCGAAGCGCGCCGGCGCCAGCTCGTGGCTGGCGCCTGTCGGTCGCTGGGCGGACGGCACGCGGGCCCTGCGGCGCCGACCGGGAAGCGTCCAGGGGCAGGTCGCGGTGCGCTTCCACGCGCTCTGGTTCCAGGTCGCGCAGGCCCTGCACGTGCAGCGCAGCAAACGGGTGCTGCACTTGTGCGCAGCTGCCTGGGCCGGCGGGGTCATCGCATCGCTGCTGGTGCGAGGCCTGGTGGTCGAGTACCGGGTGGGGTGGGAAAGCACTTTCCTGGGGCCGCCGCAGGTGTTCGCCATCCTCAGCGTGCTCCGGCTGCCGGCCCTGCTGGTGGCGCCCTTCAGCGAGTTCACCGTGGACGACGTCGCGCAGCTGCGGTTCAGCAGCGGCGGTGGCGTCGCCGGCGGCGCGGCCTGGGTGTGGATGTACGTGGCGCTGCTGGTCACCGTGGTCATCCTGCCCCGGCTGGTGCTCGCCAGCTGGGCCGCCTGGCGGGAAAGCCGCCTCCGGCACCGGGTGCCCATGAACCTCCAGGAGGCCTATTACCAGCGCATCGTGTCGCTGCTCAAGGCGACCCGGGTGCAGCTCGCGGTGCTGGCGCCCCGCGATGAGGATCGCATGCGCCTGGTGCGCGTGATTGCGGAGAACGCCCAGGCACTGCCGGTTGTACTGTCCACCGAATTCGGCGACGTGCTGCGGCTGGTCGAGGTGCCGGATGCCGATCCGCCCGCAGCGCCCGGCGCCCCGGCCGCGGCGCCGGGGTGGCTGGCCCAGTGGCGCGGGCGGATCGGCCCGGACAACGGACCGCTGCCCTCGTCCGGCGATGCCACGCTGGCGCAGTTGCGCGACAGCGCCGACGTGGTCCTGCATGCCCAGGGTGGGCGACCGGAGCACGAGGCGGCGCTGCTTCAATGGCTCGGCAAGCCGGTGCTCGAGATCGACATGGGTTCCGGCCGCGGCCTGCCTTTCGAATCCTTCGGGCAATGCTGGATCCAGGATGAGACCCTGCTCGACGCCATTGCCAGGCGGCTGCCCGAGCTCAATCGCACCGGCTTCGAACGGATCGCGCGGCGCTGGCAGGAGCGCCATGAGGACAAGCTGGCCCTGTCGATGGCGGCGATTTCGGAACACCTGCTGTTCGCCGCGCGCCAGGTGGAGGAAGTGCAATCCGGCGCCCTCACGGTGAAGAGCCTGCTGCCGGCGGAGCGGCGGGCGCAGACCGACGCCCGGCAGGCGGCGATGGATGCGATCGTGCAGCGCCTGGACACATCGGCCGCGCGCATGGTGTCGGCCCTGCATCGGCTCCACGGGCTGGACGAGGCCGGCCGCGACATGGAGCACCGGCTGGAGGAGCGTTTCGTCGTGCAGCAGCCGGTGCACGCGCCCCAGGCCGGGGTGGCCGGCGCCGCGACAGGCGCTGCCATGGGGGCGTCCGTGGACCTGGTTGCCGGCGGCCTGACGCTCGGCGCGGCGGCGGCCCTGGGGGCGCTCCTCGGCGGCAGCGCCGCCTACATCGCCGCGGCCTGGAAGAATCGCGCCAGCCCAAACGGCACCACGGTTGTTCAACTCAGCGACGCCATGCTCGACGCGCTGCTGCAGGCGGCCTTGCTGCGCTATGTCGCCGTCGTGCACGGGGCGCGTGGCCGGCAGGAGCCGGACGGGGCGTGGAAGGCGCAGGTCGCCGAGGTCGCCGACGAACACCAGGAACCCCTGCCGGGCTACTGGAGCGACGCCCGGCGCGAGCCGCCGCCGGACTCGCTCGGGCCGCTGCTCTCGGGCACCCTGGCGGACATGGCGCGCGTGGTGCTGCGCCGGCTTCACCAGATGTAGCCGTGTGCAACAGGCGCTCCCCGACTACAGCAGAGCAAGGCGGCGTCCTACAGGAGACAGGCAGAGCTTGGGCGAGCATGGCTCTTCGTTTCAACAGGAGCCTCGACCATGCAGGATCTCAGCACTACGCCCGTCACCGCCTCGACGAACCCGACCGCTTCCAGCGCGCCCGAGCGGCGCCTGCGCGGGTTCGCGGCCATGTCTCCGGAGAAGAAGAAGGAAATCGCGAGCATGGGTGGCCGGGCCGCGCACGCCTGCGGCCGCGCTCACCAGTTCAGCAGCGAGGAAGCCCGCGCTGCCGGCAAGAAGCGCCACCAGCGCCCCACCGACCACCCCGCGAGCTGATCTGTTCGATACCTCGGCCGGGCTGGCAGGCCGGGCCGAGCGGTCGGGCAAATTTAACGAATAAGGCGCGATGCCGTGGCCCTGAATTGCGTGGTAACAAGCCTTATCAAGGCTTTTTCAGGGCGTCCTTGACGCCATCCTTGGCGTCGCCGATGCCCCCCCGGGCCTGCTGGTCCGGTTGCCGGTGAGCTTTCCCTGATCCCGGACTTTGCTTTCCGCAAAGCGGCTGTCCAAGCCTGCGCTGCGTGAGGCCAAGCCTGCAACCTGGACTGGCGCCTATTTCGTCGTGCCGCTGCCGGACGGTGAGCCGGAGCTTGCGCCACCGGGGGTCGATCCGGCGGCGCCGGAGCCGGTTCCGCCGGAAGGCGTGCCTGAGCCTGGCGCTCCCATGGCGGAGGCCGCCGGGGCCGCGGGGCTGGCTGCCGCACCCGGGCCAGTCGTTCCGGAGCTCGAGGCGCCCATGCCCGTCGTGCCTGAGCTCGAGGATCCTGAAGGTGAGGTGCTGCTCGGACTTGCGCCCATGCCGGTGCTGCTCGTGCTGCTGCCCGGGCTGGTCGCGGCGCTGCCGGGGCCGGGCGAGCTCAAGGGCGAGCCATACGAGCCCTGGCCGAGGGCCGTGCCGGCGCCCATCGCGGCGATGGCGGCGAGTGCGATGGCCACCACGGATGTGGAGCGTTGTATCGATCTCATGGGGATTCCTTGTGCCTGGAAATCACGCGAAGCGCGCCTGTGTCGCAAGGGCGAGCGGCATTCCCGGCCGCTGCCGCGCGGCAGTTCCCGTTCCTGATCAGGCGCCTTCTTGAAGGGTGCCCAGCGCGTTGCGCACGCGCCAGACGCCGGGAACGACGATGAGGGCCGAGAGGAGGGCGTCGCGCTCCTGGGGCAGCACTTCACCCGAGAGGCGGACCACGCCGCCTTCGACCGCGACCCGGATGGCGTCAGGCCGCGCGACCAGCTCCCCGATGCGCGCGCGAACGCGATCGCGCAGGAGGTCGTCGCTGATGCCCGACGGCTCGCGCCTCCAGTTGTCGATCGCCGCCACCGTGAGCCAGGTGGCCGCGGCGCCCAGCGCAAAGGCGGCCAGTGTCGCCAGCCAAGGGCTGTTCATGGGAAAGCCTTGCGGCAGGGTCCTGTCCATCATGCCGCCTTCTTGCCGGACCGCCTCGACTTGACGGGGGTCGTGGTGCTGGCCCGCGACGAGCTCTTGGTGGCGGCCGCGCGGCGCGGCCGCGCTTCGTCGTCATTGGCAGCGGCCTTGCGGCGGGTCGATCGTGCCGGCTTGGCCTCTTCGGCCTCTTCGGCCTCTTTGCTGGCCGCGGCACCGCCGCCCTTGCGCAGGCTGCGGCGCAGCAACTCGGTCAGGTCGATGATGTCCGCGCTGGTCTGGATCTCTTCGCCCTCCATCGGCTTGACCAGGTGTTCGCCTTCGCCCGCCTTGACCTTCTCGTCCACCAGCTGCTGCAGCTTGTCGCGGAACTCGTCGTGGTAGGCCTCGGGCTTCCACTTGTCCTCGAGATCGCCGACCAGCTGTTCGGCCATCTTGAGTTCGCGCTCGCTGATCTTGGTGTCGCTTTCCGCCGGCAGCGGCAGGCCGGCCGTGTCCCGCACTTCATCCGCCCAGCGCAGCAGCTCCAGCACCAGGCCCTGCTTGGTGGGCGTCAGGGCCGCCAGGTGTTGCCGCGTGGAGATCACCACCCGCGCGATGCCCACCTTGCCGGTGCGGCGCATGGTCTCCAGCAGCAGCATGTAGGGCTTGCCGCCTTTGGCGGCCGGCGCGACGTAATAAGGCTTGTTGTAGTAGGTGGTAGGGATCTGCGCGCCATCGATGAAAGCCTCGATCTCGATGGTCTGCGTCGACTTTGGAAGGGCCGTCTTGATTTCTTCGGGCGACAGGACGACGAATTGGTCCTTCTCGTACTCGAATCCCTTGACGACTTCTTCCCTGGACATGGCCTCGCCGGTGTTCTTGTTCACCTGCCGGTTGCCCACCGGGTTCATGGTGCGCTTGTCCAGCAGGTTGAACTTCATGCGGCTCTCGGCCGTGGCCGAATGCAGCGTGACCGGGATGTGGACGAGGCCGAAACTGATCGCCCCTTTCCACAAGGTGCGAGTGCTCGAAGGTGCCATGCGGCCACCATAGCGAATCCGCGGGCCGCGCCTGTAGGACGCGGCTGAAACCGCGCGTGCGCCCACGGCCCAGCCGGGCCAGCTCGAGGTGAGCCGGGCTAATCTATGAGCTTGTTCTTCAGCGCGTAGTAAGTCAGGTCGCTGTTGGACGTCAGGCCCATCTTTTCCATCAGCCGCGTGCGGTAGGTGCTGACGGTCTTGACGGAAAGCGACAGGGCGTTGGCGATCTCGCCGGCGGTCTCGCCCTTGGCGAGCTTCAGGAACACCTGGAATTCACGCTCCGACAGCAGGTCGTGGGCGGCGCTGCCCTCCTTGCGGTTGAGCTGCTGGGCGATCAGTTCCGCCACCGACGGCGAAATGTAGCGACGGCCGAGCGCAATGGTGCGGATCGCGTTCACGATCTCCAGCGGCTCGCATTCCTTGTTGAGGTAACCGCTGGCGCCCTGGCGGATGAGATTGACGGCGTACTGCTCCTCGGGATAGCCGGAGAGGATCAGGATGCCCACGTCGGGTGCCTTGGCGCGGATCATGGCCAGCGCGTCGATGCCGCTTTGGCCCGGCATCGACAAGTCCATGATCAGCACGTCGATCTCGGTGTTGCGCACCAGATCGATGGCCTCGCGGCCGCTCGCGGCCTCGCCGACCACCCGCAAATCGACCATCTCGGACAGGAATTGCCGCAAGCCGGCCCGCACGATCGCGTGGTCGTCGACGATCGCTACCTTGACAATGGAGTCGTTCATGCTTGGATCCGCAAACCTCAGCAGCCTTCCAGTTTGCGCCGCAAATGGGAGGGCGGGGTGCGATCCGGTGTGATTGCCGCGTAAATTGCGGCGTTGTCCTACAGCGCCTGGGCGCCATAGGACAACCGACGGGCCTCAGTGCGTGAAGGCAGCTGTTCCAGATCCGTTGAGCGTGGCCGCGAACACGCGTTGCAGCGATTCCAGCGTGGGGTCGCCGCCCTCCAGCGCGACATCACGGGCGCTGCTGACCATCTCGGCCTGCAGTTTCATGCCGGCGGTCGCGAGCTGCTGCCAGTATTGCGACGCTTCCTGCATGTTGAAGCGAATCAGTTCCGCCTGCACCGCCAGCAGGTCGTTGTAGTCGCAATCGCCCCGCAGGCGATGCATGGCTTCCTCATAGTGCTCGCTGGCGCGCTGCGCCGCATCCTGCTGGATCTGGCGCACTTCCTGCGACCCGCGGAACAACGCGCTTGCCGACTGTGCCATCAGCGCCAGCTGGCGCCGTGGCATCTCCGTGAAAAAGCTGAAGGTAGTGAAAGGCATTTCCGTCATCAGGCGCGCGGAATCTGCGCGCGAAGCCTTCGCTGTCATCTGCAATTGCCTCCTTGCGAAAGCGGGTCACCTTACCAGCGGCCCCCATCGCTTTTCGTGTCGCAATGCGAAGTGTTGACGGCCTTACCTCTCGCTACGTGAGGTCGGGTATCGTGTGCAGGGGAATGTCCTTCTCGACGGCCAGGCGGTCCAGTTCCTCGCAGCTTCGCCCAAGCAGGAAGCGCGCGATTGCCTCGTGCACAACCGGTGTGAACATCGCGCGGACGTCGCTCGCGGGGGCGCCTGCCGCCTCGCACAGCGCCGCGGCGAAATGCGGCTCCAGCGCGGCCACCGCCACCCGCCCGTTCCTGCACGGATACACGCGATAGCCGGCATGCGCGCCGCCGACCGCGCCCTCGGGCCGCGTGAGGCCCCATTGCCGCGGCAGGCCGACGTACGCAGCGGCCTCGGACAGTGCGACTTCGAGGTAAAGGCCGCGCGGCGTTTCCCCGGCGCCGGCATAGCGTTCGGACTGGTGCAGCGCCGCCTGCAGGACCGCTTCGCTGGCCATGAGCGAGCCGCTCATGTCGGCATACAGCGTGGCCGGCAGGTCGAGCCCCGGCACCAGGCCATGCCCGGCGAGATACGTGAGATCGTGCCCCGGCTCTTCGGCCTGCTCGCCGGGCGCGCCCACGATGGCCACATGGCACAGCGATGGATAGCGAGCCTGCAGCGTTTTCCACTCCAGGCCCAGCTTGCGCAGTGCCGATGGCCGGAAGGAGGTGAGCAGGATGTCGGTCTTGGCCAGTTCGCGGTGCAGCACCGTCTGGCCCGCTTGGGTCTTGAGGTCAGCGGTGATCACCTTCACGCCTTCGTGCAGCTGCGCGTAAGCGTGGGCGTTGTAGGCGGCCATGGGATCGCCCGCGGGCGGCTCGATCTTCACGCAGGTGGCGCCCATGCGCCGGCAGCGCATCAGGGCCGCCGGCCCCGGGAGATTCAGCGCGAAGCTGAGGATACGCGTGTGCGAAAGGAGGGCAGGAGCGGGGGCCATGGGTGGGCTCGGGAGTTTTGTGCAAGACTAGCAGACACAAGAGGACGAGATGGCCATGGAAGTGGATGCAGAGCACCTCAGGACCTGGGTTGGCCGCAGCGAAACCACCCGCGACGTGGTGACGGCGGGGCCGGTCCGCATGCTGGCGGCGACCCTGGACCTGCCGCCCGGAGATTTGCCCGCCGAACTGCCGCCGCTGTGGCATTGGCTGTATTTCCTGCCGGCCGCGCGGCAGTCCGAGTTGGGGCCGGACGGGCATCCGCGCCGCGGCGGCTTCCTGCCGCCGGTGCCACTGCCACGCCGCATGTGGGCCGGTGGAAGACTGGAATTCATGGCACCGCTCCGGATCGGAGAGGAGATCCAGCGGAGTTCCTTCATCGAGGATGTCGAAGTGAAATCCGGCCGCACCGGGCCGCTTTGCTTCGTGCGGGTGCGCCACGAGCTCACCGGCCGGCAGGGCCTGCTGCTGCGCGAGTTCCACGACATCGTGTATCGCGGCGACACGGTGGCCGGCAGCGCGGCGCCGCAATACGAACCCGCCCCGGCCGCCGGCGCCCGGCAGCGCGTGGTCCCCGACGACGTGCTGCTGTTCCGTTACTCCGCCCTGACCTTCAACGGCCATCGCATCCACTACGACCGGCGCTACGTGACGCAGGTCGAGGGCTACCCGGGGCTGGTGGTGCACGGTCCGCTGATGGCCACCCTGCTGGCGCAGCTGGCCGTGCGCGAGTTGCCCGGGCGCAGGCCCGCGTCGTTTTCGTTCCGCGCGCTCAAGCCGGTGTTCGACCTGCATCCCTTCGACGTGTGCGGCGCGCCGCAAGGCCCGGCGGCGATAGACCTGTGGATCCGCGACTTCGAGGGCCACAAGGCCATGGCCGCGCGCATGGAGTTCGCCGAATGAGCTGCAGGGCCGCTCCGAAGGCCGCCGACGGGGGCGGAGGTCGTCAATGAAGCCGCTCGATGGCGTGACGGTGGTCGCGCTGGAACACGCCATCGCCGCGCCCTTCGCGACCCGCCAACTGGCCGACCTGGGCGCCCGCGTGATCAAGGTGGAGCGGACCGGGGCCGGCGACTTCGCGCGCGGCTACGACACGCGCGTCAAGGGCCAGTCCTCGCACTTCGTCTGGGCCAACCGCGGCAAGGAGAGCCTCGCGCTCGACCTGAAGCAGGACGCCGCCCGCGAGGCCCTGATGCGCCTGGTGGACCGTGCCGACGTGGTGGTGCAGAACCTCGCGCCCGGCGCGGCCGAGCGCCTGGGGCTGGGCTGGGCGGCGCTTTCGGCGCGCAGGCCGTCGCTGATCCTGTGCGACATCTCCGGCTACGGCAACGATGGCCCCTATCGCGACAAGAAGGCCTACGACCTGTTGATCCAGGCCGAATCCGGCTTCCTGTCCGTGACCGGCACGCCGGGCGAAGTCGTGAAGGCCGGCATCTCGATCGCCGACATCGCCGCCGGCATGTACGCCTACACCAACGTGCTGGCGGCGCTGATCGAGCGCGGCCGCAGCGGCCGCGGCCGGCACATCGACGTCTCGATGCTGGAAGCCATGGCGGAGTGGATGGGGTATCCCCTGTACTACGCGTTCGAGGGCGCGATGCCGCCGCCGCGCGCGGGCGCCAGCCACGCGACCATCTATCCGTACGGGCCGTTCGACTGCGGGCACGCGATCGGCCAGCCGGGCACGGTGATGCTGGGATTGCAGAACGAGCGCGAGTGGCAGCTGTTCTGCGATCGCGTGCTGGGACGCACGGAACTCGCCGGCGATGCGCGCTTCAACACGAACTCGGTACGTTCGCAGCACCGGGGCCTGCTGCGCGCGGAGATCGACGCCGTCTTCGCCGGCCTGACGGCCGGGCAGGTGATCGAGCGGCTGGAGGCGGCACGCATCGCCAATGCCCAGGTCAACGACATGGATGGGCTGTGGTCGCATCAGCAATTGCGGGCGCGGCGGCGCTGGAGTGAAGTGGCGACGCCGGCCGGGCCGGTGGCGGCGCTCTGGCCGCCGGGCCAACGGCCGGGCGAGGCCCGCATGAATGCGGTCCCCGCGGTGGGGGAACATACCGATTTGATCCTGCGTGAGCTGGGATACGCTGACCCCGAGATTTCCGCCTTGCGTGCGAGCCAGGCGGTCTGATCGAGTCGAAGTCAGAGTTCCATAACAGCAGGAGACATCATGAAATTCCGTCGTTGGTTCCTGGCAGGCCTGGCCGGGTTGTTCGCCGCGGGCGCATTCGCGCAAAGCGACTGGCCGGCCCGTCCGATCACCCTGGTTGTTCCCTTCGCCGCAGGCGGCCCCACCGATGTGGTGGCGCGCACGCTCGGCGCATCCATGACCAAGTCGCTCGGCCAGACCGTGGTGGTCGAGAACAAGCTCGGCGCAGGAGGCACCATCGCGGCCGGCTACGTGGCCCGCGCCACCCCGGACGGCTACACCTTCTTCATCCATCACAACGGGATGGCCACGTCCACGGCGCTGTACCGCAAGCTTTCCTACAACGCGCTCGCCGACTTCGAGTACGTGAGCCAGGCGGTGGAGGTGCCGATGACGCTGCTGGCACGCAAGGACTTCCCGGCGAGCAACCTGAGCGAGCTCGTCGCCTACGTGAAGGCGAACCAGGCCAAGATCAACCTGGCCAACGCCGGGCTGGGGGCCGTGTCGCAGCTGTGCGGCCTGCTGCTGGAGCGCGAGCTGGGCGTGAAGCTGACGGCCGTGCCGTTCCAGGGCACCGCGCCGGCGATGAACGCGCTTCTGGCCGGCCAGGTCGACGTCCTCTGCGACCAGACCACGCAGACGATTCCGCAGATCAAGGCCGGCAACGTGAAGTTCTACGGCGTGACCACGAAGAATCGCATCAAGGCGCTGCCCGACGCACCAACCCTGGACGAGCAGGGGCTGAAGGGCTTCGAGCTGGTGGTGTGGCACGGCATCTACGCACCCAAAGGCACGCCCAAGCCGGTCCTCGACAAGATGAACCAGGCGGTGCGTGCCGCGCTGAAGGATCCGGCGGTGATCCAGCGCATGGCGGACCTGGGCGCGGAAATCGTTCCCGACAGCAAGCTCACGCCCGAGTCGCTGCAGGTGTGGCTCAAGTCCGAGATCGACAAGTGGGGGCCGATCATCAAGTCGACCGGCACTTTCGCCGACTAGGTGCAGGGATGAAGGCGCTGCCGCAGGCCGACCGCTTCGGCGAATTGCGCGAGGCATTGCGCGCCGCCTGCGGCGCCTTCGATGCCGCCTATTGGCAGGGTGTCGACGAACAGCGCGGCTACCCGGAAGCCTTCGTCGCCATGCTCACGCAGGGCGGTTGGCTGGCCGCCATGATCCCGCAGGAGTTCGGCGGCAGCGGCCTGGGCCTGGCCGAAGCCAGCGTGATCATGGAAGAGATCAACCGCTCCGGCGGCAACGCCGGCTCGTGCCATGGCCAGATGTACAACATGGGCACGCTGCTTCGGCACGGCTCCGAGGCGCAGAAGCGGCAATGGCTGCCGCGCATCGCCGCCGGTGAGGTCAGGCTGCAGTCCATGGGCGTCACCGAGCCGGCAGCCGGCACCGACACCTCGAAGATCCGCACCACGGCCGTGAGGCGATCCGGGCCCGGCGGCGACCGCTGGGTCATCAGCGGCCAGAAGGTCTGGATCTCGCGCGTGCAGCATTCAGACCTGATGATCCTGCTGGCGCGCACCACGCCGCTGTCGCAGGCCGCGCGCAAGACCGAAGGCATGTCGCTGTTCCTGGTCGAGGTGCAAGCCGCGCTGGCCCACGGCATGAGCGTGCGGCCGATCCGCAACATGGTCAACCACGAGACCAACGAGCTGTTCTTCGACGGCCTGGAGGTGGCGCACGAGCAGATGATCGGTCAAGAAGGGCAGGGCTTTCGCTACATCCTCGACGGGCTCAACGCCGAGCGCACCCTGATCGCGGCCGAGTGCATAGGCGACGCCTACTGGTTCATCGAGAAGGCCCGCCGCTATGCCAGCGAACGCGTGGTGTTCGACCGCCCGATCGGGCAGAACCAGGGGGTGCAGTTCCCGATTGCCCAGGCCTACATCGAGACCGAGGCCGCCAACCTGATGCGCTTCGCGGCCTGCGAGCTGTTCGATGCGCACAAGCCCTGCGGAGCCGAGGCGAACATGGCGAAGTACCTCGCGGCCAAGGCCTCCTGGGAGGCCGCCGAAGCCTGCCTGCAGACGCACGGCGGCTACGGCTTCGCGGCCGAGTACGACGTGGAACGCAAGTTCCGCGAGACGCGGCTGTATCAGGTCGCGCCCATCTCGACCAACCTGATCTACTCCTACATCGCCGAGCACGTGCTCGGCTTGCCGCGCTCGTTTTAGGCCCTAGAGGGGCAGGCCGACGTAGTTCTCGGCCATCACCGTGGACGCGGCCCTGGAGTGCACGAGGTAGTCCAGTTCCGCTTCCTGGAACTTCTGGGCAATCTCGCCTTCGCCGGGGAAGCGGTGCATGAGGCCGGTGAACCACCAGGAGAAGCGCTCGGCCTTCCAGATGCGCGACAGGCAGCGTTGCGAGTAGGTGTCCAGCCCGGCGTCGCTCTTTTCGCGGTAGTGCTCGATGAAGGCACTGGAGAGGTACTTCACATCCGTGGCCGCCAGGTTGAGTCCCTTGGCCCCGGTGGGCGGCACGATGTGCCCGGCATCGCCGGCCAGGAACATGCGGCCGAAGCGCAGCGGCTCGGTGACGAAGCTGCGCAGCGGGGCGATGCTCTTTTCGATGCTGGGCCCGGTGACCAGCTTCTCGCGCGCCTCGGGATCGAGGCGCAGTTTCAGCTCCTGCCAGAAGGCGTCATCCGACCATTCCTCGACCTTTTCCGTCAGCGGCACCTGCACGTAGTAGCGGCTGCGCGTGTGGCTGCGCATGGAGCACAGGGCGAATCCACGCGGGCTGTTCGCGTAGATCAGCTCGTCGTGCACCGGCGGCGTTTCCGAAAGCAGGCCAAGCCAGCCGAAGGGATAGACCTTCTCGTATTCGCGGATCGCGCTGCGCGGGGCGCTGGCCCGGCACACGCCATGGAAGCCGTCGCAACCGGCGATGAAGTCGCACTGGATCTCGTGCTTCTGGCCATCCTTCTCGTAGGTGACGCGCGGCCTGGCCGTATCGAAGTCGCTGACGGCGACGTTCAGGGCCTCGTACACGATCGGCAATTGCTGCTCGCGCCTCGCATCCATCAGGTCCCGGGTCAGCTCCGTCTGGCCGTAGACCATCACGTTCTTGCCGCCGGTCAGGCCGTTCATGTCGATGCGGTGGCGGCGGCCTCCGAACAGCAGGTCGATGCCGCCATGGACCAGCCCTTCGCGGTGCATGCGCGCGCCGACGCCGGCTTCGTCCATCAGGTCGATGCAGACCTGCTCGATGATGCCGGCGCGGATGCGCGAGAGCACGTAGTCGCCGGTATGGCGCTCGAGGATGATGTTGTCGATGCCGGCCTTGTGCAGCAGCTGGCCGAGCAGAAGGCCGGCGGGGCCGGCGCCGACAATGGCGACCTGGGTGCGCATGGATTGTCTCCTTGGGTTCTCCTGCAACGGAGCTTAGGCGCCGGCGGCAGGCGGCAGCAAGGCCAGGGGAGCAGCGTTGTGCGATGATTGCACACCTTGCGCGATCATCGCGCAACCTCTCGTTTCCCATGAGCATCGCGAAAGCCGACTACATCGAGGGCATGGCCAAGGGCATGGCTGTGCTGGAGAGTTTCGACACCGAGCGACAGCGCCTGAACGCGACGCTGGCCGCGCAGCGGGCCGGCATCACCCGCGCTGCGGCCCGCCGCCACCTGCTCACGCTGGCCCACCTCGGCTACCTGGAGACCGACGGCAGCTATTTCTGGCTGGCGCCCAAGGTGCTGCGCTTCTCCGGCAGCTACCTGGCCTCGGCCCGGCTGCCGCGCGTGGTGCAGCCGACCCTGGACCGGCTGGCGGCCCAGACCGGCGAGTCCTTCTCTGCCGTGGTGCTGGAAGGGGATGCGGCGGTGATCGTCGCCCGCAGCGGGGCGGCGCGCATGCTGGCCTACGGCATGCACCTGGGCGCGCGGCTACCGGCCCATGCCACCTCCACTGGCCGCGTGCTGCTGGCCGCGAAGGCGCGGTCCGAGTTCAACGCCTGGTTGAAGGGGCGCGAGCTGCCGCGGCTCACGGCCCGCACGACCGTGGATGCGGCCCGGTTCCGTGAGCTGATCGAGGCGGTGCGCCAACGCGACTACTGCCTGTCGAGCGAGGAACATGAGCTGGGCGTGCTCGCGCTGGCCGTTCCCCTGCGCAACATGCAGGGGCAGACGGTGGCAGCCCTGAATGTGGTCACCACGGCCCAGCGGCCACCGCGCAGCCTGGAGACGGTCCTGCTGCCGCTGCTGCTGGAGGCTGCCCGCGAATTGCGGGCCTTGCTGTAGCCGGCCCAGGGCCCGCCAAGCGCAGCCTTATTCGCAGGCGCGCATTAACAAACAACAACACAGTTGTTGGGAACCGCACCTGCGCTGCCGACAATCGACGTTTCGTCACCGGACCACCGTCCGCTGGGGACGCGCGCGCTTCCCAAGGGACCCAACAATCATGAATTTCAAGACCAAGACCTTCATCGCCGCCCTGGCCCTGGCCGCCAGCGGCCTGGCGCCGGCCCAGCAAAGCCTGCTGAACGTTTCCTACGATGTAGCCCGCGAGTTCTACAAGGACATCAACGCGGCCTTTGTTCCGTACTACAAGAAGACCACCGGCAAGGACGTCAAGATCGAGCAGTCGCATGCCGGTTCCAGCGCGCAGGCGCGCGCGGTGGCCGACGGTCTGGATGCCGACGTGGTGACCATGAACACCACCACCGACATCGAGTTCCTCGCCGAGAAGGGCGTGGTCGCCAAGGACTGGGCCAAGCGCTTCCCCGACAACGCGGCGCCGACCAGTTCCACCATGCTTTTCCTGGTGCGCAACGGCAATCCCAAGGGCGTCAAGGACTGGGACGACCTGATCAAGCCGGGCGTGCAGGTCGTCGTGGTCAACCCCAAGACCGGCGGCAACGGGCGCTACGCCTACCTCGCCGCCTGGGGCTACGTCAGGAAGAAGGGCGGCACCGACGCCCAGGCGCAGGAGTTCCTGACCAAGCTGTACAAGAACGTGCCGGTGCTGGCGCGCGGCGGCCGCGACGCCACGACGGCCTTCCTGCAGCGCAACACCGGCGACGTGCTGGTGACTTTCGAATCGGAAGTCGAGTCGGTGAACAAGGAATTCGGCGCCAACAAGGTGGACGTGGTCTACCCCTCGGTCAGCATCGTGGCCGAGAACCCGGTGGCCGTGGTCGAGCGCACCGTGGCCAAGAAAGGCACGGCCGATCTCGCCAAGGCCTACCTGAACTTCCTCTATTCCGATGAAGGCCAGGAAATCGCCGCCAAGCACAGCATCCGTCCGCGTTCCCAGGCGGTGCTGAAGAAGTACCCCGACACGTTCAAGCCGATCAAGCTGTTCACCGTGCAGGAGCTGTTCGGCTCGCTGTCCGAGGCGCAGAAGGTCCACTTCAACGACGGCGGCCAGTTCGACAAGATCTACACGGTCAAGTGATGGCCGGGGCTGCCGCCAGCCTCGCTGCGCCGCTTCCGGCCGCCGCCGCTCCCGGGCGCGGCGGCAGCAAGAAGGTGCTGCCCGGCTTCAACCTCACCCTCGGCTACACGCTGCTGTACCTGAGCCTGATCGTCCTGATCCCCCTGTCGGCGCTGGTTTTCAAGACCTTCACGCTGACCGGCGCGCAGTTCTGGGATGCGATCAGCTCGCCGCGTGTCCTGGCCTCCTACCGCCTGACCTTCGGCGCCTCGTTTGCCGCCGCGGTGGTCAATGTGGTGTTCGGGCTGCTGGTGGCCTGGGTGCTGGTGCGCTACAGCTTTCCGGGCAAGCGCATCGTCGACGCGCTGGTGGACCTGCCGTTCGCGCTGCCGACGGCGGTGGCCGGCATTTCGCTGACGGCGCTGCTGGCGGGCAATGGCTGGATCGGGCAGTACCTGGAGCCGCTGGGCATCAAGCTGGCCTTCAACCCGAACGGCGTGGTGATCGCCCTGATCTTCATCGGGCTGCCCTTCGTGGTGCGCACGGTGCAGCCGGTGCTGGAGGACACCGAGCGCGAGCTGGAGGAGGCCGCGATGTCGCTGGGCGCCACCCGCTGGCAGACCTTCAGCAAGGTGATCTTCCCCTCGATCGCGCCGGCGCTGCTCACCGGTTTCGCCATGGCTTTCGCGCGCGCGGTCGGCGAGTACGGCTCGGTGATCTTCATCGCCGGCAACATGCCCATGGTCTCGGAAATCACGCCGCTGATCATCATCGGCAAGCTGGAGCAGTACGACTACGCCGGCGCCACTGCGGTGGCCGTGGTGATGCTGGTCATCTCTTTCATCCTGCTGCTGGTGATCAACGGCCTGCAGGTCTGGCAGCGCCGGCGCTCGGGGGCGGCATGACCACTCTGACGCAAAAGCGCGTGGTCGCCACCGAGGCGGCCTGGGTCCGCACGACGCTGATCGCGCTGGCGCTCGGCTTCCTGCTGCTGTTCCTGGTGCTGCCGCTGGCGGCGGTGTTCACCGAAGCATTGCGCAAGGGATTCGCCGCCTACCTGGACGGGCTGCGCGAACCCGACGCCTGGTCGGCCATCCGGCTGACGCTGGTCACCGCGGCCATCGCGGTGCCGCTCAACCTGGTGTTCGGCGTCGCGGCGGCCTGGTGCATTGCCAAGTACGAGTTCCGCGGCAAGGCCTTCCTCACCACGCTGGTGGACCTGCCGTTCTCGGTGTCGCCGGTGGTGGCCGGCCTGATCTACGTGCTGATCTTCGGCGCGCAGGGCTGGTTCGGGCCGTGGCTGGCGGCGCACGACATCAAGATCATCTTCGCGGTGCCCGGGATCGTGCTGGCCACTGTCTTCGTCACCTTCCCCTTCATCGCGCGCGAGCTGATCCCGCTGATGCAGGCGCAGGGCAACGAAGAGGAGCAGGCGGCCATCGTGCTGGGCGCGAGCGGCTGGCAGACCTTCTGGCATGTGACGCTGCCCAACATCAAGTGGGGCCTGATCTACGGCGTGATCCTGTGCAATGCGCGGGCGATGGGCGAGTTCGGCGCCGTCTCGGTGGTGTCCGGCCACATCCGCGGGCAGACCAACACCATGCCGCTGCACGTGGAGATCCTCTACAACGAATACCAGTCGGTGGCTGCCTTTGCGGTGGCTTCGCTGCTGGCGCTGCTGGCCCTGGTCACCCTGGTGATCAAGTCGGTGGCGGAATGGAAGCATGAGCGAGAGATGAAGGCTGCTGCGGACCTGCCACCCGAGGCGCCCCCAACCCCGCCCTCCCCCCATGGGGGAGGGAGCAACCCAGTCAAGGCCTGAACATGAGCATCGAGATCCGCAACGTCAGCAAGCGCTTCGGCGACTTCCACGCGCTGCGCGATGTGTCGCTCGACATCCAGTCCGGCGAGCTGATCGCGCTGCTGGGCCCCTCCGGATGCGGCAAGACCACGCTGCTGCGCATCATCGCCGGCCTGGAAACCGCCGACGCCGGCAACATCCTGTTTGCCGGCGAGGACACGACCGAGGTGCACGTGCGGGAGCGCCAGGTCGGCTTCGTGTTCCAGCACTACGCGCTTTTCAGGCACATGACCGTGTTCGAGAACGTGGCGTTCGGCCTGCGGGTCAAGCCACGCGGCCAGCGCCCGTCGGAGACCCAGATCAAAAACAAGGTGCATGAGCTCCTGAAGCTGGTGCAGCTCGATTGGCTGGCCGACCGTTTCCCGGCGCAGCTGTCGGGCGGGCAGCGTCAGCGCATCGCCCTGGCGCGCGCGCTCGCGGTGGAGCCCAAGGTACTGCTGCTCGACGAACCCTTCGGCGCGCTCGACGCCAAGGTGCGCAAGGAACTGCGCCGCTGGCTGCGCCGCCTGCACGACGAGTTGCACGTGACCAGCATCTTCGTCACCCACGACCAGGAGGAAGCCCTGGAGGTTGCCGACCGGGTGGTCCTGATGAACGCCGGCAAGGTCGAGCAGGTCGGGTCGCCGCAGGAGGTGTGGGACCATCCCGCAAGTCCCTTCGTGTACGGCTTCCTGGGCGACGTCAATCTTTTCCATGGGCGCGCCCACCAAGGCGAGGTGCACCTGGAGGGCATGCAGCTCGAGTCGCCCGAGCATGCCAACGTGCAGGACGCCAAGGCATTCGCCTACGTGCGGCCACACGACCTGGATGTGCACCGGTACGCGCCGGGGGAGGGCGTGGACGCGTCGGGCCGCCCGCGCGGCATTGTGGTGCAATTGAGCCGCGCCATCGTGGTCGGACCGATCGCCAGGCTGGAACTCATCCCGGTTGGCGAGACTCCATCCGGGGGTGACGCCATCATCGAGGCGCAGATTCCTGCGCAGCAGTTCCGGGACCAGGGTTTCCGGGAAGGCGAGACGCTGGTGGTGACCCCGCGCCGTGCGCGGGTGTTCGTGGAAGGCGGTGCCTGAGAGCGGGGCGTCCGCCGCTCAAAGGAGGTGAGTCTTGCTCGATTGGTTTGACAAAGCGCCGCGACGCGTGCTGGCGCTGGTGGCTGCGATCTGCGCCGGCATGCTGGCGTTCGGCCTGTACCTGCAGCATGTGGTGGGCCTGGAACCCTGCCCCATGTGCATCGTGCAGCGCTATGCGCTGGTGCTGGTGGCAATCGTCGCCGCCCTTGCGGCGTTCGCCCGGAACCGCGGCGCCTGGATCGCGGGTGGCGGGCTGATCACGCTCTTCTCCGGCTTCGGCGCCTTCGTCGCCGCGCGCCAGAGCTGGATGCAGTGGTATCCGCCCGAAGTGGCCTCTTGCGGCCGCGATTTCTACGGGATGATCGAGACTTTCCCGCTCAAGCGGGCCATCCCGATGATCTTCCGGGGCAGCGGCGACTGCACCAAGATCGACTGGACCTTCCTGGGCGGCTCCATCGCCAACTGGTCGTTCCTGTGGTTTTGCCTGTTCGCGCTGGTCGGCCTCGTGCTGGCCGTCCGGCTGGCACGCCGGCCCGTGGGCCGGACCTCGTTCGCCTGAAGCAGGGTCCGGCGCGCCGCGCTTCAATGCACGCTTGACTCGTGCTCGCGCTGCGCTTCCGCCAGGAGCTCGCGGACTTCCTCGTCGCTGGTCTGCGCGAAGTGGTGGTACCACAGCCCCACCGCCCGGAAGGGGTCGGGCGACGAGGGGCACACCACCTCGTCGGCCTCGTCCTGCAACTGGCGGCAGGTGTCCTCGGCACCCACCGGAACACCCACCACCAGCCGCGCCGGCGCGCGCTGGCGCAGCGCGGCGACCGCCGCCCGCATCGTGGCGCCGGTGGCCAAGCCGTCGTCCACCACGATCACGGTCCGTCCCTGGACGTCGGCGGGCGGCTTGTCGCCGCGATACAGCGCTTCGCGCCGCGCCAGTTCGGCGCGTTCCCGGAGCACGATGCTTTTCAGCTGGAGTTCGCTGAAGCCGTCGATGGCGAAGGGATTGAGCACCTGGACGCCGCCGCTGGCGATCGCCCCCATCGCGTACTCCTCATGACCGGGGTAGCCGAGCTTGCGAACCACGAACACGTCCAGCGGCGCAGCCAGCGCATGCGCGACCTCGAACGCGACAGGGACCCCGCCGCGGGGCAGGGCCAGCACCAGCACATCGCTGCGGCCCTTGTAATGGGATAGCCGCCCGGCCAGCACACGGCCCGCTTCCCGCCGGTCGCGGTAGGACAGGGAGGCAGCGCTCATGGCCCGCCCTCGTGCAGCACGTGGGCCAGGTGCCTGGCAAACCAGGCCGCCGCGGCGCCGGCCACCTCGTCCAGCGCGCCGTGCTCCTCGAAGAGGTGGGTCGCGCCCGGGATGACCAGCAACTCCCGCGTAGTACACCGCAGCTGGCCGAAGGCCTGCCGGTTCAGTTCGATGACCCCGTGGTCGGCGCCGCCCACGATCAGCAGCGTTGGCGCCGTCACGGCGCCCAGCACGGCCGGCCCGGCCAGGTCGGGCCGCCCGCCCCGGGACACCACGGCCGAGATGCGGTCGCCCAGGCGGGCGGCCGCGATCAGCGCTGCTGCGCTGCCGGTGCTCGCACCGAAATAGCCCACCGGCGCGCCGTGCACTTCCGCTTGCGCCAGCGCCCATTCGGTCGCCTGCTCCATGCGCCGGGTCAGGAGGGGAATGTCGAAGCGGTGTTCGCGGGTGCGCAGGTCGGTTTGCTCTTCCTCGGCCGTGAGAAGGTCGAACAGCAGGGTCGCGACGCCTGAAGCTTGCAGGCGCTGGGCCACCCGCCGGTTGCGCGCGCTGTGCCGGCCGCTGCCGCTGCCGTGCGCGAACAGCACCAGTCCGGCGAAATCAGGCGGGATGTCGAGGTCGCCGTACAGCCACGTCTGTCCCGTCGGGATGCGAACCTCGTGCGAGACAGCGCTGGTGCCCATGGCCTCCTCACCCTAGATCGCCGCGCAGCCGGTGGCTGTCGGGGCGGGACACCTTGCGTTGTAGGAGCCGCCGTGCCCGCGGTCAAGGTCAGGCGGTTCGGGAGTGCGGGGGCCCTTTGAGTTCGATCACATTGCCGTCCGGGTCCACCAGGTACAGCGAGGGGCCTTCGCCCTCAGCGCCGTAGCGTGACCCTGATTCACCGGCGGCCACGCCATGGGCGGCCAGGTGCGCGCGCAGTGCCGCTTCGTCGTAGGGGTCGATGCGCAGGCAGAAGTGATCGAGATTGCGGCCCTCGGGGCCGGGCCCGGCACCGCCCATGCGCCCGAGCTTGCCGTCAAGGGGCAACAGGTCGATCAGCGACGCGCCCGCGCGCAGCTGGTACAGGCCCAGGGATTCCTGCGTTTTCTCGAGCGTGCAGCCGAGGACCTCGGTATAGAAGCGCAGCGCAGCGTCCAGGTCGCGGACGCGCAGCACGATGTGGTCGAGCTGGCGAAGGGCGAAGGGCGGCGCTGCCTCGTTGATGGACAAACGGAAGTCCTCGTTTGTTGTAAAAAAAGAACGCTACCCTAATTTCTTGACAAACACCAGGCTGCGCCGATCCCAGTTGTATTTGCGCTTGCGCGCGTCGGGCAGCCAGTCGGGATCGACCTGGACGAAGCCCCGCTTGAGGAACCAGTGCATGGTGCGCGTGGTGAGCACGAAGATGCTGTCCAGGCCCATGGCGCGGGCGCGTTGCTCAACGCGCTTGAGGACCTTTTCGCCATCGCCCTGGCCCTGGCTCTGCGGGGAAACGGTGAGGGCCGCCATCTCGCCGGTCTTGGCCTCCGGGTAGGGGTAGAGCGCGGCGCAGGCGAAGATCACGCCGTCGTGCTCGACGATGGTGTAGTTCGCGATGTCGCGCTCGATCTCGGTGCGATCGCGCTTGACCAGCGTGCCGTCCTTCTCGAAGGGTTCGATCAGCTGCAGGATGCCGCCCACGTCGTCGGCGCTGGCCTCGCGCAGGCTCTCGAGCTTCTCGTCGATCACCATGGTGCCGATGCCGTCGTGCACGTACACCTCGAGCAGGATGGCGCCGTCGGTGGCGAACGGGATGATGTGGCTGCGCTCGACCCCGGCCTTGCAGGCCTTGACGCAATGCTGCAGGTAGAAGCCCGTGTCCGTCGGCTGCTGCGCGCCCGGCAGCGAAGTCAGCAGCTGTTCGGCCGTGGCCAGGGGCAGCTCGGTATCGATCGGGTTGTCTTCGCCCTCGGGTTCCAGCGGCCGCACGCGAATGCCAGGAATTTCGACCAGGAAGATCAGCTTGTCGGCCTGCAGCGCGATCGCAACGCTGGTCGCCACTTCCTCCATGGTCAGGTTGAAGGCCTCGCCGGTGGGCGAAAAGCCAAAGGGGGAAAGCAGCACCATGGCACCATGGTCCAGCGAGCGCGCGATGCCGGCGACGTCCACCTTGCGCACCAGGCCCGAGTGCCGGAAATCCACGCCGTCGAGGACGCCCACCGGACGCGCGGTGATGAAGTTGCCCGAAATCACGCGCACCGTGGACCCGGCCATGGGCGTGTTGGGCAGGCCCTGGCTGAACGCGGCCTCGATCTCGTAGCGCAGCTGGCCGGCCGCCTCCTGGGCGCAGTCGAGCGCGACTTCGTCGGTGATGCGCATGCCGTGCGAGTACTTGGCGGCATGACCCTTGGCCTTGAGCTGCTCGTTGACCTGCGGCCGGAAGCCGTGCACCAGCACCACCTTGACGCCCATGCTCTGGATCAGCGCCAGGTCCTGGGCGATGTGCTGCAACTTGCCGGCCGCGATCGCCTCGCCCGCGATCGCCACCACGAAGGTCTTGCCGCGGTGCATGTGGATGTAGGGCGCGACCGAGCGGAACCAGGGCACGAAGGTGAAATTGAAGACGGCGGACATCGGCGGCTGGGCGGGCGGAGGGGGTGCGGCAAAGTGTAAGGCACTGTCGCGCCTGCCCGGAGAGGGAAGCGCCGGCGGGACCCGGCCGCCCGCCGATAATTGCGGGCTTTGACCCGCTGCGCCTTGCCCGTTCCCGCCATCACCTTCCCCGATTCCCTGCCTGTCAGCGCCAAGCGCCATGAAATCATGGAGGCGATCGGTGGGCACCAGGTCGTCATCGTGTGCGGCGAGACCGGCTCGGGCAAGACCACGCAGCTGCCCAAGATCGCCCTGGCGCTGGGCCGCGGCACGGCCAACTACCCGGAAGGCCGGGGCCGGATGATCGGCCACACGCAGCCGCGCCGCATCGCCGCCTCCAGCGTCGCCAAGCGCATCGCGCAGGAACTGGGCACCCCGCTGGGCGAGGTGGTGGGCTACAAGGTTCGCTTCCAGGACCGCCTCTCGCGCGGCGCCTCGATCAAGCTGATGACCGACGGCATCCTGCTGGCCGAGACGCAGACCGACCCGCTGCTGAAGGCCTACGACACGCTGATCATCGACGAGGCCCACGAGCGCAGCCTGAACATCGATTTCCTGCTCGGCTACCTGCGGGAGATTCTGGCGCGGCGGCCCGACCTGAAGGTGATCGTCACCTCGGCCACCATCGACGCCGACCGCTTCGCGCGGCACTTCGCCTCGGCCAAGGGGCCGGCGCCGGTGATCCAGGTGTCCGGCCGGATGTACCCGGTGGAGCAGCGCTGGCGGCCTTTCGAGGAGTCGCGCGAATACGGCCTGGACGAGGCCATCGCCGATGCCGTGGACGAACTCTGGACCGGCGCGGCGGCCTCGGGCGACATCCTCGTTTTCCTGCCCGGGGAGCGCGAGATCCGCGAAGCCGCCGACCACCTGCGCAAGCACCTGTCGCACAGCCCGCTCACGCGCAGGACGGAGGTGCTGCCACTGTTCGCCCGGCTGTCCCAGGCCGAGCAGGACCGGGTGTTCGAGGACCATGGCGAGCGGCGCATCGTGCTGGCCACCAACGTCGCAGAAACCTCGCTCACGGTGCCGGGCATCCGCTATGTGATCGACGCCGGCACCGCGCGCGTCAAGCGCTACAGCCTGCGCAGCAAGGTCGAACAACTGATGGTCGAGCCGATCAGCCAGGCGGCGGCCAACCAGCGCGCCGGCCGCTGCGGCCGGGTGGCCAACGGCATCTGCATCCGGCTGTACGACGAGAAGGACTTCGCCGCGCGGCCGCGCTTCACCGATCCGGAAATCCTGCGCTCGTCGCTGGCCGGGGTGATCCTGCGCATGAAGGGGCTGCACCTGGGCACCGTGGAGGACTTTCCCTTCATCGAGGCGCCGTCCCGGCGCGCCATCACCGACGGCTACCAGTTGCTGAATGAACTTGGCGCGGTGGACGACGCAAACGAGCTCACCCCCATCGGTCGGGAGCTCTCCAGGCTGCCGCTGGACCCGCGGGTGGCGCGCATGATCATCGAGGGCCGCGACCGCGGCGCGCTGGATGAAGTGCTGGTGATCGCCTCGGCCCTGTCGGTGCAGGACGTGCGCGACCGGCCGATGGAGATGCAGGCGCAGGCCGACCAGCAACACGCCAAGTTCGACGACGAGAAGAGCGAGTTCGCCGGCTACCTGCGGCTGTGGAAATGGCTGGACGAGGCGCGCGGCGGCCACGGCACCGATCATCGCCTCTCGAACCGCCAGTACGAACAGCTGCTGCGGCAGAACTTCATCAACGTGCGGCGGGTGCGGGAGTGGCGTGACATCCACAGCCAGCTGCATACCGTGGTCGCCGAACACAAGTGGCGCCTGAATGCGGCGCCGGCGAGCTACGAAGAGCTGCACAAGGCCATGCTGGCGGGCCTGCTGGGCAACATCGGCTGCAAGCTGGAGGACACGGAAGGCAGCGCCAGCCAGGCGCCTTACCTCGGGGCCCGCGGCATCAAGTTCCACCGCCATCCCGGCGCGCACCTGAGGAAGCGGCCGGGCCGCTGGATCGTGTGCGCCGAGCTGGTCGAGACCACGCGGCTCTTCGGCCGCGGCATCGCCAACATCGAACCGGCCTGGATCGAGCAGGTGGCCGGGCACCTGCTGAAAAGGCAGCTGCTGGATCCGCACTGGGAGAAGAAGGCCGCCGAGGTGGTCGCCCTGGAGCGCGCGACGCTCTATGGCCTGGTCGTGTACAGCGGCCGGCGGGTGCCGTTCGCGCGCGTCGACATGCAGGGCGCGCGCGAGATCTTCATCCGCGAAGGGCTGGTCGCCGGCCAATGGGACACGAAGCTGCCTTTCCTGGCCGCCAACCAGAAGATGGTGCGCCAGGTGGAGGAACTGGAGCACAAGTCGCGCCGGCAGGACGTGCTGGTGGACGAGGAATTGATCTTCGCCTTCTACGACAAGCTGATCCCGCGCGACGTGTTCAGCGGGGCCAGCTTCGAGCGCTGGTGGCGGGACGCCAGCCGCGGCAATCCGGCGCTGCTCAAGCTCTCGCGCGAGGAGCTGATGCGGCACGAAGCCGCCGGGATCACCACCGAGGCCTTCCCGCGCACCATCCGTCTCGGCGGCGTGGATTGCGCGGCGACCTACCTGCACGAGCCCGGCGACGCGCGCGACGGCCTCACCGTCACGGTGCCGCTGTTCGTGCTGAACCAGGTGAGCGACGAGCGCGCCGAGTGGCTGGTGCCGGGCATGCTCAAGGACAAGCTGCAGGCGCTGCTCAAGAGCCTGCCGCAAAAACCCCGGAGCCGTTTCGTGCCGCTGCCCGAGTCGGCCGCGCGCCTGGCCGCGCAACTCGCGGGCGAGGCGCACTGGGCGCACGGTTCACTGACGCAGGCCTTGCTGGCCGTGGTGCGCGCGGAAACCAGCCTGGACGTCAAGCGGGCCGACTTCAAGCTGGACATGCTGCCGGCGCACCTGTTCATAAATTTCCGCGTGGTCGATGAACACGGCCGCCAACTCGGCATGGGCCGAAACCTGGGCGCGCTCAAGGCGGAACTGGGGGCGAAAGCGCGCGGGGCGTTCCAGGCACTGGCGGGGCTGCGTGCTGTGAAGGAATTTGAACCCTCCCCCTCCGGGGGAGGGCAGGGTGGGGGCGCTGCAGCGTCCACTCAAGCCAAGCGCCCCCCTCTCAGCCTCCCCCCGGAGGGGGGAGGAGCGGACTCCGACCGGCGCTACACCGCCTGGACCTTCGGCGAGCTGCCCGAGCTGATGGAGATCCGCAAGGGCGGCACCAGCCTGGTCGGCTTTCCCGCCCTGGTCGATCACAAGGATGCTGTGGCCATCGAGGTGTTCGACGAGCCCGAGGCGGCGGCAGCCAGGCATCGCGCCGGGCTGCGGCGGTTGTTCGCACTGCAGATCAGGGACGCGCTCAAGTACCTGGAGAAGAACATCCCGGACCTGCAGAAGATGGCCGTGGCCTACATGCCGCTGGGCACGCTGGAGGAGTTGCGCGAGCAGGTGATCGAAGTGGCGCTGGCCCGCGCGTTCATGCTGGACCCCCTGCCGGCGAACGAGGCCGACTTCAAGCGGCGGCTGGAAGAAGGGCGCGGGCGGCTCACGCTCATCGCCAACGAGGTGGCGCGCCTGGCCGCCGTGATCCTTGCGGAGTACGCGGCGACCGTTCGCAAGATCAAGGACACGAAGAACCAGCCGGACGCCACCGCCGATGCCACCCAGCAGTTGCAACGCCTGGTGTCCAAGCGCTTCCTCGCCGACACGCCCTGGCCGCAACTGCAGCACTTTGCCCGCTACCTCAAGGCGATCACGCTGCGGCTGGACAAGCTGCGCGCCGACCCGGCACGCGATAGCGCCCGCATGGCGGAGATCAAACCGGAAGAGCAGCGCTACTGGCGGCTGGTCGCCGAACGCAAGGGCGCGGTGGACGAACGGATGGGGGAATTTCGCTGGCTGCTGGAGGAGCTGCGGGTGAGCTTCTTCGCCCAGGAGTTGCGCACGCCGCAGCCGGTCAGCGTCAAGCGGCTGCAGAAGCTGTGGGGCCAGCTCAATAGCTGACGCACCCCGCGGGCGACGCCAACTTTGTTCTTCGGTACAAGGCCGTATGCCAACGCCGCGCCCGCGTGGTTTACTAGAGTCCTGTCCCACCGCTACCCATGGACCGGCGCAGTTTCATCGAGACCTGCACCGCGGGCGCCGCCTGCCTCTCGGCCACGGCCGCCATGCCGGTGTTCGCCGCCGACGCCCGGCCGCACGAGTACCCGCGGGCGCTGCTGGTGGACGAGCGCGGTGAACCGGTGCGCGCCAGCAGCCTGCAGGCACTGACGAACTACGTCTTCCACTACCCTTTCGTGGCGACCCCGGTGTTCCTTCTCGACCTGGGCAAGCCCGCCTTGCCCAGGTCCCTCAGCACCAGCAAACACGAGGCCTATGCCTGGCCCGGCGGCGTCGGGGCGCGGCGCAGCGTCGTCGCCTTCAGCGCCATCTGCGCCCACAAACTGGTGTATCCGACCAAGGACGTGAGCTTCATCAGTTTCCGCAAGAACCGGGCGCAACGCGGGGTGCAGGATCAACTGATCCACTGCTGCGCCGATCACAGCCAATATGACCCAGCGCGAGGAGCCCAGGTGCTATCGGGCCCGGCGCCGCAGCCGCTGTGCGCCGTGCTGCTGGCACACGATGCCAAGGCCGACAGCCTGACCGCCTACGCCACACTCGGCGGCGAGATGTTCGACGAGTTCTTCCGCAAGTACGAAATGAAGTTGAGCCTGGACGTCGGCCCTTCCGCGCGCCACGCCGTGAGCGGCCAGACCCGGGTCTTCGAGCTGAGCCAGTTCTGCCGCAACGAGATCCAGTGCTAGGGCACTTGCGCCCGGGAGGCTAGAGCTTCGCCAGTCGTCCGAGCGCCTCGTTCAGCGTCTCGTCCTTCTTGGCAAAACAGAAGCGCACCACCCGCTGGTCGAAGCCGTCGCCATAGAAGGCCGACAGGGGAATGGCGGCCACGCCGATCTCGCGGGTGACCCACTCGCAGAAGTCGGCCTCGGACAGGTCGCTCACATCGGAGATGTCCACGCACTGGAAGTAGCTGCCTTCGCTCGGCAGGAGGCGCAGGCGCGTGCGCGCCAGGCCCGCGCGGAACAGGTCGCGCTTGCGCTGGTAGAACGCCGGCAGCTCCAGGTAAGGGCGTGGATCGGCCATGTAGGCCGCCAGGCCGTGCTGCACCGGCGTGTTGACGGTGAACACGTTGAACTGGTGCACCTTGCGGAATTCCGCCGTCAGGGGCGCGGGTGCCGCCACGTAGCCGACCTTCCAGCCGGTCACGTGGTAGGTCTTGCCGAAGCTCGAGACGATGAAGGCGCGGGCGGCCAGGCCCGGGAAGCGCGCCACGCTCTGGTGGGCCTGCCCGTCGAAGACCATGTGCTCGTACACCTCGTCGCTGATCACCAGCACGTCGGTGGGGGCCAGCAGCTCCTGGAGCTGGCGCATCTCGGCATCGGTCCACACGGTGGCGCTGGGGTTGTGCGGGCTGTTGACAATGATGGCGCGGGTGCGGCTGTTGATGGCCGCCGCGATCTTGCCGAAGTCGGGGCGGAAGCTGCCGGGCACCAGCGGCACCCGCACCGCCTTGCCGCCGGCCAGGTCGATGTTGGGCACATAGCTGTCGTAGCAGGGGTCCAGCACGATGACCTCGTCACCCGGCCGCACCACGGCCAGGATGGCGGTGATGATGGCCTGCGTCGCGCCGGCCGTGATGGTGATCTCGTTGGCCGCGTCGTAGGCCCGGCCGTACATCGTCTCGATCTTGGCCGCCACGGCCGCGCGCAGCTGCGGCACGCCGGCCATTGGCGGGTACTGGTTCAAGCCCTGCGACATGGCGCCGGCCACGGCTTGCACCAGGCGGGGATCGCAATCGAAATCGGGAAAGCCCTGGCCCAGGTTCACCGCGCCTTTTTCGGCCGCGAGCGCGGACATCACGGTGAAGATCGTCGTGCCCACCGCAGGCAGCTTGGTTTCCAGCGCAGGTGTCCTGGCAAGGACCGGATCAGAGCTCATAGTCGTTGGGGTGGCCGCTCATGGCCTTGGCGATCAGGTTGCGATCGAGTCGATCGGACAGCAGTTCGGCGAAACGGAAGACGAAATTGCGCAGGTAGGCGCCGCGCTTGAACGCCACCCGGGCCACGTTCTGGCCGAAGAGGGCGCCCAGGGGCCGGACGGCCAGGTCGGCGTTGCCGTTGCCCGCCTCGTCGCGCACCGACATCTCGGCCACGATGCCGATGCCCAGGCCCAGGCGCACATAGGTCTTGATGACGTCCGAGTCGATGGCCTCCAGCGCGATGCGGGGCTGCAGCTTCTTCTGGGTGAACGCGTGGTCGATGCGCGTGCGGCCGGTGAACGAGGGGTGGTAGGTGATGATGGGCTCGGCGGCCAGGTCTTCCAGCGAGACGCGCTCCTTCCGGGCCAACGGGTGCGCCTGCGGCAGCACCAGCACGTGCTGCCACTCGTAGCAGGGCAGGGTGACGAGTTCGCGATAGTCCGACAGCGACTCGGTGGCGATGCCGATCTCCGCCACTTCGTCGATCACCATGCGCGCCACCTGGTCCGGCGAGCCCTGATGCAGGGTCACGTTGACCTTCGGATAGGCCTCGCGCAGCCGCGCGACGGGCACCGGCAGCACGTAGCGCGCTTGCGTATGCGTGGTCGCGATCGACAGGGTTCCGCTGTCCTGGGCGCTGAACTGCTCCCCGATGCGCTTGAGGTTGCCCACCTCGCGCATGATCAGCTCGATGCTCTTGATCACGTGCTGCCCCGGCTCGGTGACCCGCTTCAGCCGCTTGCCATGGCGGGCGAAGATCTCGACGCCCAATTCCTCTTCGAGTTCGATGATGGCCTTGGACACGCCCGGCTGCGACGTGTGCAGCGACTTGGCGGCTTCGGTCAGGTTGAGGTTGCGGCGAACGGCTTCCTGCACGAATCGGAACTGGTGAAGGTTCATGCCGAATTTCTAATAAAAGAGAAATTCATTATGCCCCACCGTGTCCGGTGCGGATGGGTTGCGCGGTATTTCGGTATTTATTCGGACGCGAGCGCCGCCAGCAGGTCCAGCACCCGGGAGTCCTCACCGACCGGCGGCCGAAGCTCGATGTCCACCCCCGGGTGGCTGGCCCGGACGCCATCGGTCAGCGCCGGCAGGTCGTCGCGCACATGCCGCCCGGTGCCCAGGAACATCGGCACCACCGTGACGGAGCGCGCGCCGGCCGCGACCAAGTCAGCGGCCGCGGCTGCCAGGTCGGGGCTGTCCAAATCCAGGTAGGCACAGCGCACCAGCAGGGCTGGCGCGCGGCCTTCGATGCGCCGCGCCACGGCTTCGATGGGCAGGCGCCAGAGCGGGTCGCGCGAACCGTGCCCGAGCAGGATGACGCCCTTCATCGCCGGAGCACCAGCCAGCCGAAAGCACCCAGCGACAGCACGCTATAGATCAGCCCCGGCGAGGCCGCCGTCAGCCAAGGCCACCAGGTGCGCAGGTTGCCGATGTAGCCGAACACGTTGTTCAGCAGGAAGAAGCTGATGCCGATCAGCACGCCGCCGAACACGTAGCTGGTGATGCCGCCCGAGCGGAAATGGAGGTAGGCGAAAGGCAGGGCCAGCACCACCATCACCATGCAGCTGAGCGGATAGAAGACCTTGCGCCAAGCCTCGATCTCGTAGCGCTGCGAGACCTGGCCGTTGGCCTTCAGGTGGCTGATGTACTGGAACAGGTCGATCGTGCTCATGCGGTCGGGCTTGAGCAGCGCGACGGACACCATCTCCGCCGTGATCTCGGTCGGCCAGCGGTAGTTGGGAATCTGCACCCGTTCCACCTTGGGGCCGTCTGGCCCATGCGTGCTGAAATCGGTGCGCTCGGCGTTTTCCAGAATCCATGACCCCGAGTCGGTGAAGCGGGCGCGCGACGAACGGGTGACGGACACCAGGAAACCGCGCTCGTCGGATTCGAAGATGCGCACATGCTGCATGTTGCCGTCCGGGGTCAGCGCATGGACGTTGACGTTGTAGGCGTGCTGGGCCTGCTTCTCCTTGAGCCAGGCCCCGGTCTGGCCGATGCTGATGCGGCCTTCCAGCCGCGCCTTGAGCAACTGCGCCGTCCGGTCCGCCGCCGGGGCGAGATAGTCGCCCATCGCGAACGTGAGCAGCGTGAAGATCAGGCCCAGCGCCAGCAGGGTCCGCAGCGCGCGCCAGGGCCCCAACCCGCTGGTGCGAAGAATGGTGTATTCGGAACTCTGGGCCAGCCGCGCCATGACAAAAATGGTGCCGATCAGCACCGCGATCGGCAGCAGTTCGTACAGGTGGCTCGGAATCCTGAAGGAGACGTAGGTCAGGGCCTGGGTGAGCCGGTAGGCGTTTGCCCCCTTGCCGACGTTGGGAAGCTCGTCGACGAAATCGAAGAAAAAGAAGAGGGCGAGAAAGCCGATGGTCACGAACAGGACCGCGGCGATGACTTCCCTGTAGATCAGGCGGCGGATGGTCCTCACTGGCCGGCCTCCCCGTTGGGCCGCCGGATCACCCGCCGCAGGCTCCAGTTGTTGTGCTGCTTGGCCAGCCACAGGGCGGCTCCCAGCAGGACGCCGCCATGCAGCAGCACCATGAAGGTGGCGAAGCCAACGCGCCCGGTGCTCACCCAGCTCTGGCCCAGGTTCAGCAGGTTGAAGTACACGACGAAGGAGAACAGGGCGAAGACCAGGTTGCCGCTGCGGCCGGCGCGCGGGTTGACGTTCGAGACGATGACCGCGATCACCACGAAATTGAAGGCGGCCAGCGCCAAGCCGACCCGCCACCCGAGTTCACCGAGGTTCGGGGGCGTGGGATCGGACACCAGCTCGAGCGTGGACTTGGTCTTGGCCGGCGCCGAGTCGCGCGTGTCCAGTTCCCGCTCGCCGACCTTGGTTCCATACTCTTCGAATTCGCTGATCCGCAGTTGGGGCGCCGCGGCGGAGGCGCCGGGGACCGGTGCCTCGAGGCGCTGCCCGTCGCCCAGCAGCAGGAAGCGGCCCTCGCCCAGGTCGGCGATCCGGCCGGTGCGCGCAGCCGTCACGGTTTCCTTGCCGTGCTCGTTGGTGGAAATGAAGATGTTCTTGCCCGACTTGTCGTCGGGCGTGTCCTTGTCCAGGAAGAAAACGCGGGTGCCGCTGGCCGATTCCTGGAACTGGCCAGGGGCGACCCGCTCGAGGTCGCCACGCTTGCCGTAGCGGTCCTTCAGTTCCTGCGTCTGCTCGTTGGCCCAGGGCCAGGTCACCAGAGCCAGCAGTCCCACCACCAGCAGGATCGGCCAGGCGAACCGGAACAGCGGCACCAGCATGGCCGACAGCCCGCGGCCCGCCGCGAACCAGATCACCGTTTCGCTGTCGCGGTACATGCGCGACAGCGTGGCGACGATCGCGATGAACAGCGACAGCGTGAGGACCGAGGGCAGGTAGCCCAGCACGGTGTAGCCCATGACCATCAGGATGTCCTGCGGGTTCACCGTGCCGCGCGTGGCCAGGTTGAGCGTGCGCACCAGGGTCATCGTCATCACGATGGTCACCAGCACGACCAGGGTGGCGCCGAAGCTGCGGGCGAGTTCGCGGCGCAGGGACGAATGGAATAACATCGGCGCGGTCAACAATGAGAGAGACAAGAAACCGCAGATTATGGACTTCCAACTCAAGACCCTGGACCCTGCGCGTGCCGCCCGTGAGAAGTGCGACGCGATCGTTCTCGTGGTGGCGCAAGGCTTCAAGCCGGCCAAGGATCCACTGACCAGCCTGGCGGGCCACGCGCTCGACGCCGGCGACCTGGAAGCCAAGCCCGGCAAGCTGCTGCATGCCTACCGCAGCGAAGGGATCGCCGCATCGCGGGTGATTCTGGCGGGCGCCGGCGACGGTTCAGCGCGCCGCGTGCAATCGGCGGTGCAGGCGGCGGTGGGAGCGCTGCGCTCCTCGGGCGTGAAGCGGCTCCTGATCTGCCTGCCGGGCGAGGCCGACGAGGCCGCCGTGCGCGCGGCCGTCACCGCGACGGCCGAGGCGAGCTATGTCTATGTCGCCACCAAATCCAAGCCTGAAGGACGCGAGATCGAGCGCGTCACCGTGGCGGTCGACGACGCCGCCCGCGTGAAGGACGCCTTCGAAGCGGCCAAGGCGGCGGCGGCCGGGATCGAGTTCGCTCGCGAACTGGCCAACCTGCCCCCCAACCATGCCACGCCGACGCGCCTGGGCGAAGAGGCCAAGAAGCTCGCCAAGGCCCACGGCTTCGGCTGCCAGGTGCTGGGGCCGAAGGAGATCGCCAAGCTGGGCATGGGGTCCTTCATGGCCGTGGCCCAGGGCTCGGAAGAGCCGCCGCGCTTCATCGTGCTGCAGCACCAGGGCGGCGCGGACGGCGAGGCGCCGGTCGTGCTGGTGGGCAAGGGCATCACCTTCGACAGCGGCGGCATTTCCATCAAGCCGGCCCAGGACATGGACGAAATGAAGTTCGACATGGGCGGGGCGGCCAGCGTGCTGGGCACCTTCCGCGCCATCGGCGAGCTCAAGCCCCGGGTCAACGTGGTGGGCCTGATCCCCAGCTGCGAGAACATGCCCGACGGGCGCTCGGTCAAGCCCGGCGACATCGTCAAGAGCATGAGCGGCCAGACGATCGAGATCCTGAACACCGATGCCGAAGGGCGCCTGATCCTGTGCGATGCGCTGAGCTATGCCGAGCGCTTCAAGCCCGGCGCCGTGATCGACATCGCGACGCTGACCGGTGCCTGCATGGTGGCCCTGGGCGGCGTGCGCAGCGGCCTGTTCGCCAGCGACGACATGCTGGCCGAGTCGCTGCAGTCGGCCGGCGACGCAGCCATGGACCTGTGCTGGCGCATGCCGCTGGACGACGAATATGGCGACGGCCTGAAGACGAACTTCGCCGATGTGGCGAACGTCGCCGGCCGCGCGGGTGGCGCGATCACGGCGGCCAAGTTCCTGCAGCGCTTCGCCGGCAAGTTCCCCTGGGCCCACCTGGACATCGCCGGCACCGCCTGGCGCAGCGGCGCGAACAAGGGCGCCACCGGCCGCCCGGTCGGCCTGCTGTACCAGTACCTTCTGTCGCGCCAGGACTCCGCCCCGGCGCCCACCAAGACCCGCCGGAGGGCTTCCGCACGGCAATGACCGGCGTCGAGTTCCACTTCAACGCGCCCGACAAGCTGGGCTACGCCTGCCGGCTGCTGCGCAAGGCGGCCGCCAAGGGCGCCAGGGTGACCGTGACCGGCCGGCCGCCGATGTTGCGCGAATTGGACACGGCCCTGTGGACCTTCTCGCCGCTGGACTTCGTGGCGCACTGCCAGGCGGCAGGCGCGCCCCAGGCGGTGCTGGCCGCGTCGCCCATCGTGCTGTGCGATTCGCCCCGGGCCTCCCCGCACCACCAGGTCCTGCTCAACCTCGGCGACGATGTGCCCGAAGGCTTCGAGCGCTTCGAGCGCCTGATCGAAGTGGTTTCGCTGGACGAGGACGACCGCGCGCGGGCGCGCGTGCGCTGGAAGCACTACGCCAGCCGCGGCTACGAGCTCAAGAGAGAAGATCTCGTGCTGAAGGAGCCATCCTGATGGCCGGCCGCACGCCCCCGCGCTATGTCCCGACCCTGACCGAAGTGGTGAAGGGCGGGCCGGCCGCGGCACCTGCCCAGCCCGTGGCGCAGGAGCAATTGATCCAGCGGGTGATGCAAAAGATCGACCTCACGCTGGAGCGGCGCCTGCGCGAAGTCATCGCCGCCAAGGTGCTCGAACAGACACGCGGCCTGGGACCGGCATTGCGCGATGAGATCGAGGCCATGGTGCGGCAGGCCGTCGAACAGGCCTTCCAGGAGGAAACCGCGCCGACCAAGAAGAAGTGAGGCCGCGCGGTGGGGCCCCCATGCGGGTTTCGCCGGAATATAGACCTTTCCCTCTGGCCCTCGTGAAGTTTTTGCGATATGTTCGCGCCCGTTGAGTCCACAAGATTCTCAACCTTTATCCCTACTCTGGAGGTTCTCCTATGCAAACGAAATTGAAAATGACGGTCGCCGCGGCCATTGCCGTCGTTGCGGGACTGGCGTCCGCGCAAGACATGGTCGTGAAGATCGGCCACGTCGCGCCGATGTCCGGGTCGCAGGCTTCCTACGGCAAGGACAACGACAACGGCGTGCGCATGGCCATCGAGGACCTCAACGCCCAGGGCGTGACCATTGGCGGCAAGAAGGTGCGCCTGGAGATCCAGACGGAAGATGACGCCGCCGATCCGAAGCAGGGCACGGCCGCCGCGCAGAAGCTGTGCGATGCCAAGGTCAACGGCGTGGTGGGTCACCTGAACTCGGGCACCACCATTCCCGCCTCCAAGGTCTACAACGACTGCGGCATCCCGCACATCACCGGCGCGGCCACCAACCCCGACCTGACCAAACCCGGCTACAAGACCACCTTCCGCGTCATCGCCAACGACAGCGCGCTGGGTGCCGGCCTGGCGTTGTATGCCGCCGACGCCCTGAAGCTCAAGAAGGTCGCCATCGTCGACGACCGCACCGCCTATGGCAAGGGCGTGGCCGAGATCTTCAAGAAGACCGCGCAGTCCAAGGGCATGCAGATCGTGGACGAGCAGTTCACGACGGACAAGGCCACGGATTTCATGGCCATCCTGACGACCATCAAGGGCAAGAACCCCGACGCCATCTTCTACGGCGGCATGCACCCGCAGGCTGCCCCCATGCTGCGCCAGATGGAACAGCTGGGCATGACCAACGTGAAGTACTTCGGCGGCGACGGCATCTGCACGCAGGAAATCATCCAGCTGGTGCAGGGCGCCAAGACGCTGGGTAACGTGGTCTGTGCCGAAGGCGGCGCTTCGCTCGACAAGATGCCCGGCGGCAAGGCCTGGAAGGACCGCTACGACAAGAAGTACCCCGGCCAGTTCCAGGTGTACAGCCCCTATACCTATGACGCCACCTTCGTGCTGGTCGACGCGATGAAGCGTGCCGGCTCGGCCGATCCCAAGGTCTACATCCCGAAGCTGGCCGAGTCCAGCTTCAAGGGCGTGACGGCCCAGATCGCCTTCGAGCCGAACGGCGAGCTGAAGAACCCGGCCATGACGCTGTACGTCTACAAGGACGGCAAGAAGGTTCCGCTCAACTGATCCCTTGAGCGCTTCCCTTGCGCAAGAGCCGCCTTCGGGCGGCTTTTTGCTTTCTGCCCGGCCGTAGGCGCATGGCGAATCCTGGCGTAGGCGCTTTCCTACAGCCCGCATGGCTGTTGGCTCTCGGCGCCATGCGCCTTCCATACGGTTGTGGCTCGGATTTCAGCAAAGTAACCTGTCGCACGATTTTTCAGGGCGTTGCACAGCGGATTGGACTGGGGGACACATGGAAGTTGTAGCGAAGCTGCCGGCCGGAGGTCATCGCGATGAGGAGCTCAAGCAGGTGCTGAAGGCCCTGAGTGCGTTCCGCCGTGGCGAAACCGGCGTCACGCTGCCCACCGAGTGGGACGGCCTTCACGGCAAGATTGCCGGCGAATTCAATGAGCTGACGGCACAGGCTGCGCGCAGGTCGCAGCAGCTCAATAGCATCAACCTGGCGCCGCGCAGCTCACCGCGCGCCGGCAAGCGCCTCAGCGACGGCAAGCTCACCGGCTTCTGGCAAAGCGACGTGGCCAGTATCAACGCGGTGCTGGATCACTGCGACGAACTGTCCGAGCACACGCGAACCTTCCTCGGGGCGCTGACCGACCTGAAGAAGGGCAATCCCGAGGCGCACCTTCCCCAGGACTGGACCGGCGTCTTCGGCAAGGTGGCCGACGCCTTCAACGAGGTGGTCGCCGAGAACCTGCGCATGTCGCACGAACTCGCGCGCCTGTCGCGGGTGGTCGGCAAGGAGGGCAAGCTCAAGGAACGGGCGGTGGCGCCCAATGCGACCGGCTTCTGGCGCGACTCGGCCGACTCGATCAACTCGCTGATCGGCGACCTGGTGCACCCGACCTCCGAGGTGGCTCGGGTGATCGGCGCGGTGGCGCAGGGTGACCTGACCAAGTCCATGGCCCTGGAGGCCGACGGCCGTCCGTTGCAGGGCGAGTTCCTGCGCACCGCCATGACCATCAACAAGATGGTGCAGCAGCTGGGCACCTTCTCCGCCGAAGTGACGCGGGTGGCCCGCGAAGTGGGCACCGAAGGCAAGCTGGGCGGCCAGGCCGACGTGCAGGGCGTTGCCGGCACCTGGAAGGACCTGACCGACTCGGTGAACTTCATGGCCGGCAATCTCACGGCCCAGGTGCGCAACATCGCCGACGTGACCAAGGCGGTGGCCGCCGGCGACCTGTCCAAGAAGATCACCGTGGACGTCAAGGGCGAGATCCTGGAGCTGAAGAACACCATCAACACCATGGTGGACCAGCTGTCCTCGTTCGCCTCGGAAGTGACGCGGGTGGCGCGCGAAGTGGGCACCGAAGGCAAGCTGGGCGGCCAGGCCGAGGTGCAGGGCGTGGCCGGCACCTGGAAGGACCTGACCGACAACGTGAACTTCATGGCCGGCAACCTGACTTCGCAGGTGCGCAACATCGCCGATGTGACGACCGCCGTGGCGGCCGGCGACCTCTCGAAGAAGATCACGGTGGAGGTGAAGGGCGAAATCCTGGAGCTGAAGAACACCATCAACACCATGGTGGACCAGCTGCGGTCCTTCGCCTCGGAGGTGACGCGGGTGGCGCGCGAGGTGGGCACCGAGGGCAAGCTGGGCGGCCAGGCCGACGTGCAGGGCGTGGCGGGCACCTGGAAGGACCTGACCGACTCGGTGAACTTCATGGCCGGCAACCTGACCTCGCAGGTGCGCAACATCGCCGATGTGACCAAGGCGGTGGCGGCCGGCGACCTGTCCAAGAAGATCACGGTGGACGTGAAGGGCGAAATCCTGGAGCTGAAGGCCACCATCAACACCATGGTGGACCAGCTGCGCTCCTTTGCCTCGGAGGTGACGCGGGTGGCGCGCGAGGTGGGCACCGAAGGACGCCTGGGTGGCCAGGCCGACGTGCAGGGCGTGGCCGGCACCTGGAAGGACCTGACCGACTCGGTGAACTTCATGGCCGGCAACCTGACTTCGCAGGTGCGCAACATCGCCGACGTGACCAAGGCGGTGGCGGCCGGCAACCTGTCCAAGAAGATCACCGTGGAGGTGAAGGGCGAGATCCTGGAGCTGAAGAACACCATCAACACCATGGTGGACCAGCTGTCATCGTTCGCCTCGGAAGTGACGCGGGTGGCGCGCGAGGTGGGCACCGAGGGCAAGCTGGGCGGCCAGGCCGACGTGCAGGGCGTGGCCGGCACCTGGAAGGACCTGACCGAGTCGGTGAACTTCATGGCCGGCAACCTGACGTCGCAGGTGCGCAACATCGCCGACGTGACCAAGGCGGTGGCGGCCGGTGACCTGTCCAAGAAGATCACGGTGGACGTCAAGGGCGAGATCCTGGAGCTGAAGAACACCATCAACACCATGGTGGACCAGCTGCGCTCCTTCGCTTCGGAAGTGACGCGGGTGGCCCGGGAAGTGGGCACCGAAGGCCGCCTGGGCGGGCAGGCCGATGTGCAGGGCGTCGCCGGCACCTGGAAGGACCTCACCGACTCGGTGAACTTCATGGCCGGCAACCTGACTTCGCAGGTGCGCAACATCGCGGACGTGACCAAGGCGGTGGCGGCCGGCGACCTGTCCAAGAAGATCACGGTGGACGTGAAGGGCGAGATCCTGGAACTGAAGGCCACCATCAACACCATGGTGGACCAGCTGTCCTCCTTCGCCTCGGAAGTGACGCGGGTGGCGCGCGAAGTGGGCACCGAGGGCAAGCTGGGCGGCCAGGCCGACGTCCAGGGCGTGGCCGGCACCTGGAAGGACCTGACCGAGTCGGTGAACTTCATGGCCGGCAACCTAACTTCGCAGGTGCGCAACATCGCCGATGTGACGACCGCCGTGGCGGCCGGCGACCTGTCCAGGAAGATCACGGTGAACGTGAAGGGCGAAATCCTGGAGCTGAAGAACACCATCAACACCATGGTGGACCAGCTGTCCTCGTTCGCCTCGGAAGTGACGCGGGTGGCGCGCGAGGTGGGCACCGAGGGCAAGCTGGGCGGCCAGGCCGACGTGCAGGGCGTGGCCGGCACCTGGAAGGACCTGACCGACAACGTGAACTTCATGGCCGGCAACCTGACTTCGCAGGTGCGCAACATCGCCGACGTGACGACCGCCGTGGCGGCCGGCGACCTCTCGAAGAAGATCACGGTGGAGGTGAAGGGCGAAATCCTGGAGCTGAAGAACACCATCAACACCATGGTGGACCAGCTGCGGTCCTTCGCCTCGGAAGTGACGCGGGTGGCGCGCGAGGTGGGCACCGAGGGCAAGCTGGGCGGGCAGGCCGACGTGCAGGGCGTGGCCGGCACCTGGAAGGACCTGACCGACTCGGTGAACTTCATGGCCGGGAACCTGACCTCGCAGGTGCGCAACATCGCCGACGTGACCAAGGCGGTGGCGGCCGGCGACCTGTCCAAGAAGATCACGGTGGACGTGAAGGGCGAAATCCTGGAGCTGAAGGCCACCATCAACACCATGGTGGACCAGCTGCGGTCCTTTGCCTCGGAGGTGACGCGGGTGGCCCGCGAGGTGGGTACCGAGGGCAAGCTGGGCGGCCAGGCCGACGTGCAGGGCGTGGCCGGCACCTGGAAGGACCTCACGGACAACGTGAACTTCATGGCCGGCAACCTCACTTCGCAGGTGCGCGGCATCGCCAAGGTGGTGACCGCCGTGGCCAACGGCGACCTCAAGCGCAAGCTGACCGTGGAAGCCAAGGGCGAGATCGCGGCGCTGGCCGACACGATCAACTCGATGACGGACACGCTCGCGACCTTCGCGGAGCAGGTGACGACCGTGGCGCGCGAGGTGGGCGTGGAAGGCAAGCTGGGCGGCCAGGCCAAGGTGCCGGGTGCCTCGGGTACCTGGAAGGGCCTGACCGAGAACGTGAACCAGCTCGCGGCCAACCTCACCACGCAGGTGCGGGCCATCGCCGAAGTGGCGACGGCCGTGACCCAGGGCGACCTGACGCGCTCGATCACCGTGGTGGCGCTGGGCGAAGTGGCGGCCCTGAAGGACACGATCAACGAGATGATCCGCAACCTGCGCGACACGACGCAGGTGAACACTGAGCAGGATTGGCTCAAGACCAACCTGGCGAAGTTCTCGCGCATGCTGCAGGGCCAGAAGGACCTGGTGGCCGTGGGCCACCTGATCCTCTCGGAACTGGCGCCGGTGGTGGGCGCGCAGCAAGCTGAGTTCTACGTGCTGCGCTACACGCACGAGCAGCCCAAGCTGCGCCTGATGGCGAGCTACGCCTCCGACGGCCACGGGGCCTACGGCAAGGAAGTGGACATGGGGCAAGGCCTGGTCGGCCAGTGCGCGCATGACCGCAAGAAGATCCTGCTGACCTCCAGCATCCCGGAAACGCTGAAGATTTCCTCCGGCCTGGCCACGGTCGAACCGCTGAACGTGCTGGTGATGCCGATCATCTTCGAGGGCCAGGTGCGCGGCGTGGTCGAACTGGCCTCGGTGGAGCGCTTCAACCCGACGCACCAGGCCTTCCTGGACCAACTGATGGAATCGATCGGCATCGTGATCAACACGATCGAGGCCAACATGCGGACGGAAGACCTGCTGACGCAGTCGCAATCGCTCGCGCAGGAACTGCAGAGCCGCCAGCAGGAACTGCAGCAGACGAACCAGGAACTGCAGGAGAAGGCCCGGCTGCTGGTGCACCAGAACCAGGAGGTGGAGCGCAAGAACCAGGAAGTGGAGCAGGCGCGCCAGGCGCTGGAAGACAAGGCCAAGCAGCTGGCCCTGACGTCCAAGTACAAGTCCGAATTCCTGGCGAACATGTCGCACGAGCTGCGCACGCCGCTCAACTCGCTGCTGATCCTGTCCGACCAGCTGTCCAAGAACCCGGACGGCAACCTGTCACCCAAGCAGGTGGAATTCGGCAAGACGATCCATTCGTCCGGCAACGACCTGTTGATGCTGATCAACGACATCCTGGACCTGTCGAAGATCGAGTCCGGCACGGTGGTGGTGGACGTGAACGAGCTGCGCCTGTCGGACCTGCAGCTTTACGTGGAGCGCACCTTCCGCCACGTCGCCGAAGCCAAGAGCGTGGATTTCATGATCCACACCGGCCTGAACCTGCCGACTTCCATGGTGACCGACGCCAAGCGCCTGCAGCAGGTCCTGAAGAACCTGCTGTCGAATGCCTTCAAGTTCACCCACACCGGCCATGTGAGCCTGTCGATGGAAGTGGTGGCCGGCGGCTGGTCGGCTGACAACGAGGACCTCTACCGCGCCCAGCAGGTGCTGGCGTTCTCGGTCGAGGACACCGGCATCGGCATTTCAGGCGACAAGCAGCAGATCATCTTCGAGGCCTTCCAGCAGGCCGACGGCTCGACCAGCCGCAAATACGGCGGCACCGGCCTGGGTCTGGCGATCAGCCGTGAGCTGTCCAAGCTGCTGGGCGGCGAGATCCGCCTGTCGAGCGCGCCGGGGCGCGGCTCGACTTTCACGCTGTACCTGCCGCTGGTCTATCCCGGCACGCGCAGCATGCGCCGAGCCTTGCCGCAAGCCGAGCCCGCACGCGCCGACAGTGCCGTTCCCGCGGCGCTGAGGTGGATCGCGCCGAGCTACGAGCCGCCGGCCGGGGAGGTGATCGAGGCGCCCGGCGCCGCGCAGGGGAACGAAGCCGGGGATGACCGCGAGACCATCACGCAGGGCGACCTGGTGCTGCTCATCGTCGAGAACGACCTCGCCTTCGCGCGCTTCCTGCTGGATGCCGCCCGGGCCAAGGGCTTCAAGGGCCTCGTGACGCCCATGGGCGCCGGGGCGCTGGCCCTGGCGGCCGAGCACAAGCCGTCCGCCATCACGCTGGACATGTACCTGCCCGACATGGATGGATGGCGCGTGCTGGACCGCCTGAAGCAGGACATGGGCGCGCGCCACGTCCCGGTCTGCGTGATCTCCACGGACGACTCCAAGGAGCGCGCTTTCCACCTGGGGGCGGCGGCCTTCGTGGAGAAGCCCATCCAGTCCAGGGAGGTGCTGGACGCCATGCTCGACCGGCTGCTTGCCTATGTGTCACGGCCGAGCAAGAAGGTGCTGGTGGCGCTGAACGATGCCGCGGCGCGCCGCGAATTCCTGCTGCACATGGCGGACGAACAGGTCTCCATCGAGATCGCCAAGACGGCCGGCAAGGCGATGGACCTGCTGGAGGAATCCCGCTTCGACTGCGTGGTCCTGGAGGACGGTCTGCCCGGGCTGAACTTGAACGCGTGCCGCAGGCTGCTGGCTGCGCAGGACGGCCTGGGGCCTGTGCAGCTGGTGCTTTTTCACGGTGGCGCCATGGATACCGCGAGCACGGGCTGGTCATCCGATGAGTCGGTCAACGTGCGCGAAGCGCATGCGATCGCCAAGCTGTTCGACGAAACCCTGCTGGCCATCCACCACAACCTGGCAAAGCTGCCGGAACCCAAGCGCGCCGTGATCAACGCGCTGCACGAATCCAGCAAGCCTCTGCATGGCAAGCGTGTGCTGATCGTGGACGACGACATGCGCAACATCTTCGCGCTGGCGACCGTGCTGGAGGAGCACGGCATGGACATCGTCTGGTCCGACAACGGCCGGGACGCGATCCAGCGGGTGGCCTCCGACCCGCAGATCAATGTAGTATTGATGGATATCATGATGCCTGAGCTGGACGGCATGGCCACGATGCAGGAGATCCGCAAGCTCCCGGCGGGCCGGAACCTGCCAATGGTTGCCGTCACCGCCAAGGCCATGAAGGGCGACCGCGAGAAATGCATCGAAGCAGGCGCATGGGACTATTTGTCCAAGCCGGTGAACACGCAGGACCTGCTGACGGTGCTCCGGGCCTGGCTGCACCAGTGATAGACACTGGTGTCGGCCTGCCGGCAGGGCCGGAACAGGACAAGGTCAACATCCTGGTGGTGGACGACCTGGCGGAAAAGCACGTCGTCTTCCGTACCATCCTCGAGGATCTCGGGCAGACCATCGTCAGCGCGCGATCGGGCAAGGAAGCGCTGCGCCAGATCCTCAAGCAGGAATTCGCGGTGATCCTGCTGGATGTCAACATGCCCGACATCGACGGGCTGGAGACCGCCAGCCTCATCCGGCAATACAAGAAGTCGGCGCAGACGCCCATCCTGTTCATCACCGCCTACGTGGACGAGCTACAGGCCAGGCGAGGCTATGCGCTGGGGGCGGTGGACTACATCCCCTCGCCGGTGGTGCCGGAGGTGCTGCGCTCCAAGGTTCGCGTGTTCGTGGACCTGTTCCGCATGAACCGGCAACTGCAGCTGCAGGTCGCCGCCCGCGAGGCGCTGGCGCGGTCCGAGGCTGCACGCGCCGCCGCCGAAGACGCGA
Organism: Ramlibacter tataouinensis; assembly: GCF_001580455.1. Classification (NCBI taxonomy): domain Bacteria; kingdom Pseudomonadati; phylum Pseudomonadota; class Betaproteobacteria; order Burkholderiales; family Comamonadaceae; genus Ramlibacter; species Ramlibacter tataouinensis. The sequence continues at coordinate 4,666,679 of NZ_CP010951.1, forward strand.
TCCACCGGGCCGACTACCTGGCCGAAGCGAGCCGTGTCATGTCGCGTTCGCTCGACCTCAGCGACACGGCGCGGGCGGTGCTGGACCTGTGCGTGCCCATGCTGGGCCGGCGTGCCATCCTCGGCTTCATCGATCCGGACGAAGGAGTGCGACGGATCGACATCCATCCTGCCCCGGCGCCCGGCGACCCCGAGGTCTTCAGCCCCGAGCTGCGGGTGGCGGTCGAGCAGGCGGTGCGTGACAAGCAGTTCCGCGTGTGGCGGTCCGGCACGCCCGCCGCCGCGATCTACCCCCTGATGGCGGGCGACGAGGTCCGCGGCGCGCTGGTCCTGCAGGAAGAGGCCGGCCGCTTCGACGCCTCACACCTCGCGCTGATCCGCGAGGTGGCCAGCCGCGCGTCCATCGCGATGGAAAACGCGCGGCTCTACCACGCGGTGCAGGAGGCCGACCGCCGCAAGAACGACTTCCTGGCCATGCTTGCGCACGAACTGCGCAATCCGCTCGCGCCGATCCGAAACGCCGTGCACATCATGCAGGGCAACGATGTCACCCCCTCGACGATGAACTGGGCTCGCGATGTGATCGGCCGGCAGGCCGACCACATGGCGCGCCTGATCGACGACCTGCTGGACGTGTCCCGCATCGTGCAGGGCAAGGTCACGGTCAAGCCGGAAAAGCTGGACCTCGCGGCGCTGATCGAGCGCACGGTGGAGGCCAGCGCGCCGCGCATCCACGGGCGCGAGCAACAGCTCGCGGTGACCTTGCCGGCGGAGCGGGTGGAACTCCACGGCGACGTGGTGCGGCTGGCGCAGGTGCTTTCCAACCTGTTGAACAACGCCTCGAAGTTTTCACCGCCGCGGTCGCGCATCGTGCTCGGTGCGTCCCACGCGAGCGGAGAGCTGCGCATTTCGGTCAGGGATGACGGCGCCGGCATCGATGCCGCGACGCTGCCGCACATCTTCGACCTTTTCTTCCAGGCCGACCAGTCGCTGGACCGTTCGCAAGGCGGCCTGGGCATCGGGCTGACGCTGGTCAAGCACCTGGTCGAACTGCATGGCGGCCGGGTGGCGGCCTTCAGCGACGGCGTGGGCCGCGGCTCCGAAGTGGTCGTGTGGCTGCCGGCAGCCGTGGTGGCGCATCGCACGGAAACGCCGGCCGCCGTGGTGCCCATTCCGGAGCCGCGTGAGCGGGCGCCGGTGCGCATCCTCGTGGTCGATGACATCACCGCGTCAGCCGACACCCTGATGACGCTGCTCGAGCTGGAGGGTTTCCAGGTCAGGACCGCGAACGAGGGGATGGCGGCGCTGCAGATCGCCAGGGACTTCCGGCCGGATGCCGTGCTGCTGGACATCGGATTGCCCGGCATGAACGGCTTCGAGGTGGCTCATCGGCTGCGCAGCCAGCCGGAATCGCGCGACGCCCTCCTGATCGCGCTCACCGGCTACGGCGAACCCGAAAGCCGTTCGCGCTCGGTCCAGGCCGGGTTCGACGTCCACATGGTCAAACCAGCGGACGTGAATGCGCTGCTGTCGATGCTGGCGAATCCGCAAAGCTCGCGCCGCGCGTCGTCCGATGGCTGACCTGCCCGGGGGACTCCACGGACACTGCTAGAATGGCGGGCTTCGCAGGAGAGGTGGATGAGCGGTTTAAGTCGCACGCCTGGAAAGCGTGTGTGGGTTAATAGCCCACCGCGGGTTCGAATCCCGCCCTCTCCGCCAGGAACACCACCGAAAAGCCCTCTTGGACAGCCCAAGAGGGCTTTTTCATTTCTTGCTGCGTGAACACATGGGCTGGGCGGCAAGAGTTCAAGCTCGGCCGTGTGTCCGCCAATGGCTTGGGTTGACAAGTCCCATGCCCGGCGAGGACAGTCGCATGCAAATCGGAGAGCAGAGAGCCGGTGTTGGCTCACGCGATCTCAATGGGCGATCTCGCCTCAAGGAGCATGGCGATGGAACAGATGGATCGCGACCAGGTCGTCGGCGTGCTGAATCGACTGCTGGAAGCCGAACTGGCCGGCGTCGTGCGGTACACGCACTACTCGCTGCTTGTGTTCGGCTTCGGCCGCATACCGATCGTGTCCTGGCTGCGGGAGCAGGCCAACGAATCCTTGCTGCACGCTCAGCAGGTCGGCGAATGGATCACGACCCTCGGCGCCTACCCGTCGCTGGCCATCGGCCCGTTGCTGGACTCGCACAAGCACGACATCGCGTCGATCCTGCGCGAGTCCTTGCAGGCCGAAGACGCTGCCCTGGTCCTGTACCGCGAGCTCCTCGCGCACGTCGAAGAACGCTCGGTGGCGCTGGAGGAGTTCGCCCGGCAGATGATCTATGCCGAAGAACTGCACGCCGCAGAAGTCGACAAGATGCTGCGCAAGCCGGGCGATGTCGCCGCATTTTCTGCGGCGCCCCCTTGAGCAGGACAGGATAGGCCGCTAGTAGCCGCCGCCACCACCGCCGCCGGCGCCGGGATCCATGGGTGTCGGCACGCTGGCGGGTGCTGGCGCTGGCGCTGGCGCCGGCGCGGGAGCAGGGGTCGGAGCCGCGGCCGGGCTGGGCGCCGGTGCCGCGGCGGTGGCCTCCTGCAAGTCGGCCGCAACGCCGTCACCCCCACCGCCGCCGCATGCTGTGAGCGCGAGCAGGGCGGCAGACAGGGCCGCCCATTGGCGGAACGCGGTTGCATTGCCAGGTGACACTCTGCGCGATCTGTCCATGTTGGTCTCCAGAAAGGACCGGCAATCCGACCCACGCTGTGCGGCGAGTCGGGCACCGTAAGTTCCTGGATCCGGGGTTTCGGTTCAAATCGCGCTGCCCGGCCGCTGCGCGCGCGCCGTGGGTGTGGTGCTCAGAAGTCGTAGCTGGCGCTCAGCACCCAGGTGCTGCGCCGTTGCTGGTACGTGGCCACGTAGGGCACCCGCTCGCTGGCGCCGACCCATGCGAGCCGCAAGTCGGCTTCCGCGATGCGCAGGCCGAGCCCGACGCGCGCGTCGTAGCGCGTCTGCGCGAGTCCGGGCGCGGTGGCGCCTTGCAGGCGTGTCAACGCGCCCAGGTGCGCGAAGGTTCGCAGCTGGGGCGTGAGCGGCAGGTTGCCGTTGAGTTCGGCGTACAGCGTCCGAACGCCGTGTCCGAAGTAATCGGGAGAGAGGTAGACCCTGGCCGTCCAGCGCTCGGCGACGTAGCCGGCAAAGACTTCCTCATAGTCGTAATTCGACGCCCCCTCGAACCGCGTCAGGGTGGCGCCGAGTTCCCAGGCCTCGCCGAAGCGATTGCGGCGGGCGTAGCCCGCATAGGCGGTGCCGGCCGCCCGCCGGGGGCCGGGCACCAGTTCGACACTCGTGAGCGATGCGCCGGCGTACCAGCCGGCAGGGTGATCGTAGGACAGGGCCAAGTGGGCGGTGGGGTCTCCGCCGCTCAGGGAAACGCCGCGAAAGCGGTAGTCCGATTCCACGACGATGCTGCCACCGGCCTGGGCGTGGGCGGCGCCACTGCAAAGGACGAGCGCAGCGACGCCGGCGAAGCGAAGGGCCGATTGCGGGGCTAGCACATCATGGCGGTGTGAGTCCTGGGGTTGTGGCTGGCGCCGCGGCCGATCGAGCAGGCGCGCCGGCGCATGAACACGGGCACGGACCGGCCACACGCGTTAGTGTGGCGCAAGTATCGATCTGGCCGGTGGGAAGCAGCACCAAAGTCTGGTCCCTGCTGGCGGATGAAAGCGTCCCGTTGAGCTGGCGCAGCAGCGCCGCCAGCCCGGCGACATGGGCGGCGGCGTACGAGGCTCCACTGACGACCTGCCAGCCACCACCCGGGACCGTGGTCGGCACGTCCCGTCCCGGGGCCAGCAGCGCCTGCTGGCGCACGGCAGACGCGCTGTCGGTCACTGCCCAGACGCCCGCGTGAGAAGCCGGAAACCCGCCCTGCGGCGACTTCGGATCGATGGCCGCCACCACCGTGATCCCGCGCGACAGGGCCACATCGAACAAGCGCCCGAGCAGCTTGTCCGCGGGCCCGCTCAAGCTGAAATTGACGATCGCGGCGTCCTGCGCGATCGCGAAGTGCAGCGCCTTGGCAAGGCTCAGCGTCGTGCACAGCGTGCGGTCCGGCGCCGCCTGCCAACAGGCCCGCAGCGCCATGAGCGTCGCCTCGGGGGCGATGCCCGCGATCCCGATGCCGTCATTGGCGCGCGCGCCGACGATGCCCGCGATGGCTGTTCCGTGCCGCTCGACGGCATAGGCCTGACCGTCCACGAAGTTCTCGGCCGTGCCCACGCGTCCGGCCAAGTCGGGATGCGCCGGGTCCACGCCGCTGTCCACCACCGCCACCCGCACGCCCGAACCGGTGGCCAGCTGGTGCAACTCGGCCAGCCGCCAGGCCTGGGCGGCGGGCTGCAGGCGGTAGAGGGGGTCGTTGTGGCTGGGGGCTCCATCCACCGACTCCGCTTGCGCCTGGAAGACATGCATGGGCTGGGCCCAGACAACGCGTTCATCGCGTGCGAGCGCCTCTGCGATTTTTTCGGGCGAGCGCTCGGGGCCCTGGCCCCGCGGAATCTGCATCACGTAGCAGTCGACACCCAGCACAGGCATGGGCCAATCCGTCACCAGCGTCAGCCCGTGCGTGCGGGCCAGGCGTGCCGCCAGTCCCTTGCGCGCCGCACGGCCCGCGTCGCCGCCGTAGCTGCCCGAGTAGGCGGCATGGGGACGAAAGTGCGCCGGTGGAAGGTTCAGCAAGACCAGCACCTGCTGCTGCGCATCGGCGTCATCCCGAAAATCCTGTGCCACGCCGGCGCAGGCGGAGCCCAGCAGGACCAGCAGGGCCAGGAAGGCACGCACGCGCATCATCGCGGCGGCCTCGGGTCCAGCGATTCGGCGAGCAACACCGCGGGCTGCAGCCGCAGGCGCTCGATTGCGGCCAGGGGATGCTCGCGATCCACGCTCAGCAAATAGGCGTTGCTCGCCGTGGGGCCGTCCACGATCCGGGCTTCGCCGAGGCGCAGGGCGCTTCGGATCTCCTGCTCGGTGGCCTGCGGCTTGAAGATCACGATGGCATTGGGCAACGCGGCCGCGCTGGGCGCCCCGAGCGCCCGATAGACGGCCTCGGTGGCCGGACGCGGCAACGCCCACACCAGCAAAAGCAGGGCGAGGACCACGAACTGAGCGCCCAGGGCCCAGCGCAGCCAGGGCGCCGGGCGGCGCGAGGCCGGGGCCGCCGTCCGGATCAGCTTGCGCATGCTGTCCAGGCCGGCCTCGACCGCGGCCGCATCCGCCGGCAGCGGCTGGGCGGCCAGCAGCTTGCGCTCGAACTCGAGCTCCGCCCGGCAGGCCGGGCAGCCGGCCAGATGGGTCTCGACCTGTGCCACATCGGCCGCGTCGAGCCGGCCGGTCGCATACCAGGGCAGCAGCGACTGCGTGGCGAAGTGCGGGTCTTCCAGGTGAACGACATTCATAGCCAGTCCTCCCGATGTCCGGCGAGCAAGACCCTCAAGCGCCTGCGAGCATGGAACATGCGGGTCTTCACGGTGTCCACCGGGCAAGAAACGATCTGCGCGATTTCCCTGTAGTTCAGGCCATGGAAGTAGGTGAGGTCCACCACGGCGCGTTGTTCGGCCGGCAGGCTGTCGAGCGCCGTCCCCAGGGCTTCACGCAGCTGCCAGAGGTTCACCTGCAACTCCGGCCCTGGCGCGCCATCCGCGCAGGACTGCAGTGCCTCATCGTCGACCGGCTCGTCGAATTGCGCCAGCGACTTCAGTGCCTTGCGGTAGGCAATGCCGAAGATCCAGGTCGACACCTTGGAGCCGCCATTGAAGCCTTCGGCGCGCCGCCACACGACCAGCATCGTGTCGTTGAGCACCTCTTCCACGATGCCGGGCCGGCGTGCCATCCGCCCGAGGAAGCGCGAAAGGCGCGGGTAATAGACGCGGTACAAGTCCTCGAACGCGCGTAGGTCCCCGGCGGCGATCCGGCTTACGAGCCGAACTTCGTCGCGTTCGGCCTTTGGCACTTCAAGTGCCGCGGAGGCCGCCTCCGCATCCTGGCCGCTCGCCTGTGTCCGACCGTGGGGCATCGGTGCCTCTCGTTACCCCCGTTTGTGCCCGGCAGCGCCGAAATGGTTCAAAGCGGCGCACGCCAGTTCAAGCCGGCTGGGCGGCGACCTTCAACTCAGCCGGCGGGCCCTGAATTTGCCACGGGCCTGTTCACGAACACTCGACCAGATCGGTGTGGGCAAAGCCCTTCGTGTAGTCCAGGACCGAGATCACGGTCGGCTCCACCCGGAACAGCCGGATCTCGTCCGGGCTGGGCATCTTGATCGGCATCGGCGGCGCGTCGGAGTATTTCAAGGGCAGCATGCGCAGGACCTTCTCGGCTTCCGCCCGGTCCTGCACCGCATGCGCGCGCGCCGCCATCGACAGGCCGGTGATCGCCATCAGGTCCGGGGTGTCGTGGTCGATGGTCAGCGATAGCCGATCATCGCGTGCCAGGTTTCTTGCCTTCTGGCTGTCGAGCCCGCAGAGGAACCAGAGGGTCAGGCCTTCGTTCACGTAGCCGACTGTGGTCGCCTGCGGCCAGCCATCCGGCCGCAAGGTCGCCACCGTCATGATCCGGTGCTCGTCCAGGATCGCCAGGATCTTCCGCTTGATGTCGTCATCCATGGGGTTGCACCTCCGCGCCGGCCAGCGTTTCGACCTGCAGATGGTGCGCCTGCCATCCCTCGGGGCCTTGATGTGAGTCAAGCTTCGTCTCAAGCGATCTTGCGGCTGTCGCCGCGCAGCGTCGTGATCATGTGCTGCATGATTGCCATCAGTGTCGCGGCGCTCATCCCCAGCATCAGCACGCCGTTCGCCGCCTCGAGCGGCCCCAGCAGCCTGCGCTCACGACGCATCACGATATCGCCGTAGCCCAGTGACGTGAAGTTCACCGCTGAGTGATAGATCGCATCGTACGTCTGCTCGAACTCGCCGAGCCAGACGAAGAGAAAGCCCCACAGCGCGATCTGCACCAGGGTGCCGGCCAGGATCGCCACGGTGGCGACGATCAGGGGGAACATCCCTGTCAGAAACCCGCGGCCTGCCCGGACCTGTGACGAATGCTCCACGTAGTAGCGAATGCACCAGAACGCCACCGCCACTTGCACGATCAGGCACAGCAGCATGGTGGGCAGCCCGATCAGGAAATTATTAAGCGTCATGAATCCTCCTTCGACAGGACAAAGGGACTGGCCGCACCCGGCTGCCGGCGCGCGCGCCAGCGCTCCAGTGCCCAGACCATCGCCCACGCATACAGCGCAACCCCGACGAACAAGGTCGCACGCATGGCGGCGCCTTTGAGCACGCTTTTGCCGCTGGCGCTGTCCTCGACCGCCGGGCCAAAGAAGATCCACGCCGTGATCAGCGCATTGCTCCAGTAAGACGGCGGATAGCGGGTACGCCGCGCGCCGAACAGCGCCGAACCGGCCCACAACGCCGCGGCCATGGCCCACAGCACGAGCATCCACAGGCTCGGCCACAAGGACAGGCCGGACCAGGTGACCCCCGCGATCAGCGCGCCCGTCAGTGTCGAGCCGACCAGTTCGCGGCCGGCGCTGCGGGCGTCGGTCTCGCCGGCCTGCTGGCCGAGCGCCACCGTCTTCATGATGGCCGCCAGGTAGAACGAGGGATTGGTCAGGGCGAGCACGAACACCGGCATCACGATCAGCATGCCGCGAAGCGCGATCCAGCGTGCCGCTGCGGGAGAGGGGGTTGCTCGCGCGGGAGGTGCCGGGGAGGGCGGGTCGGGAAAGACGGCCGCCGACAAGGCGCTGACAAGCGAGCCGACCAGCACGCCGACCGCGAAGCTCACGCTGAGCTTACCGACCAGCGCCTGCTCGGCCACGCCCGCCACCGGAACCAAGGTGAAGGCCAGGACCAGCACCGTCGTCAGTGGATTGGCTTTCAACCGCCCGGCGTAAAACAGGATGAACAGCAGCGAGGCGGTGATCAGCAGGCCGGTGGCCGCATGGTGTTCGAGCAGAGGCACCATCAGCACGCCCCCGGCCACGAGCAGCGCGAGGACGAGCGCGAGAACCACGGCCTTCAGCATCGGCAGCGGCGGTCCCGGCTTGCAAAGCAACAGCACCGCCAGGATGCACACGAGGTAGGGCGTCTGCAGCGCCATGCCGTAGGCGACAAAAGTCGCCAGGCCGGTACCGATCGCCAGTCGCAAGGCTGCCTTGTCTGCCCGGGACATGGTTAGGGCCATGGCGTTGGACAGGTCCTAGTAGAGAAAGCTCAGCCAGCTGATCACGCGCATGTAGAACGCGGCCAGCGCATTCATCAGGGGATGGTCGCCGGTGTAGACCAGGACATCGGCCTGCCCGCCAATGCGCGCCTTCGCTAGCCGGCGCAACTCGGCGGGGTCGAACTCCACCGCCACCGGAATGCGCTGCGCCTGGCGCAGCCAGTCTCGGCTGTTCTCCACCACCGGCAACGCGCCCGGCGGGGCGGACTTGCCGCCGCTGCCGACACCGCCGCCGACGCTGCGCACGCGCCCCTTCAGCACTTCGCCCGGCAACACGTCAAGAACGATCGCGACTTCATCGCCGGGATCGACGTGGCCAATGTTGTTCTCGGTCAGGTCGGCGCTGATCCACAGGTCGTGAACGGCGATCAGCGTCATCACGGCCGCACCGGGTTGCACGAAGTGGCCGACATCGGTTTGCAGGTCGGTGACCACCCCGCGCGCCGGCGCGAGCACGCGTGTGCGCCGCAGGTCCAACTCCGCCTTCTCGATCGCCGCCATCGCGCTGCGCAACTGCGAGTTGTCGTCGCCGCTGCTGCCGGCCGCCTCCCGCGCCTTGCGCAGGTCGGCCCGTGCCTTGTGCACCTTGCTGCGTGCTTCGTCGCGGGTGGACTGCGCCATCTCGAGCCGGCGCACCGAGATCGCCCCCGGGTCTTCCTGGTAAAGCTTTTCGAGGCGGCCGGCGTCGCGCTCGGCGATGTCGCGGCCGGCCTCGGCCACGGCGAGCGATGCGCGCGCCGAATCGACCCCCGCTGCCGATCCCTGGACGGAGCTGCGCACCGATTCGAGGCTGGCGCGCGCGCTCTCCTGCGCGATCCGGTAGGGCTGCGGGTCGATCTCGAACAAGGCCTGCCCGGGTTGGACTTCGTCGTTGTTGCGGATGTGCACTGCGGTCACCTTGCCGGCGACCTCCGCCGCCACCGGTACGACAAAGGCTTGCAGGCGCGCCTGCGAGGTGCTGGGCGTCCACCGGTCGGCGACGATGTAGAGCAGGAGGCTGGCCACGATCAGCCCGCCGATGACGGCGGCGCCCAGGCGCGTGCCTCGTCCCGAAGGCGGGGCAGGGGCGCCGGCAGACGGTGGGACCGGCGGGGGAGTGCCCTCTTGGCTCATCGCATGTCCGTGGGAAGCGGCTGCAGGAACTCGGTCGCGGCAGGGGGCAGGGGAGCCTGCAGCAAGGACTTCCAGTCGCTGCGCCCTTCCATCGCGGACTGGGTCGTTTCGTCGAGCACCGGCCGTGTGCGGGCTGCCTGCCAGCCGCCGCCCAGCGCCTTGTACACGGTGACCAGGTTCTGGGCGACGCCGCCCAAACTGGCAACCAGCCGCTCCTGCCGGCTGAACAGCGCCCCTTGCGAATCGAGCACGCGCTGGAAGTCGACCAACCCTTCGCGATACTGCAGCATCGCAATGTCCAGCGACCGGCGCGCCGCCTGCACCGCATCCCGCAGGACGTCGACCTGGGCGCGGTTGTAGGCAAAGCCCGTGGCCGCGTCGTCCAGTTCGCGCGCGGCGCGCAGCACCACGTCCTGGTACTGCTCGTAGAGCTGCTGGAAGCGCGCATCCTGGACCAGCACCTGGTTTTTCAACCGGCCGTGGTCGAACACATTCCACACCAGCGTCGGGCCGATGACCCAGCTGCGGGTGTTGTTGGCCGAGCCGGGCGAAGTGGACGACAGCCCGACGGACCCTGCGAGGGCAATCGACGGGTACAACGCCGCCTGGCTGACGCCGATCTGTGCCGACTGGGCCGCCAGCAGCAGTTCGGCAGCACGCACGTCGGGGCGCCGCCGCAGCAGCGCGGCCGGCATTTCGGCGATGGCTTCCAGCGCCGCCTCGGGAATCTTCGCGCGCCCGCCCGCCAATTCCGGCAGTTCGCCGGGAGGGCGTGCGATCAGTATGCTGAGCGCGTTCTGCGCCTGGCGCAGGGTGCCCTCGAGTTCGGGGATCGTCGCCAGCGTGCTCAGGTATTGCGAGCGCGCCTGTTGCACATCGAGCTCCGATTCCTGGCCGCTGCGGAACAGCCTCTCGGTGATCTCCAGGCTGCGCTTCTGGATGGCAGCGTTTTCATGCGTGATGGCCAGGCGCAGCTCTATGGTGCGGATCGAGGCATAGAGGCTCGCCGTTTGGGCGGCCACCAGCACCTGGACATCGTCGTACTGCGCGATGCTGGCGAAGTAAGCGGCGTCGGCCGACTCGATGCCGCGCCTGAACTTGCCCCAGAAGTCGATTTCCCAGGCGAGGTCGAAGCCGACCCCGGTGGACCAGAACGCGTCGCCGCCCCCGACGCCGCCGGTCCTGTTGGTGCGCAGCGTCTGGGCAGTGACCTGCTGGAGCTGCGGGTACATCCCGCTGCCGGCGATGCCAAGGAGAGCCCGTGCCTCCATGATGCGCAGGCCGGCGGTGCGCACGTTCGGGTTGGCGCGCTGCGCCTCGACCACCAGCCGTTCGAGCGCCGGGTCGCCGAAGGTGCGCCACCACTCGTCGTTGCGCGCAGGGCCGCCACGAGGCGCGGTGTCGGCAATCGAGCGCCAGGTCCCTCCGGACCACTGCTCAAGCCATGGCACCTGCGGCCGCGCGAAGTCCGGCCCGACCGTCGTGCACCCCGCGAGCCACAGCGCCACCGGCAACGCCGACAAGTGACTCAGGCCGCGCATCGCATTCACCGGCGGCTGCGTCACTCGGTGAGCGTGGACTCGACTTTCGACATCTCGGCTTCACTGCCCGCAGGCTTGTTCTGAGGATGGGCGCTCACCCAGCCCATGAAGATCTGGTAGCCCAGCGCCAACAGGGTTGCGCCAACGAACAGGCCCAGGATGCCCGCGGTCGCCAGCCCGCCGAGCGCGCCGATAAGGATCACCGGCATGGGCGCATCGACGCCCCGGCCGAGCATCAGCGGCTTGAGCACGTTGTCGGCCATGCCCGCGATGAACAGCAGCACCGAAAAGACGACAGCCGGGACCGTGTCGTAGTTGCCGCTCATCCAGAGGTAGGCAATGGCCGGCAGCGTGACGATCAGCGCCGGGATCTGGGCGATGCCGAGAACGAGGACCACCCCCGACAGGATTCCCGCCAGTGGCACCTTGGCGGCCAGCAGGCACAGGCCGACGGCCAGCGCCTGGATGAAGGCGATGCCGATCACGCCTTGGGCGACGGCCCGGACCGTCGCCACCGACAGGCGCGTGAACTCGTCGCCCCGCGCCTCACCGAACACACGCACGAAGATCGCCCGGCATCCTCGCGCGCCGGACTCGCCGAAGGCCATCATGATGCCCGCCACGATCAAGGCGGCGATGAACTTCAGGATGCCGCCGCCGATGGCCGCGACCATGGCGAGCGCGGCCCGGGCCAGTTCGCCGATCTTCGGCTGCAGGCTCTGCACCAGCGCCGGCAGGTCGGCGTGGGCCTTTTCCCAGACCTCATGGATCTTCCCGCCGACCACCGGCCACGCCGCGACGCTCTCGCGCGGCGGCGGAACCTGCAGCGTGTTCTGCTGGACGCCATCGATCAGGCGCTTGACCGAGTCGCCGGTCGAGTTGAGCAGCACCGCCGTGGGCGCGACGATCAGCGCGATGCCAAGCAGCGTCACCAGGGTGGCGGCCCAACCCATCCGGCCGCCCATCCTGCGTGCCAGGGCCCGTTGTAGCGGATACAGCGTGACGGCCAGGATCACCGCCCAGACCATCAGGGACAGGAAGGGCGAGAAGACCTGGTAGCACAGGAGCGCCAGCACCACGATCAGGCCGGCACGGATCAGTACGTCCAGCAGTCGGCTGGCCAAGCGATGTTCGAAGGTGTCGTCGGTGTCCACCGCTGACCGTGTACTCCAGCGGCCACAAAGGGCGTATTGGACCTTGGTCTTATGAGGCGCCACACGCAGCAACGCCGTGGCGTATTCCGCGCGCGACCAGGCGCTCCAGCGGAACGCCTGGCCGTCCTGGCTTCAGTGCGCGGCCATCCTCGCAAGCGGACCGTCAATGCCGCCTGGCGCCGTCCTGCAGCCCGCATACGCATCCAGCGCGGGCGCATATACGCCGGTGCGCACGCTCATCAGCCCGAGCACCGAGTGGAAGAGGTTGTCGTGCGAGACCGGGGCGACGGCGCGCTCGCGCAGGCAGGGCGCATTGATGCCCTGGTCATGCTGGAACGAGGCCGACAGCCAGGTGACCCAGGGCACGTGCTTCTGCACGTCCGGCGCGATCGAATAGGGCAGGCCGTGCAGGTAAAGGTTGTTCTCGCCCAGGGACTCACCGTGGTCGGCGACATAGAGCAGGGCAGTGTCGTGGCTGGCTTCGCGCGCTTTCAGCCAATGGATGGCCGAGGCAAGCACATGGTCGGTGTACAGGAGGGAGTTGTCGTAGGCGTTGCGCAGTTCGTCGGCGCTGCAGTCCTGGAGGTTGATGCTGGTGCACTCCGGCAGGAAACGCTTGTACGCGCTGGGCGAGCGCTGCGAGTAGGCGGGCCCGTGGCTGCCCATCTGGTGCAGCACCACGACCACGCCGTGGGCCCGCCGCTCGGGCGGCAGCGCCTGGATCCTGGCGTCCAGCCCGCGCAGCAGCGCTTCATCCTGGCATTCGCCGTCCCGGCACAGGTCCGGCGCGGCTTTGGCTTCGGTCGTGCCATGCGGCACACGGTCGCAGACCCCCTTGCAGCCCGCCTGGTTGTCCACCCAAAGCACTGCCAGGCCGGCATGCTGCAGCACATCGAGCAGGTTCTCGCTGGCCACGTTCGCAGCGCCGAACCTGTCGCGACCGAGATGGGAGAACATGCACGGTACCGAAGCCGCGGTATTGGTCCCGCAGGACCAGGCGTTGCGCCAGCTCACGACGTCCTCCCGGGCCAGTTCCGGGTTGGTCGGGCGCGCGTAGCCATTAAGCGAAAAGTGGTCCGCGCGCGCCGTTTCGCCCAGCACGAGCAGCAGCAGGGCCGGCCGCGTGCCGGCGGCGGCCAGGTAGGCGTCCTGCCCCACCGGCAGCGGCGGCGAGTTGGCCTTGCGGCGCGCGCCCACGGCGGCCTGGCTGCCCGCCGCATAAAGGGTGTTGAGCGGGTTGATCAGGTAGCGCAATTCCTTGTGATTCCGCATCGCGGAGGCGAGCGGCTGGAAGGCTGCCAGCACGGCGGCTGCGGCCAGCGCCAGTCCGCAGGCGATGCCGCAGGCGTTGCGCACGGCTTGCCAGTGAGGCGCCGCGTACGTGATGCGTCCGCGCCAGAGAAAGGCCAGCGGCAGTCCGGCCAGGACGATCATCCAGGCGGCCCAGCGCAGGCCGATGAGCGCGGACGCCTCGCGCGCATCGGTCTGCAGCACATTGGTCCACATCGTCGGGTCGATCACGATGTGGTAGGTCTCCATGAAGTAGGCGCCGCCGGCCGCCAGCACCAGTAGCAGCGTCAGGGCGGGCTTGAGCGTCCAGCGCCACGCCAACAGCGACAACAGGGCTGACAACACGCCGAACAGCGCCAGCGACAGGGCCATCGCCAGGCCCACGCCGGCGGCCCCGCGCAGCAGCCCGGTTTCGTGCAAGGCGCGCCAAAGGGGCAGGTTGCACACGGTGGCCATCCATGCAGCGCCCAGAAGGATGACCGGGGCCGGACGAAGGACCACCCCGCCACTGACGGCGGATTCCTGGCGGGGCAACAGCAGCCCCGGGGTCAGGCGGGAAAAAACCATGCACCGTATGCTCTGCAGTGGTGCTTAACGCTTTCTTAAGGGGATGCCGGAAAATGCCCCCCATGCGCGCGTTGGTTGTTGAGGATGACGAAGGCATCGCCGAGGGGCTGGCCCTGCACCTTGGGCGGCTGGGCTGGGCGGTGGACACCGTGACCACCCTGGCCGAAGGCTGGGCGGCCTTGCGGACGGAACCGGTCGACATCGTGCTGCTCGACCTGGGCCTGCCGGACGGCGAGGGTGGTGAGTTGCTGGCCAGGCTGCGCGCCGCGCCCGCAGGCCACCTGCCCGATCCGCAGACGCCTGCCCTGATCATGACGGCGCGTGACGAAGTGGCATCCCGCATCCAGACGCTGGACGGCGGTGCGGACGACTACCTGACCAAGCCATTCGACCCCGACGAGCTGGCGGCGCGGGTCCGGGCCTTGCGCCGGCGCGCATCGGGACGGGCGCAGCCCCAGCTCGTGCACGGCGACCTGGTGGTCGATCCCGCGGCACGGACCGTGCATCGGAGCGGGCAGGCCGTGGCGCTGTCGGCGCGCGAGTTCGGCGTGCTGTTGGCGCTGCTGGAGGCGCGGCCGCGCGTGCTCTCCCGCGCGCAACTCGAAGCGCGCCTCTACAGCTGGGATGACGCGCTGGAAAGCAATGCGATCGAGGTGCATGTACACCACCTCCGCCGCAAGCTGGGCGAGGACGTGATCCGGACGGTGCGGGGCGTGGGCTACTTCACGCCGGCGGACGCCGCATGAAGCGAATTTTCACGACGAGGACGCTCACGCGCCACCTGCTCGGCTGGGTCCTGGTCGCCTTCCTTCTGGTGTGGACCAGCTTCATCGCCGTCGGCTACGCCGCTGGGGAGCACGAGGCCGACGAACTCACCGACGGGCACCTGGCCAGCGTCGCGGCGCTGCTGTTGGCCCTTCATGGCGAGCTGTCCGAGCGGGAGCCGCTGCGGCCCCGCGTCGTCCACGACAGCCTCAAGGCCCACGACTACCAGCAGTCCCTCAGCGTGGCCGTGTGGGACGCGAATGGCCGGCTGCTGGCCCGCCTGGGGGATGCCGCAACGCCCGGATTCGACACGCCGGAAGGCTTCGCCACCCTCAAGCTGGGCGCGCCGGCCGCACCGTGGCGCACCTTCTCGCGCTGGGACGAAGGCCACTTGCGCAAGGTCACGGTGCTGCTGTCCCTCGCGGAACGCGACGAGCTGGCGCAGGACATCGCCGGGCAGATCATCGAGCCGGCCCTGTGGGTGCTGCCGGTCATCGCCCTGGTGCTGGGCCTGGCGATCATGCGCGGCCTGCGGCCGCTCTATGCCCTGTCGCGCGACGTGCGCTCGATGGACATCCACCATGCGAAGCCGCTGGAGACCCCGGCGCCCCATGAGGAGCTGCGCGAGATCGCGGCAGCCATCAACACCCTGGTCGGCCGCTACAACGGCGCCCTGATCCGGGAGCGCGCCTTGGCCAACGAGTTCGCCCACGAGCTGCGCACGCCGCTGGCGTCGCTGCGCCTGCAGGCCCGCGCCTTGCGCGACTTGCCGGAAGGGCCGGAGCGCGTTCGCTCGCAGGCGCGGCTGGAGCAGGATGCGCAACGCGCCGCGGACGTGATCTCGCACCTGCTCGCGCTGGCCCGGGCCGACCGCGTCGCGTTCCAGGAGGCCGCCGAGCCGGTCGAGCTCCATGCCCTGGCGGCGCAGGTGGTCGCCCAACTGGCGCCCGAAGCCGAGGCCGCGGGCCGGCAGCTCGCGCTGAAGGGGGAGACGCTGGCGTTGCACGGCCATCCGGTGCTGCTGGAGCTGGCGCTGCGCAACCTGATCGAGAACGCGCTGTCGCACACGCCGCCCGGCACGCTGGTGGAGGTGCACGTCGATGCGGCCGGGCATTGCCTGGAGGTCCGCGACGAGCCGCCCGCCGAGCGGGCGGAAGACAGCGCGCGTCCCACGCCGGCCCTTCGCCTCAAGCTGGGCCACAAGGTCGTGCAGAAGGTCGCCGAAATCCATGGCGCCAGCTTCCAGGCGCTGCCTGGCGCGGCTGGCGGCAGTTGCTACCGGCTGGTCTTCGGTTGATGCCTGATGGCGCCCGCGCCCGGCGGGAAACGATGATTCAGGAGGCGGGCCGCAACAACGGCAGTCGCACGGTGAACGTGCTGCCCTGGTCGCGGCCGGCGCTATAGGCCGTGACGGTGCCGCCCTGGAGCTCGACCAGGCTGCGGACCAGCGTCAGGCCGATCCCCATGCCGCCTTCCGACAGGTCGTGGCCGCGCGGTTGCTGCCAGAACATGCCGAAGACGCTGTCGAGCTGCTCGGGATCGATCCCGATGCCGTTGTCGGCGATGCGCACGCAGGCCCAGGCCTCGTCCTTCCACACGGTGACGGCAATGCGGCCGCGCGCGGGGGTGTACTTGATGGCGTTCCCCAGCAGGTTGGCCAGGACCTGGGCGATGCGGTCGAGGTCCGCGCGCACATGCAGGGGCTCGCGGGGCATTTCCAGTGTGAGCTTGTGCCGGTGCCGCGTGGCGGAGTCGCTGCAGGCGCGCGCTGCTTCCTGGACGATCTCCTGCATGGTGGAGTCGACGAGTTCCAGTTCGACCCGGCCGTTGGCGAGCTTGGCGGTGTCGACCAGGTCGCTCACCAGGCGGTTCATGTGCTTGATCTGCTGGCGAGCCATCTGGAGGGTGCGCGCCAGGACGGCGGCATCGGCTCGGCCGCCCCCCATGATCTCGACCGCGTTGGACAGGGGGGTGAGCGCGTTGCGCAGCTCATGCGCGACCGTAGCCATGCCCACGGCGGAGCTGGATGGATCCAAGCTCATCCATCCGGAGTCGTTGATGGCGCGAGGTGTCGCCGATTCGGAAGGCGCAAGCGGCACCGGACGCGACGACCCCGGAATCTCCGGGTCCACGGCGCGCCAGGAAACGGTTCTGAAGAGCCGGTCCAGGCGAAGGCTTTGCATTGTGCGATTTCCCTGATCAGACACGTAGGATGCTTTCGACACAACGGTTCGGTCTGTGCGTCTGCACACCTTTCAGCATATCGCTTTGTTCCGCTTGTTGCAGGGTGTAATCTTCCTGAAAGAGATCGGACTTACCCTGTATGTGTGCCAAAGTGCGTGCACGGGAGGTTTAAAAGAAACATGCCCACGCAGCGTATTCCTCTGCAATTGCGCCGCCTGCCCCACGTGTTGGCTGAGGAAGCGCGGAGCAACCGGGTGCTCGCCTCCTTGCCCGAGCCGGTGTGGCAGCAATGGCAAGCCCTTCTGGAATTCGTGGAGGTGCCTTCGGGCACGGTGCTCTACGAGCCCGGCGACGTGCTGCACTACGTCTATTTCCCGGCCAACTGCGTGGTGTCGCTCATGCACGTCCTGGCCGATGGCGCCAGCGCGCAGATCGCCGTGGTCGGCGCGGAAGGGATCGTGGGTGTGCCCGGCTTCATGGGCGGCGGCATTTCGCGCACGCGCTCGCAGCTGCAGTCGGGCGGGCTGGCAGCCCGGCTTCCGGCCGAAGTGGTTGCCACGGAGTTCGAGCGCGGTGGGGCGGTGATGCGACTGTTGCTGCGGCACACGCAGGCGCTGATCGCGCAGATGTCGCAGATCGCCGTGTGCAACCGACACCATTCGCCGGAGCAGCAGATCTGCCGCTGGCTGCTGCTTGCACTGGACCGGGTGGAAGGGCCCGAAGTGCGGGCGACCCAGGAACTGATCGCCTCCATGCTGGGGGTGCGGCGCGAGACCGTGACCGAGGCGGCGCGCAGACTCCAGACTCGCGGCGTGATCCAGTCACGCCGCGGGCATATTCAGGTGCTTGACCGCGGCGCGCTGGAACACAGCGCCTGCGAATGCTACGGGGCGATCAGGAAAGAATACGCCCGGCTGTTGCCGCCGCCGCTGCACATCATCTGAACCCCGCTTGCCTCAGGCAGCGGGCCGGCCGGCCTGCAGCATGCGCATCGCCGAGCTGACCAGCGCGGCCACCTCGGTCATGTTGCTGGGAACGATCAGCGTCGTGGTCGCGTCGGCAGCGACGCTGCTGTAGGCGTCCACGGCCCGCTCCGCGACCTTGAGCTGCACCGCCTGCTCGCCGCCCGGCTGGCGGATCGATTCGGCCACCTTGCGGATGGCCTCTGCCGTGGCCTCGGCCACGGCCAGGATCGCCGCAGCCTCGCCCTGGGCCCTGTTGATCTGGGCCTGTTTCTCGCCCTCCGACTTGGCGATGAAGGCTTGGCGCTCGCCCTCCGCCAGGTTGATCTGCTGCTGGCGCGTGCCTTCAGACGTGGCGATCAGGGCGCGCTTTTCACGCTCGGCGGTGATCTGCGCCTGCATGGCGTGCAGGATTTCCTTGGGCGGCGTCAGGTCCTTGATCTCGTAGCGCAGCACCTTGACGCCCCAGTTGAGCGCCGCCTCGTCGATGGCCTGCACCACCTGCGCGTTGATGATGTCGCGTTCCTCGAAGGTCTTGTCCAGCTCCAGCTTGCCGATCACGCTGCGCAGCGAAGTCTGGGCGAGCTGCGTCACGGCGACGATGTAGTTGGAGGAGCCGTAGCTGGCGCGCATCGGGTCGGTCACCTGGAAGTACAGGATGCCGTCCACCTGCAGTTGGGTGTTGTCGCGGGTGATGCAGACCTGGCTGGGCACGTCCAGCGGGATCTCCTTCAGGCTGTGCTTGTAGGCGACGCTGTCGATGAAGGGGATCAGGAAGTTCAGGCCTGGCGTGAGCGTTGCGTGGTAGCGGCCGAGACGCTCGACCACCCAGGCGTGCTGTTGCGGGACGACCTTGACCGACCGCACCACGAAGATGACGGCGATGACGAACAAGACCAGTGCGATTGTCATGAGTTCCCTCCTAGATTTTTTCGACCACAAGCCGGCTGCCGACGACCTCGCGCACGCGGTGCGCGCCGCGGTCATGCCCCGACCCCGGGGCGGCGACCACCGTCCAGTTCGCGCCGCGGTAGCGCACGACGGCAGTGCCGTCAGGCTGCCAGGCCTCAACCTGCACGGTCTCGCCCACGTCGAGGTTCACATCGCGGTTCGAGGCCGCGTCCTGCGCCGCCGGGCGCCCGCGGCGCTGCAGGTAGAGCCCGGTGACCGCGCCGCCGCCGACGATGGCCGCAGCCACAAGCTGCGCCGGGACGGATCCGCCCGTGTGCGCGGCCAGCGCACCGGCCGCCAGCCCGATGGCCAGCATCAGCAGGTAGAAAGTGCCCGTGGCCAGCTCAACGGCGACGGCCGCGCCCGTGAGCACCCACCAGACGGTCGAATCCAGCATGCCCCCTCCTTGTAGCCCTTGCGTATTGACTGAGCCACATTTTGGGTGAAATCGGCGTCCATGCAAGAGCGCGTCACCGTTCTTGCATACACTTCGCGCCTGCCGTTCGCTTTTTCCCCCGCCCTGGAGGGGCGCTCCCCATGAAATTCCGCTTTCCCATCGTCATCATTGACGAGGACTATCGCTCCGAAAACACTTCGGGCCTGGGAATCCGCGCGCTGGCGCAGGCCATCGAGTCCGAGGGGATGGAGGTGCTGGGGGTGACCAGCTATGGCGACCTGTCGCAGTTCGCGCAGCAGCAAAGCCGGGCCAGCGCCTTCATCCTGTCCATCGACGACGAGGAGTTCACGCCCGGCCCCGACCTCGACCCGGCGGTGCTGAACCTGCGCAACTTCATCGAGGAGGTGCGTCGCAAGAACGCCGACGTGCCGATCTACGTCTACGGCGAGACCAAGACTTCGCGCCACCTGCCCAACGACGTCCTGCGTGAGCTGCACGGCTTCATCCACATGTACGAGGACACGCCGGAGTTCATGGCGCGGCACATCATCCGCGAGGCCAAGTCCTACCTCGAGGGCATCCAGCCGCCGTTCTTCCGGGCGCTGCTCGATTACGCGGAGGACGGGTCCTATTCGTGGCACTGCCCGGGCCATTCGGGGGGCGTGGCCTTTCTCAAAAGCCCGGTGGGCCAGATGTTCCACCAGTTCTTCGGCGAGAACATGCTGCGCGCCGACGTCTGCAACGCGGTGGACGAACTCGGCCAGTTGCTGGACCACACCGGCCCGGTGGCGGCCAGCGAGCGCAATGCGGCGCGCATCTTCAACGCCGACCACTGCTTCTTCGTCACCAACGGCACGTCCACCTCGAACAAGATGGTGTGGCACCACACGGTGGCGCCCGGCGACGTGGTGGTGGTGGACCGCAACTGCCACAAGTCGATCCTGCACGCGATCATCATGACCGGGTCCATCCCGGTGTTCCTCAAGCCCACGCGCAACCATTTCGGCATCATCGGGCCGATCCCGCAGAGCGAGTTCGAGCCGGCCAACATCCGGGCGAAGATCGCCGCCAACCCGCTGCTGCAGGGCGTGGACGCCGAGCGCGTCAAGCCGCGCGTCATGACGCTGACGCAGTCCACTTACGACGGCGTGCTGTACAACACCGAGACCATCAAGAAGATGCTCGATGGCTACGTCGACACACTTCACTTCGACGAGGCCTGGCTGCCGCACGCGGCCTTCCACCCGTTCTACGGCGGCTACCACGCCATGGGCAAGTACCGCACACGGCCCCGGGAGTCGCTGACCTTCGCCACCCAGTCGACGCACAAACTGCTGGCGGGCATCAGCCAGGCCAGCCATGTGCTGGTGCAGGACTCGCAGAACCGCAAGCTCGACCGGCACCTGTTCAACGAGGCGTACCTGATGCACACCTCGACCAGCCCGCAGTACTCGATCATCGCCAGCTGCGACGTGGCCGCGGCGATGATGGAGCCACCCGGCGGCACGGCCCTGGTCGCGGAGTCGATCGTGGAAGCGCTGGACTTCCGGCGCGCCATGCGCAAGGTCGACGAGGACTACGGCAAGGGCGACTGGTGGTTCAAGGTGTGGGGTCCCGACCACCTGGCCGAGGAGGGCATCGGCCGCGCGGACGACTGGATCATCAAGGGCGAGGCCCGCACGGCCAAATGGCACGGCTTCGGCAACCTGGCCGAGGGCTTCAACATGCTGGACCCGATCAAGTCCACCATCGTCACCCCGGGCCTGGACCTCAACGGCAAGTTCGCCAAGACCGGCATCCCCGCCAGCATCGTCACGCGCTTCCTGGCCGAGCACGGGATCATCGTGGAGAAGACCGGGCTCTACAGCTTCTTCATCATGTTCACCATCGGCATCACCAAGGGCCGCTGGAACACGCTGCTGACGGCCCTGCAGCAGTTCAAGGACGACTACCAGCGCAACCAGCCGATGTGGCGCATCCTGCCCGAGTTCTGCCAGCAGTTCCCGCGCTACGAGCGCATGGGGTTGGCCGACCTGTGCCAGCACGTGCATGAGCTGTATGCCAAGTACGACATTGCGCGCCTGACCACTGACATGTACCTGTCGGACCTGACGCCGGCCATGAAGCCGAGCGACGCCTTCGCCTACATCGCCCACCGCAAGACCGAACGGGTGGAGATCGACGAACTGGAAGGCCGGATCACCACCTCGCTGGTGACGCCGTACCCACCCGGCATCCCGCTGCTCATCCCTGGCGAGGTCTTCAACAAGAAGATCGTCGACTACCTGAAGTTCTCGCGCGAGTTCAACTCGCTGTGCCCGGGATTCGAGACCGACATCCACGGCCTGGTCGAAGAGACCGGCGAGGACGGTCGCGTGCGCTACTTCGCCGACTGCGTCAAGGCCTAGCTGCCCCCGTCCCGGGCGCGCTTCATCCCTTCTTCCGGCAGTTCGTCGCGCCGGGCTGCGGTTCATCGCATGCCGGACGACCGACGCCCGATCGCTCTCTAAAGTTCGCTCCAACGGCCACCCCGGCCGGTCAAGGAGAAAAAAATGAGAACGATCGCAACCGGTTTTTCGCCTGCGCCGCAGCCCCTGGTGTCCACCGCCATCCGGCTGGCCATCGCCTTGGCCGTGGCCGCCGCGCTGGCGGCCGGCTGGGTCTACGCCGAGGGCCAGAGCCGGGTCGCGGTACACGCCAGCAGTGGCGCCATCAACGCGACCTACGTGACATTGCCGAGGGTCGAGGTCGTCGGCCGCCGTGACACCTCCGGGATTGCCAAGGTCGCCGCCTCCGGCGCCGCGGCGCTGTGAGCTCAGGGAATAATCCAAGGCTCATGGCGACCGACAAGAACGAACCCCCCTCCCGGCGCGGCGCCTTCGTCGCCTGGCTCGCCGCCATCAACAACCAGCTCAGCCACTGGGCGGCCTCGCTCTCCTGGGGGCGGCTCATCCTTCTGATCATCGTGGTCCTGGCCGCAGGCAGCATCGTCTCCGACCAGCTGCACCTGAAGCACGACAGGATCCGGGTCAAGCGCAACCAGGACCAGGTACAGGTCACCATCTCCGACAAGGACGGCATCCGCATCAGCAGGGGCCGGCCGCCGGGTTCGGCCGCTTCGGGACCGGCGCAGCAGGGCGGGGCACCGGTACAGGGCGCACAGGAGGGGAACCCGCCCGGCATCGTGATCGACACCGACGACGAGGATCTCGCCGAGCTCAAGGGCCTGCTCAGCCAGCAGATCTTCACGGTGCGCGGCCTCATCGGCGATCTGGGTGCAATGCTGCTGACGGTAGCCTTCGCCTACCTGGTGGGCGCCAAGATCGTGATGCGCAAGGTGGCGCAGGCCGATGCCAAGGTGCGCACTGCCGAGCACGCCGCCGAACACGAGGCCATGGAGCGCCAACTGGTCCAGGCGCGCCTGCAGGTGCTGCAGGCCCAGGTGGAACCGCACTTCCTGTTCAACACCCTGGCGGCCATCGACTACCTGATCGAAACGGATCCGCCGCGCGCCAGCCAGATGCAGAAGGCGCTGATCACCTACCTGCGCGGCGCGCTGCCCCAGATGCGGCAGGAATCGTCCACGCTCGGCCGCGAGCTCAGGCTGATCCGGTCCTACCTGGACCTGATCAAGATGCGGATGGAAGACCGGCTGGTGGTGGACTTCAACGTCCCCGAAGGTGCGCAGACGGCCGAGTTCCCGCCGATGATGCTGCAGTCACTGGTGGAAAACTCGATCAAGCACGGCATCGAACCCAAGCCCGAAGGCGGCAGGGTGAGCGTGTCGGCCCGCATCCAGAACGGTCAGCTCTGGGTGGAAGTGAAGGACACCGGCGTGGGCATCGTCGACACGGATCGCCTCGAGTCGCCGACCTCGGGATCGGGCCTGGGCCTGCAGAACATCCGCGAGCGCCTGGCCATGCTGTTCCCGGGCAAGAGCCGCCTGGTACTGGTCTCCGACGAGTCCCTGGGCACTTCGGTCAAGATCGTCGTGCCTTACCAGGTCGGCCCCGAGGTGGCCGCCGACCTGGGCGAATACGGCCAGGAGAAGCCCGCGTGAGTTCGGCAGGCGCGCCGCGCACGGCCATCCTGGCGGACGATGAGCGCCTGCTGCGCGAACAGCTCAAGGCCAGGCTGTCCGAAGCGTGGCCCGACCTGAAGATCGTGGGCGAGGCCCGTGACGGCAACGAAGCCTTGGGCCTGGCCGACGAATTGCGGCCCGACGTGGTGTTTCTCGACATCCGCATGCCGGGCCTGACCGGCATCGAGGCGGCGCGCGAGATCCTGTCGCTTCCCGATTGGCACGGCGAAGTCGTCTTCGTGACCGCCTACGATGAGTACGCGGTCACGGCCTTCGAGCAGGGCGCCCTCGACTACCTGCTCAAGCCGGTGGAGCCCGAACGCCTGGCGCAGACCGTCAGGCGCCTGCAGACGCGCCTGGCCGCACATCCCGCGCCGTCGGAGCGCCCGCAGGACGATGCCGCGCTGGACGCGCTGATGGCCGGGCTTTCGAAGCTGCAGCTCAAGCTGAACGCGCGCTCGCCGGTCGTGCAGCCGCTGCGCTGGATCCAGCACACCGCGGGCAGCAGCACCCGCTTGATCGATGTGAAGGACGTGCTGTTCTTCCGATCCGACGAGAAGTACACGCGTGTCCAGACCCGCGACCAGGAGGGCTTCATCCGGACCCCGATCCGCGAGCTGTTGCCGCAACTGGATTCACAGCAGTTCTGGCAAATCCACCGTTCGACGATCGTCAACCTGTCGGCCATTGCGGCCATCACCCGCGACGAGGCCGGTCGCCAGCGGGTCCACATTCAGGGGCATCCCGAGGTGCTCGAGGTCAGCCGCAGCTTCGCGCACCTGTTTCGCGCCTCTTGAGCGGGCGCGCGGCGGGCCGGTGGTCGTGCCGGCCTAGACTTCCATCACGGCGAGAGCCGAGTGGCTGAACCCGCCGTCGACGTACATGATTTCGGCGGTGACCCCGGCTGACAGCTCGCTCAGGAGGAAGGCGGCGACATTGCCCACGTCCTCAATGGTCACGTTGCGGCGCAGGGGGGCGCCCGACGCGGCGATTCCGAGCAGCTTGCCGAAGTCCTTGATGCCGCTGGCCGCCAGGGTCTTGATCGGGCCGGCGCTGATGCCGTTCACGCGCACGGACCGGCCGTCGGGCAGCTTGCCCATGGCCTCGGCAAGGTAGCGCACCGAAGCCTCCAGGCTGGCCTTGGCCAGGCCCATGGTGTTGTAGTTCGGAATCGCGCGCACCGCGCCCAGGTAGGACAGGGTGAGCAAGGCCGCGTTGTTGTTCAGCATGGGCATCGCCGCCTTGGCCATCGCGGGGAAGCTGTAGGCGCTGATGTCGTGCGCGATGCGGAAGTTCTCGCGCGAAAGCCCATCCAGGAAATTGCCCGCGATCGCCTCGCGCGGGGCGAAGCCAATGCTATGGACGAAGCCGTCGAAGGTCGGCCAGGTCGCGGACAGGTCCTTGAACAGGCGATCGATCTGCGCGTCGTCGCCGACGTCGCAATCGAACACCAGATTCGAGCCGAACTCGCTGGCGAACTCGGTGATCCGGTCCTTGAACCGATCTCCCACGTAACTGAAGGCGAGCTCCGCGCCCTGCTCGCGGCAGGCCTTGGCGATGCCATAGGCGATCGAGCGGTTCGACAGCAGGCCGGTGATCAGCAGTTTCTTCCCGGTCAGGAAACCCATAAGTGCCCCGTTCAAAAAAATCGGCAGAATTGTCGCATGCGAGGCTTGCCTCTTCTTCTCGCCCTCTGCCTGTGTGGGCCAGCCTCGGCTGCGCCCGGCTATGCCGTTTGGGGCCAGTTCAAGTACCCGCCGGATTTCAAGCACTTCGACTACGTCAATCCCGAAGCGCCCAAAGGCGGCGAGCTGCGCATGGTGGCGGGCTCGCGCATCTCCACCTTCGACAAGTACAACCCCTTCACCCTCAAGGGGAACGCCCCCTCGTTCCTGGGCGACCTGCTGTTCGAGGGCCTGCTGGCCTCGCCCATGGATGAAGTCGGCGTTGCCTACGGCCTGCTGGCCGAAGACGTCGACGTCGCGCCGGACCTGTTGTCCGCCACCTTCCGCATCCGGCCGCAGGCGCGCTTCCACAACGGCGATCCGGTGCGGGCCGGCGACGTCAAGTACAGTTTCGAGACGCTGATCTCGCCGCAGGCCCATCCTTCCTACACCACGCTGCTGGCGGACGTGGCGGGCTGCGACGTCATCGACGAGCGGACCGTGCGCTTCCGCTTCAAGAAGAAGGACCGCCAGCTGCCGCTGGTGGTCGGCGGCATCCCCATCTTTTCGCCCAAGTGGGGCATGGAGAACGGCAAGACCAAGCCCTTCGACCAGATCATCATGGACACGCCGGTCGGCACCGGCGCCTACAAGGTCGGGCCGGTGCGCTTCGGCAAGGACGTGACCTATGTGCGCGACCCCAACTACTGGGGCCGCGACCTGCCGGCACGCCGGGGCATGAACAACTTCGACCGCATCACGGTCAAGATCTACCGCGACAACACCGCACAGCTGGAGGCGCTGAAGGCCGGTGAGTTCGACCTGATGCAGTTTTTCTCGGCGGGTGATTGGACCCGCAGGCTGAACGGCAGGCGCATCGACTCCGGCGAGCTGGTGAAGGTGGATTTCCAGCACAAGCTGCCGGACGGCTTCTACAGCTATGTGCTCAATCTGCGCCTGCCGAAATACCAGGACCGGCGCGTGCGCATGGCGCTCGAGCTGGCGATGGACTATGAGTGGATGAACCTGCACCTGTTCCGCGGCAGCTACATCCGCGTCAAGGGCGTGTTCGGCAACACCGACTGCGAAGCCAAGGGCAGCCCGTCGCCGGTCGAAGCGGCCCAGCTGGAGCCTTTCCGCGCCAACCTGCCGCCGGAGGTGTTCGGCCCCATGGCGCTGCCGCCGCGCACCGACGGCGGCAACTCGCTGCGCGACAACCTGCTCAAGGCGCGCGCCTTGCTCAACGAAGCCGGCTGGACCTACCGCGACGGGGCGCTGCGCAACGCCAAGGGCGAGCCCTTCGTCATCGAGTTCCTCGACAGTACCGAAGCGCGCGGGGCCACCACCACGGCCGCCTGGCGCCGCGCGCTGGAAAAACTGGGCATCTCCCTGCAGTTGCGCGAGGTGGACTTCGCACTGTGGCAGCAGCGGCTGGAGTCGAACAACTTCGACATGCTGGGCATTTCGTTCCCGGGCACGCATTTCCCCGGCGCCGACTACGCCGATCTGTTCGGCAGCAAGGCCGCCGACATCCCGGGATCGGGGAACTACGGGGGCATCAAGAACCCGGCGATCGACGCCCTGATTGCGCGCCTGACGGAAGTGGAGAACCGCGACGACTTCCTGGCCACCTGCCGGGCCCTGGACCGGGTGCTGGCCCACGGCCACTACATAATCCCGGCCTGGACCGCGCGCAGCCGCCGCATCGCGTTCAGCGACTGGACGCTGGCGCGTCCGAAAGAAATCCCGCCGTACCCGCCCGAGGGCGTGCCGTACATGGACTGGTTCATGACGACCTGGTGGGCGCGCAACCCGCCGAAAACCGCCAAGTAACGTGTTTGCCTATATCGTCAAGCGCATTCTCCTGATGCTGCCCACGCTGTTCGGCGTGCTGCTGATCACCTTCATCGTGACCCAGTTCGTGCCGGGAGGGCCGGTGGAGCAGTACATCGCCGAAGCCCGGCGGGTGCAGGGCGGCGGGGACACCTCGGCCTACCGGGGCGGGCAGGGCGTCGATCCGCGCAAGATCGAGCAGATCAAGAAACTCTACGGTTTCGACAAGCCGCCGATCGAGCGCTTCGGCCAGATGCTGGGCCAGTACGCGCGCTTCGACCTGGGCTACAGCTTCTTCCAGAACAAGCCGGTCGGCCAGCTGATCGTCGAGAAACTGCCGGTGTCCATCAGCCTGGGCCTGTGGACTTTCTTCATCAGCTACCTGATCGCGGTGCCGCTGGGGGTGGCCAAGGCGGTGAGGGCGGGATCGCGATTCGATTTCATCAGCACCATCCTCGTGCTGTTCGGCTACGCCATTCCCGGCTTCGTGCTGGGTGTGGCCCTGCTGGTGGTCTTCGGTGGCCAACTGCAGTGGTTCCCGCTGCGCGGCCTGACTTCGGTCAACTGGGACGAGCTGGGTTGGGGCGCGCGCATCGCCGATTACCTGTGGCACATCACCTTGCCGGTCACCGCCATGGTGCTGGGCAGCTTCGCGGTCACGACCATGCTGACCAAGAACTCCTTCCTCGAGGAGATCCGCAAGCAATACGTACTGACCGCGCGGGCCAAGGGTCTGAGCGAGGGCCGCGTGCTCTGGAAGCACATCTTCCGCAATGCCCTGATCCCCATCCTCACCGGCTTCCCGGCAGCCTTCATCGGCGCTTTCTTCACGGGGGCGCTGCTGATCGAAACCCTGTTCTCGCTGGATGGCCTGGGGCTGCTCAGCTACGAAAGCATCATCCGCCGCGATTACCCGGTCGTTTTGGGGTCGCTCTATGTGTTCACGCTCATCGGACTCATCACCAAGCTGGTGAGCGACCTGAGCTATGTCTGGGCCGATCCCCGTGTCAAATTCGATTGAGGCCACCTTGAAGGCACCGGCTCCGGCACCGGCACCGGCGGCGGCGCCCGTGCCGCCCGCTTCGCAGAGCCCGGCGGCACGGGCCTGGCGACGCTTCCGGCGCAACCGCCTCGGCTTCGTCAGCCTGGTGCTCTTCAGCCTGCTGGTCGTCCTCAGCCTGTTCGCCGAGCTGATCTCGAACGACCAGCCGCTGCTCGTGCGCTACCAGGGCAAGTTCTTTTTCCCGATGGCGCAGGCGTACTCGGAACAGGATTTCGGCGGCGACTTTCCCACACCGGCGGATTACCTCGATCCGGACCTGCGCAAGCGGCTCACGAGCAATGGCAATTGGGTGATCCACACGCTCAACCCGTATGGGCCCAACACCCTGGCCTACCACTCGAGCTACCCGTTTCCCAGCGCGCCCTCGAGGGAGAACCTGCTGGGCACCGACGAACGCGGGCGCGACATGCTGGCCCAGCTGCTCTATGGCTTTCGCCTCAGCGTGCTGTTCGGCCTGGTGCTCACCGCCATCGGCGTGGTGATCGGCGTGATCACCGGCGCCATCCAGGGCTTTTTCGGCGGCCGCACCGACCTGGCCTTCCAGCGCATCATAGAAATCTGGAACTCGATGCCCGAGCTGTACCTGCTCATCATCTTCAGTTCCATCTTTGCGCCCAGCGTTGCCCTGCTGGTGATCTTGCTGAGCCTGTTCGGCTGGATCGGGCTGTCCGACTACGTCCGCGCCGAGTTCCTGCGCAACCGGCAGATGGACTATGTGAAGGCGGCCCGGGCCTTGGGCGTGGGCAATGGCCACATCATGTGGCGCCACATCCTGCCCAACAGCATGACGCCGGTCGTCACCTTCCTGCCGTTCCGCATGAGCGCCGCCATCCTGGCGTTGACCTCGCTGGACTTCCTGGGACTGGGCGTGCCGCCGGGCACGCCGTCCCTGGGCGAACTGCTGAGCCAAGGCAAGCAGAACATCGACGCCTGGTGGATCTCGATCGAGACCTTTGCGGTGCTGGTGATCACGCTGCTGCTCCTGACCTTCATGGGGGACGCCCTGCGCGACGCCCTGGACCCGCGCAAGGCCGACCTATGACCCCATTGCTCGCGGTGCGCGACCTGCGCGTGACATTCGGCGCCGACGAGGTCGTCCACGGCATCGATTTTTCGATCGCGCCGGGCGAGAAGCTGGCGCTGGTCGGGGAATCGGGGTCGGGCAAGACCGTCAGCGCGCTCAGCCTGCTGGGCCTGGTCCAGAACGCGCGCGTCAGCGGTTCGGCCAGGTTCGCCGCCGATGCCGCCCAGCCGCCGCGCGAACTGCTGCAGTTGCCCGAGCGGGAACTGCTGGCCCTGCGCGGCCGGGAGATCGCGATGATCTTCCAGGAGCCCATGACGGCCCTCAACCCCCTTTACACCGTGGGCGACCAGATCGCCGAGGTGCTGCAGCTGAAGGACGGGCTGACCGCGCGCGAAGCCTGGGACGGCGCCGTCGAAGCCTTGCGCGCCACCGGCATCCCGCAGCCCGAGCAGCGGGCCGGCGCTTATCCGCACCAGCTCTCGGGCGGGCAGCGCCAGCGTGCCATGATCGCCATGGCCCTGTGCGGGCGGCCGCGCCTGCTGCTGGCCGACGAACCCACCACGGCGCTGGACGTGACGTTGCGCGGCCAGATCCTCGACCTGCTGGCCCAGGTGCAGCAGCACAACGGCATGTCACTGCTGCTGATCACCCATGACCTGAACCTGGTGCGCAAGTTCGCCGACCGGGTGGCCGTCATGGAGAACGGTTACCTGGTGGAGCAGGGCACGGTGGCCGAGATATTTTCCAACCCCCGTCATCCCTACACCCGGAAGCTCATCGACAGCCGGCCGGCGCGCGATGTCGCCGAGCGCGGTCCGCAAGGCGAGCCCGTCATGCAGGCCAAGGCCATGGAAGTCAGCTATCCAATGGCACTGCCCGGCTTCAAGGGCTGGTTCCGGCGCGGGAAATTCACCGCGGTGAAGAACGCCGCCTTCCAGGTGCTGGCCGGCCGCACCCTGGGCGTGGTGGGGGAGTCGGGGTCGGGCAAATCCACGCTGGCGCTGGCTGCGCTGGGCCTGATCCCGCACCAGGGCGAACTCGAGGTGGTGGGCCGGCGCTGGGGCCCCGATGCGGCGTCCAACAAGGCGATCCGCCGGCTGGTGCAGGTGGTGTTCCAGGACCCTTTCTCCTCGCTCTCGCCGCGCATGACGGTGGAAGAGATCGTGGGCGAGGGCCTGCTGGTGCACGAACCGGCGCTGGACGCCGCTGCCCGGCGCCAGCGCGTGCTGCAGGCCTTGGCCGACGTGGGCTTGGCCGAGACGCAGTTTCCCAACCTGCTGAACCGCTACCCGCATGAGTTTTCCGGCGGGCAGCGCCAGCGGCTGGCGATCGCGCGGGCGCTCATCGTCGGGCCGCAGCTGCTGATCCTGGATGAGCCAACCAGCGCCCTGGATGTGACCATCCAGAAACAAGTCTTGAAACTGCTGCAACGGCTCCAACGTGAGAAGGACCTGAGCTACCTGCTGATCACCCACGACGTGGACGTGATCCGGGCCATGGCCCACGACGTGGTCGTGATGAAGGATGGCGAGATCCTGGAGGCCGGTCCGGTGCACCAGGTGCTAGACGCGCCCCACCATGGCTATACCCGCACCCTGGTGGCCGCCGCCGGCTGAGTCATCAGTGCACCAGGCCTGGGGGCGTTGCGAACAAAGGCGTTAGGCGATACAATCGCTCCTTCACCCAAACGGGCGGAAGTATCCGCCCGTTTTTTTTGGCTGGCCGCTTTTTCATTGGGACGGCGCGGATAGAGCGTGGCATTGCAGGACATCGTCGAGCAGACCGTGACCGGACTCGGTTACGAATTGGTGGAGATCGAACGCTCCGCCGGTGGGTTGCTGCGCGTGACGATCGACCTGCCCTGGTCGCCCGGGCACGAGCAGTTCGTCAACGTCGAGGACTGCGAGAAGGTGACCCGGCAGTTGCAGTACACGCTGGAAGTCGAAGGCGCGGACTACAAGCGGCTGGAAGTGTCGTCGCCGGGGCTCGACCGGCCGTTGCGGACGGAGAAGGATTTCGAGCGCTTCGCAGGCGAGATGGTGGACATCACCCTCAAGGCGCCGCTGGGCGCCGCGGCCGGCGGGCAGGTGCCGGCCAACCGCAAGAAGTTCCGCGGCACGCTGGAGCGCGTGCAGGCGGGCGGATGGCAGGTGGTGTGGAGCGACGAGCCGCCGGCCAAGCCCGGCCAAAGGGTAAGCAAGAAGAAAGAGCCGGCCCCGCTGCAGGCACTGGGATTTTCGCTGGACGAGCTGAAGGAAGCGCGGCTGGCGTCGATTGTTGATTTCAAGGGCCGCAAGACCCGTGCGCAAGGAGAGTAGTGACATGAACCGCGAACTGTTGATGCTGGTGGAAGCCATCTCGCGCGAGAAGAACGTCGAGCGCGACGTCGTGTTCGGGGCCGTGGAATCTGCCCTCGCGCAGGCAACCAAGAAGCTGTACGCAGGCGAGGTGGACATCCGCGTGGCCATCGACCGCGACAGCGGCAACTACGAGACCTTCCGCCGCTGGCTGGTGGTGCCCGACGATGCCGGCCTGCAGAACCCCGACGCCGAAGAGCTGCTGATGGACGCGCGCGAGCGCATCGCCGATGTGGAAGAGGGCGAGTACATCGAGGAAACCGTGGAATCGGTGCCGATCGGCCGCATCGGCGCCATGGCGGCCAAGCAGGTGATCCTGCAGAAGATCCGCGACGCCGAGCGCGAGATGCTGCTGAACGACTTCATGTCGCGCGGCGACAAGATCTTCGTGGGCACCGTCAAACGCATGGACAAGGGCGACATCATCGTCGAGAGCGGCCGCGTCGAAGGGCGCCTGCGCCGCGGCGAGATGATCCCCAAGGAGAACTTGCGCAACGGCGACCGCGTGCGCGCCATGATCATGGAGGTGGACCTGACGCTGCGCGGCGCGCCCATCATCCTGTCGCGCGCGGCGCCCGAGTTCATGATCGAGCTGTTCCGCCAGGAAGTTCCCGAGATCGAGCAGGGCCTGTTGGAGATCAAGAGCTGTGCCCGCGACCCCGGCAGTCGCGCCAAGATCGCGGTGCTGTCGCATGACAAGCGCGTCGACCCGATCGGCACCTGCGTTGGCGTGCGCGGCACCCGCGTGAATGCGGTCACCAACGAGCTGGCCGGCGAGCGTGTGGACATCGTGCTGTGGAGCGAGGACCCGGCCCAGTTCGTGATCGGCGCGCTGGCGCCCGCCAACGTGAGCTCCATCGTGGTCGACGAAGAGAAGCACGCGATGGACGTGGTGGTGGACGAGGAGAACCTCGCCATCGCGATCGGCCGCGGTGGCCAAAACGTGCGGCTGGCCAGCGAGCTGACGGGCTGGAAGATCAACATCATGGACGCCAACGAATCGGCCCAGAAGCAGGCCGAGGAGAGCAGCACCATCCGCACCCTGTTCATGGAAAAGCTCGATGTCGACGAGGAGATCGCCGACATCCTGATTTCCGAAGGCTTCACCAGCCTGGAAGAAGTGGCCTACGTGCCGATCCAGGAAATGCTGGAGATCGAATCCTTCGACGAAGACACCGTGAACGAGCTGCGTGCCCGCGCCAAGGACGCCTTGCTGACCATGGAAATCGCCCGCGAGGAAAGCGTGGAAGAAGTCTCGCAGGACCTGCGCGATCTCGACGGGCTCAATCCGCAGCTGATTGCCAAGCTGGCCGAGGCCGGCGTGCACACCCGCGACGACCTGGCCGACCTGGCCGTCGATGAATTGACCGCTATCACGGGCCAGTCTGCGGACGAGGCCAAGACCCTGATCATGAAGGCGCGCGAGCACTGGTTCACCAGCGCCGCTGCCCATGAGTGATGGGAGGCAACAGAACACATGTCCAGTACCACCGTCGCCGAGTTCGCAGCAGAACTCAAGAAATCGCCCGACACCCTGCTTGAACAGCTTCGCAGCGCCGGCGTGGCCAAGTCCGCGCCTGGAGACGCCCTGAGCGAAAGCGACAAGCAGAAGCTCCTTGGCTATTTGCAGGCCAGCCACGGCACGGCCGCGCCTGAGCGCAAGAAGATCACGCTGGTCAAGAAATCCACCAGCGAGATCAAGCAGGCCGACTCCACCGGCCGCGCACGCACCATCCAGGTCGAAGTGCGCAAGAAGCGCACCTTCGTCAAGCGCGAGGAGGGCGGGGACACCGCCGTCGTCGAAGCGCCCGAATCCGAGGTGCAGGCGCCCGCCGAGGCGCGCACGGACAATGCCGAACTGGTCCGCCGGGAGGAAGAAGCGCGCCGCCAGGCCGAGCTGATCCGTCGCCAGGAGGAAGACCTGGCCGAGAAGCGCCGCCAGCGCGAGGAAGCCGAGCGCCGCGAGCGCGAAGCCGCCGAGCGCGCGGCTGCCTACGCGGCCACCCAGGAGCAGAAGAAGGCGCAGGAGCAGAACGAGCGCGCTGCCGCCACCAAGGAAGCCGAGGAAGCTGCAGCCGCCCGTGCAGCCGCGGCCGCCGAGGCGCGCGCGCAGGCCGAGTCCGAATCCAAGGCCCGCGCCGCCGAGGAGGCCGCCCGAGCGGCCGATCTGAGCGAGCGCCGCCGCAAGGCCGAGGCCGAGGCCGCCGCCATCCGCTCGATGATGTCCATGCCCAAGAAGGTGCTGGTCGCCAAGAAGCCGGAGGAGCCCAAGCCCGCTGCCAAGACCGCCGCCGACGCCGCCAAGCCCGCTGCCAAGGGCACGCTGCACAAGCCGGCCGTTGGCGCGCGTGCAGGAGCAGGCGCCGGCGCAGCCGCGCCCGCACCGGCTGCGCCCGGCGGCAAGGAAGTCAAGTCGGCCAAGCTGTCTTCCAGCTGGGCGGACCCGGCGAAGAAAAAGGCCATCCCCACCCGTGGCGATACCACCGGTGGCGTCGGCCGCAATGCCTGGCGCGGTGGTCCGCGCGGACGTCGTGGCAACGACCGCGACAGCCGTTCCGACGTGGCTCCGGCCGCACAAGTGGAGCAGCGCGTGATCGAAGTGCACGTGCCTGAAACCATCACGGTTGCGGAACTCGCGCACAAGATGTCGGTCAAGGCCTCCGAACTGATCAAGGCGCTGATGAAGATGGGCCAGATGGTCACCATCAACCAGCCGCTGGACCAGGACACGGCCATGATCGTGGTCGAGGAGATGGGCCACAAGGCGCTGACGGCCGAGCTGGACGATCCCGAGGCCTTCACCGAAGAAGAAGTGTCGCAGTCGCAAGCCGAGGCCCTGCCGCGCGCGCCGGTCGTGACCGTCATGGGTCACGTCGACCATGGCAAGACCTCGCTGCTGGACTACATCCGCCGCGCCAAGGTGGCGGCGGGCGAAGCCGGCGGCATCACGCAGCACATCGGCGCCTACCACGTCGAAACGCCGCGCGGCGTCATCTCGTTCCTGGACACCCCGGGCCACGAGGCGTTCACCGCCATGCGCGCCCGCGGCGCGCAGGCTACGGATATCGTGATCCTGGTGGTGGCAGCCGACGACGGCGTCATGCCGCAGACCAAGGAAGCCGTGAAGCACGCCAAGGCGGCCGGTGTTCCCATCGTGGTGGCGGTCAACAAGATCGACAAGCCCGATGCCAATCCGGAGCGCGTCAAGCAGGAGTTGGTCGTCGAGGAAGTGGTGCCGGAAGAGTACGGCGGCGATTCGCCCTTTGTGTCGGTGTCCGCCAAGACCGGCGAAGGCATCGACAACCTGCTGGAGCAAGTCCTGCTTCAGGCCGAAGTGCTGGAACTGAAGGCACCGGTGGACGCGATGGCCAAGGGCCTCGTGATCGAAGCGCAGCTCGACAAGGGCCGTGGCCCGGTCGCCACGGTACTGGTGCAGTCCGGCACGCTCAAGACCGGTGACGTGGTGCTTGCGGGCCAGACCTACGGTCGCGTGCGAGCGATGCTCGACGAGAACGCCAAGTCGACCAAGGCCGCGGGCCCCTCGATCCCGGTGGAAATCCAGGGCCTGACGGAAGTCCCGCAGGCCGGCGACGAGTTCATGGTGCTGTCCGACGAACGCCGGGCGCGCGAGATCGCGACCTACCGTGCCGGCAAGTTCCGCAACACCAAGCTGGCCAAGCAGCAGGCCGCCAAGCTGGAGAACATGTTCTCGGACATGACCGCCGGCGAGGTGAAGTCGCTGCCCATCATCATCAAGGCCGACGTCCAGGGTTCGCAGGAAGCACTGTCGCAGTCGCTGCAGAAGCTCTCGACCGAGGAGGTCAAGGTGCAGATGGTGTACGCCGGTGTCGGCGGCATCAGCGAGTCGGACGTCAACCTTGCGATCGCTTCCAAGGCGGTGATCGTGGGCTTCAACGTGCGCGCCGATTCCGGCGCCCGCAAGCTGGCCGAAGGCAACGGCATCGACATCCGCTACTACAACATCATCTACGACGCCGTGGATGAACTGAAGTCCGCGATGTCGGGCATGCTGGCTCCCGAGAAGAGGGAAGAGGTCATCGGCGCGGCCGAGATCCGCACGGTATTCGTGGCGTCCAAGATCGGTACGGTGGCCGGCTGCATGGTCACCTCCGGCGTGGTCACGCGCAATGCCCACTTCCGCCTGCTGCGCGACCACGTGGTGATCTACACGGGCGAGCTCGAGTCGCTCAAGCGCCTGAAGGACGACGTGCGCGAAGTCAAGGAAGGCTTCGAGTGCGGTATCAAGCTGAAGAACTACAACGACATCAAGGAAGGCGACCAGCTCGAATTCTTCGAGGTCAAGGAAATCGCCCGTACGCTGTAACGACGGATCACGGGGCGCGTGCACCCACGCGCCCCGTCCATCGACGATGAAGAAGTCGACCAAACCGAACCGGGCGTTCCAGATCGCCGACCAGATCCAGCGCGACCTGGCCATGCTGATCCGCGAGATCAAGGATCCGCGGCTGGGCATGGTGACGCTGAGCGCGGTGGAGGTCACGCCCGACTACGCGCACGCCAAGGTGTTCTTCAGCGTGCTGGTGGGCGATCCGCAGGAATGCGAGGAGGCGCTCAACCACGCGGCGGGCTTCCTGCGCAACGGGCTCTTCAAGCGCCTGCATATCCATACCGTGCCCACGCTGCACTTCCAGTTCGACCGCACCACCGAGCGTGCGGCCGACATGAACGCCTTGATCGCCAAGGCCGTCTCTTCCCGCGCGAAAGAGGACTGAGCATGGACGCGCCACGCACGAGGGTGCAGCGGCGCCCCGTGCATGGGGTATTGCTGCTCGACAAACCGCTGGGACTGTCCAGCAACCAGGCCTTGCAGAAGTGCAAGTGGCTCCTGCGCGCCGACAAGGCGGGCCATACCGGCACGCTCGATCCGCTGGCCACCGGCGTGCTGCCGCTTTGCTTCGGCGCCGCGACCAAGTTCGGCCAGATGCAGCTCGAAGCGGACAAGACCTACGAAGCCACGATCCGCCTGGGCGTCAAAACGGCCACCGGGGATGCCGAAGGCGAAGTGGTCGCCGAACGGCCGGTGCCCGACATCGCGGTCCATCAGCTGGCCGACATCACCCAGCGGTTCACCGGGCCGATCCGGCAAGTGCCGCCCATGCACAGCGCCTTGAAGAAGGACGGCAAGGCCCTGTACGAATATGCGCGCGCCGGCCAGGAGGTCGAACGCGAGGCGCGCGATGTCACGGTCCGGTCCTTGTCGCTGTCGGCGATCGACGACCAGCACCTGAAGCTCGTGGCCCAGGTGACCAAGGGAACCTACATCCGCACACTGGGCGAGGACATCGCCGAGGCCCTGGGATGCGGCGGCCACCTCACATCCCTGCGCCGCATCGCCAGCGGCCAGTTCCGCGCGGACCAATGCGTGACCCTGCCGGCGCTCGAAGCCATGGCGGAGGACGCACGCCTTGGCGCGCTGCTCCCTGTGGACGCGCTGTTGGCCGGCCACACCCCTGTCACGCTCGACGCCGACAATGCGGGCCGGTTCCTGTCCGGCTTGCGCCGCCGCGGCGACTGGCCCGACGGGGAACACATTGCCGTGTATGGCCGCGATCCGCGCGCGCTGCTCGGCACCGCGCACGCGAAAGGCGGCGAACTGATCCCGGGGCGGCTGCTCGCCCCCACCGAAATCCAGCAAATACTGCAGACCGCATCATGAGCAACAAGCAAATCCGCAACATCGCCATCATCGCCCACGTCGACCACGGCAAGACCACCATGGTCGACCAGCTGCTGCGCCAGTCCGGCACCTTCGCCGAGCACGAGAAGGTGGTCGACACGGTGATGGACAGCAACGCCATCGAGCGCGAGCGCGGCATCACCATCCTGGCGAAGAACTGCGCCGTGAGCTGGAAGGGCACGCACATCAACATCGTCGACACCCCCGGCCACGCCGATTTCGGCGGCGAGGTGGAGCGCGCGCTGTCGATGGTCGACGGCGTGGTGCTGCTCATCGACGCGCAGGAAGGCCCCATGCCGCAGACCCGCTTCGTGACCAAGAAAGCGCTGGCCCTCGGGCTGCGCCCCATCCTGGTGGTGAACAAGGTCGACAAGCCGGGCGCACGCTGCGACTACGTCGTGAACGCCGCATTCGACCTGTTCGACAAGCTGGGCGCCACCGACGAGCAGCTGGACTTCCCCGTGGTCTACGCCTCGGGCATCAACGGCTGGAGTTCGCTGGAAGAAGGCGGGCAGGGCGAACAGTGGGGTCCCGACATGTCGGCTCTGTTCGAGACCATCCTCAAGCACGTGCCGCCGCACGAGGGCGACCCGGCGGCGCCGCTGCAGCTGCAGATTTCGGCGCTCGACTTCTCGTCCTTCGTTGGCCGCATCGGCGTGGGCCGCGTCAACGCCGGTACCCTCAAGCCGAGCATGGACGTGCTCGTGATGGAAGGGACGGAAGGCAAGTCCCTGAAGGGGCGCATCAACCAGGTGCTGACCTTCCAGGGCCTGGACCGCGTCCAGACGACCGAGGCCGGCCCGGGCGACATCGTCCTGATCAACGGCATCGACGAGATCGGCATCGGCGTCACGGTGACCGATCCGCTGAATCCGGCGCCGCTGCCCATGCTGAAGGTCGACGAGCCGACGCTGACGATGAACTTCTGCGTCAACACCAGCCCGCTGGCCGGCCGCGAGGGCAAGTACGTGACCAGCCGCCAGATCTGGGACCGGCTGCAGAAGGAACTGCAGTCCAACGTGGCGCTGCGTGTGAGCGAGACCAGCGAAGAAGGTGTTTTCGAAGTGATGGGCCGGGGCGAACTGCACCTGACCATCCTGGTGGAAAACATGCGGCGCGAAGGCTACGAGCTGGCCGTGTCCAAGCCGCGCGTGGTCTTCAAGGACGTGGACGGCGAGCGCCACGAGCCGATCGAGCTGGTCACCGTGGATATCGAAGAACAGCACCAGGGCGGCGTCATGCAGGCCCTGGGCGAGCGCAAG
Source organism: Ramlibacter tataouinensis (assembly GCF_001580455.1). Lineage (NCBI taxonomy): Bacteria > Pseudomonadati > Pseudomonadota > Betaproteobacteria > Burkholderiales > Comamonadaceae > Ramlibacter > Ramlibacter tataouinensis. The sequence goes on from NZ_CP010951.1 coordinate 4,704,869, forward strand.
GGCGACCTCGTGAACATGGAGCCGGACGGCCGTGGCCGTGTGCGCCTCGAGTACCGCATCCCGGCCCGCGGCCTGATCGGATTCACGAACGAATTCCTGAACCTGACGCGCGGCTCCGGCCTCATCTCCAACATCTTCGACCGCTACGAGGCCCACAAGGGCGAGATCGGCGGACGCAAGAATGGCGTGCTGATCTCCATGGACGACGGCGAGATCTTCAACTATGCCCTCGGCAAGCTGGACGACCGCGGCCGCATGTTTGTGCGCGCGAACGATCCGGTGTACGAAGGCATGATCGTGGGCATCCACAGCCGCGACAACGACCTGGTGGTCAACGCCACGCGCACCAAGCAGCTCACCAACTTCCGCGTCAGCGGCAAGGAAGACGCGATCAAGATCACGCCGCCGATCCAGCTCACGCTGGAGTACGGTGTCGAGTTCATCGAAGACGACGAACTGGTCGAGATCACGCCCAAGAGCATCCGGCTGCGCAAGCGCTTCCTGAAGGAGCACGAGCGCAAACGCGCGCTGCGCGAGGCCGCCTGATCCCGGAGGCGGGATGTCGTCACGCTTCGATTCGCCGGCGGCGTCGCGGGCCGGTCGCGCGTCGCTGAGCCACGGCCAGGCCGTGGCGCTCATGGTCGCCGTGACCCTGATGTGGTCCATCGCCGGGGTGGTCACGCGCCACCTGGAGCACGCGCGCAGCTTTGAAGTGACCTTCTGGCGCAGCTTCTTCACGGCGCTGTCGCTGCTGGCCATCCTGCCGGCCGTCCAGGGCCGCGCGGTCTTCCGCAAGGTCATCCGGGGCGGCACCCCCTTCTGGATTTCCGGCCTGTGCTGGGCCTGCATGTTCACCGCCTTCATGGTGGCGCTGACGCTGACGAGCGTTGCCAACGTGCTGGTGACCATGGCGGCCGGGCCGCTGCTGACCGCGGTGATCGCGCGGATTTTCATCGGCCATCGCATCGCCGCCCGCACGGCGGTGGCCATCGCGGCGGCCGGATGCGGGATCGCCTACATGTACGGCAACCAGCTGGCCGAAGGGGGCCTGACCGGCAGCCTGGTGGCGATGCTGGTGCCGCTGGCCAGCGCGGTGAACTGGACGCTGACCCAGCATTCGCACGCGCAGGGCCACGACATCGACCTGGTGCCGGCGGTGCTGGTGGGCGCCGTGATCTCCTCGCTGGCCTCGCTGCCGCTGGCCATGCCGTTCGAGGCGTCGGCCCATGACCTGGGGCTGCTGGCCTTGCTGGGGCTGGTGCAGCTGGCGATTCCCTGCAGCCTGGCCGTCCTTTGCGCCCGCGTGCTGAAGGCGCCCGAAATCGCCTTGCTGGCCCTGCTTGAAGTGATCTTCGGCATCGTGCTGGCCTGGTGGGGTGCGGGCGAGGCGCCGACCGGCACCGTGCTGGTGGGTGGTGTGCTGGTGATCGGGGCGCTGGTGTTCAACGAATTGATGGGATGGAAAAGAAATCCATGAGTGATGTCATCGCGGAAGTCCGGGGTCGCGCCGGGCTGCTCACGCTCAATCGGCCCAAGGCGCTCAACGCGCTGACGCTGGGCATGATCCGCGAACTGGCCCAGGCGCTGCGGACCTGGCGCGACGACGACCGGGTCGAGTTCGTGGCGATCCGCGGCCAGGGGCGTGAGGGCCGGTTCGGTGCTTTCAGCGCGGGCGGCGATCTCCGCTTCTTCCATCAGGCGGTGCTGGCCGGCAACCCGGAGCTGGAGGATTTCTTCACCGAGGAATACGCGCTCAACCACCTGGTCCACACCTTCCCCAAGCCTTACGCCGTGTTCATGGACGGCATCGTGATGGGCGGGGGCATGGGCATTTCCGGCCACGGTCGCACCGGCGCCACGATGCGCATCGCGACGGAGCGTACGAAGATGGCGATGCCCGAGACCAACATCGGTCTGTTCCCCGACGTGGGTGGCGGCTGGTTCCTGGCACGCTGTCCGGGCCATCTCGGCGAGTACCTCGCACTGACGGGGCATGTCATCGGCGGTTCGGATGCCGTGGCCGCCGGGTTGGCGGATGCGGTGGTGCCGTCCACGGGACTGCCGGCCCTGTGGGATGCCATCGCCGAAGGCGCGTCGGCGCCGGACTGGCCGCGGGCGCCCCAGGAGGAGAGCCCGCTGCGCTCGCACCAGGCCGCCATCGATCGCTTCTTTGCGCTGCCCACAGTCTCTGACATCGTCGCGGCCCTGGAATCCGAGGGCAGCGAATTTGCGCGCGAGACCGCCGCGCTGCTGCGCAAGCGCTCGCCGCTGATGCTGCACGTGACGCTGGAGCACCTGCGGCGGGCCCGCAGCATGACACTGGCGGACGACCTGCGCATGGAGCGCGACATCGTGCGCCGCTGCTTCCACCTGCGGCCTGGCGCCGCCAGCGAGACCTTCGAAGGCATCCGGGCGCTCGTGGTGGACAAGGACCACAGCCCGCGCTGGAATCCCGTGCGCATCGAGGAGGTCACGCCCGCGATGGTCGAGCCCTTCTTCGACAGCCCCTGGCCGGCCCACGCGCACCCGCTGCGCGACCTGATTTAGGATTTGCCTCAGAGCTGCTGGTGCACCGCGGTGGCCAGCTCGAGCAGGACCTGGCGCGGCAGCTTGCCGGCCAGCGCATAGCCGAAGCCCTGGTCCACCCAGTAAAAGCCTGGCACCGGCCCCTGGTCGGTGAAGCGGAACGCGGTTTCCTTGTTGCTGGCCGCCGTCCCGGCATCCTTCACCGCGCCGATGTACAGCGTCACCCGTTCGCCGCTGGCGTTCTGGAACATGAACTGGGCGCGCGCGCCTTCCTCGCCGGGCAGCAGGCGGCCACCGACCAACTCATAGCCCTGGGCGCCCAGCTGCGGCACCTTCAGCGGCCGCCCCAGGCGCTTGGACAGCCACTGCACCAGGTGGTCCTGCTGGGCCGCCGTCACTTCGACCGGGTGCCGCACCTCGGGCATGTAGACCACGTGGGCCACCGCCGCCTGGCGCGCGAACCCGCCGGCGGTGCCGTTGGATGCCAGCGTCGATGCGCTGCCCGGCCACTGGCCGTGCGCCAGCCAGCCGAGGGCGAAGGCCAGGGCCACCGAGGCCGCCATGCCGCCCCAGCGCCACCACTGACCGCCCTGGCGGTGCAGTTCGGCCGTCTGCTGGGCCGCAGCCGCCAGGCCCGCCGGCAGCGGTTCTTCCAGCAGACCGCGATGCATCTGCCGCAAGGCCTCGCGCTGCCTGCGCCAGACGGCGACCGTCGCTGCCGCTTCCGGGTCGGCGTCCACCCGGGCCTGCAGGGCCGCGGCCGCTTCGGGCGGCAGCCGTCCGTCGACCAGGGCGTGCAGTTCGTCTTCAGGGATAGTCATGTCTCAGTCACTTCAAGCGCCGCAGCGGCACACTGGGCTGCTGTCGCGGCGGTGCCCCATCCATCAGCTCGCGCAGCCGCGAGCGCGCCCGCGACAGGCGCGACATCACCGTTCCCACCGGGATGCTCAGCACCTTGGCCGTGTCCTCATAGCTCATGTCTTCCAGCGTGACCAGCAGCAGCACCGCGCGCTGCTCGGCCGGCAGTCGCTTCAGGCAGCGATCCAGGTCCAGCGCCTCGTCGCAAGCCGCCGCGGCGGCCGGAAGCTCCATCTCGGCCTCGTCGATGCTGACCGCGGCCAGGTGGGCCGCCGCGCCGCGCCGCTGGTTCAAATACAGGTTGTGCATCACCGTGAACAGCCAGGCGCGCAGATCGGTGCCGACCACCCACAGCTGCCACTTGGTGCAGGCCCGCTCCAGCGTGTCCTGCACCAGGTCGTCCGCCGCCCAGGCATCGCCGGCCAGCGCGCGCGCATAGCGGCGCAGGCCGGGCATTTGTTCGACGAGCAGTTGGCGGTTCAATTCAGACCAGTCCTGGGGACAGCGCGTTGATGGGCTGCAGCATGGTACCTGCCCGTGCCTCGCCATGGCGGCGGGCCCGGTCGCCCATCAGGTCCCGCGCCGTTTCAAAGGTTCAGGGACGCGCCACTTTCCAGACGTTGTTGAAGCCGTCGCCGGTCTTGTCGCCCGGCTTGGCGTCCTTGGCCCAGAAGTACAGCGGTTTGCCCTTGTAGGCCCATTGCTTGGAACCGTCGTCGCGGGTGACCACGCTGTAGTCGCCGCTGGCCGAATCGGTGGCCGAGGCCATCAGCGGCGGCCAGTTGGCGGCGCAGGGGCCGTTGCACACCGATTTGCCGCTGCCCGCCGCGTCGCGGTCGAAGGTGTACAGCGTCATGCCGTTGGCGCCGGTCAACGCGCCGTCGGTCGCCTTGGCGGGCTGCGCGGCCGACATCGAGGCGCAGGCCACCAGCGCGGCCGCGGCGATCAGGGGAATCAGCTTTTTCATGGGTTCTTTCCAGGTTGTCATGCCCGGATGAACACCTGCAGCCGGCGGTTTATTCCAGCGCGGAGAAAAAAAATCTTCAGCGGTGCCGCGATTTCATGGCCCGCTCGACCTCGCGCTTGCCCTCGCGGTCCTTGATCACGTCACGCTTGTCATGCTCGGCCTTGCCCTTGGCCAGGGCGATCTCGCACTTCACGCGGCCGGACTTCCAGTGCAAATTCAAAGGCACCAAGGTGTATCCCTTGCGCTCGACCTTCCCCATCAGGCGCCTGATCTCATCCTTGTGCATGAGCAGCTTTTTGGTCCGCAAGGCATCGGCCGTCACGTGTGTCGAAGCGGTCTTAAGCGGGTTGATCTGGCAGCCGATGACGAAGAGCTCGCCGTCCTTGATCACCACGTAGCCATCGGTGAGCTGGACCTTGCCTTCGCGCACCGCCTTCACCTCCCAGCCTTGCAGCACCACGCCGGCCTCGTACTTCTCCTCGAAGAAGTAGTTGTAGGCCGCTTTCTTGTTCTCGGCGATGCGGCTCGGGCTTTCGGGCTTCTTGGACATGGACTGACAGATGGGGGCAGGACCCCGTCACTACAATGCCGCGGGGTCCAGCATTCTCCATGAAAACCATCAATAAGTCCGTCCTGATCTGGTACAGCGCGGGGGAGATGTACACCCTGGTCACCGATGTGGCCCGGTATCCCGAGTTCCTGCCGTGGTGCGACCACGCGACGGTGATCAGCACCGACGACTCCGGGATGGTGGCGGAGGTGGGCATCGCCTTCAGCGGCATCCGCCAGACCTTCACGACGCGTAACGACCACGTGCCGGACCGCGAGGTGCGGATGAAACTGCTCGATGGTCCGTTTTCGCGCCTGGACGGCCAGTGGAAGTTCATCCCCTTGGGCGACGGAACCGAGCGAGCCTGCAAGGTGGAACTGCAGCTGAACTACGGCTTCGAGCATGTGACGCTGGGCAAGTTGATCGCCCCGGTGTTCGACAAGATCGCCGCCAGCCTGGTCGATGCCTTCGTCAAGCGCGCCGAGCAGGTCTATGGCTAGGCGTCCGGTGCGATGCGCGTGACCGTGGTCTATTCCCCCGCGCCGCGCGAGGTGCGCGAATGGCTGCTGGAGGTCCCGGCACAGGCCACCGTGTCGATGGCGCTGCAGGCCAGTGGGTTGGGTATCGAGTTTCCGGACGTCGATTGGAAAGCGGCGGCCCTGGGCGTCTGGGGCCGGAAGGCTTCCCTGGCGCAGCCGCTGCGCGAAGATGACCGCATCGAGGTCTACCGCCCGCTGCTGGTCGATCCGAAGCTTGCCCGCCGGGAGCGGTTCCGCAAGCAGGGCGCGCGGGCGGCGGGCCTGTTCGCCCGAAAGAAAAAGTAGGAACAGCGCTTGCCAGAAAGGCGCTGGCTTCAGCCAGGCGCCTTGCAATCGCGGGCGATGATGCCGTCCAGGCGCTTGACTTCGGCCGCGCGCTGGGTGTCGTCCATGAACTCGCGTTCGCCCTTGCTGTTCGTCTGCGTCAGGCGCACGCCCGAGTCGAGGGTCTGCTTGCCTTGTTTGGCACGCTCGCAATTGTCGGCGCGTGCCTTGGCGTGCTCCTCCTCTTTGGCCTTCTTCTTTTCGGCCTCGGCGGCCAGCGCCTGTTTGCGCTTTTCCTCGAGATCCTTGTCCTTGCCGGTCAGTTGGGGGGCGCTCGCCGCGGCGCTGGCGGTGCTCGCGCCGCTGGGAGCGCTGGCGGCCTGCGCGGACGCCGGGACGGCCGCGGATTCCGGAGGGCGGCCGCCGGGCCGCTTGAGGATCTTGTCGGCCGGCACTTCGGCGCCGGGTGGCTGGTCGCTGAACACCTTGCGGCCGCTCTTGTCTACCCACATCCACTGGCCGAAGCAAACAGGCGCGAATACGCAGGCCATTCCAATGACCGTGGCACGGATCAACTGATTCATGTGCGGCAGTTTAGCTCTGCCATATCGCCGAACGCCAGCACCGGCCGGTGCGAGGTGTGCGATGTACGCCACGGCCCGTGGATTGCGGGCGCAGAAAAAGCGGACCGAAGGGCCACGAGTACAATCGTTTTTTTGGAGCTCTGACATGCGCCTATTAGGAAAAGCGCTCACCTTCGACGATGTGTTGCTGGTGCCGGCGTTCTCCCAGGTCCTTCCCAAGGACACCTCCCTCGCGACCCGCCTGTCCAGAAACATCTCGCTGAACCTTCCTTTGGTGTCCGCGGCCATGGACACGGTCACCGAGGCGCGCCTGGCGATCGCCATCGCCCAGGAAGGCGGCATGGGCATCGTCCACAAGAACCTCACCGCCAAGCAGCAGGCCGCCGAAGTGGCGCGCGTGAAGCGCTATGAGTCCGGTGTGCTGCGCGACCCGGTCGTCATCACCCCCTCGCATTCCGTGCGCCAGGTGTTGGACCTGTCGGAACAACTGGGCATTTCGGGCTTTCCGGTGATCGACGCCGGCAAGGTCGTCGGCATCGTCACCGGCCGCGACCTGCGCTTCGAAACCCGCTACGAGGTGCCCGTCAGCCAGATCATGACGCCGCGCGAGAAGCTGGTCACGGTGCGCGAGGGCACCAGTCCGGCCGAGGCCAAGGCGCTCCTGAACAAGCACAAGCTGGAACGCCTGCTGGTGATCAACGACGCCTTCGAGCTGAAGGGCCTGATCACGGTCAAGGACATCACCAAGCAGACCAGCTTTCCCAATGCCGCCCGCGATGCAGCCGGACGCCTGCGCGTGGGCGCCGCGGTAGGCGTGGGCGAGGGCACCGAGGAGCGTGTCGAGGCCTTGGTCAAGGCCGGCGTCGACGCCATCGTGGTCGACACCGCCCATGGCCACAGCAAGGGCGTGATCGAGCGCGTGCGCTGGGTCAAGCGCAACTATCCGGACGTCGACGTGATCGGCGGCAACATCGCCACCGGCGGGGCCGCGCGGGCGCTGGTCGAGGCCGGTGCCGACGCGGTCAAGGTCGGGATCGGCCCCGGCTCCATCTGCACCACCCGCATCGTCGCCGGCGTTGGCGTGCCGCAGGTCACCGCCATCGACAACGTCGCCACGGCGCTGGCCGGCACGGGCGTGCCGCTGATCGCCGACGGCGGCGTCCGCTACTCGGGCGACATCGCCAAGGCGATTGCCGCCGGCGCGAGCACCGTCATGATGGGCGGCATGTTCGCCGGCACCGAGGAGGCGCCGGGCGAGATCGTCCTGTACCAGGGCCGCAGCTACAAGAGCTACCGCGGCATGGGCTCGATCGGCGCCATGCAGCAGGGCAGCGCCGACCGCTACTTCCAGGAAGCGACCAGCGGCAACCCGAACGCCGACAAACTGGTGCCCGAGGGCATCGAAGGCCGCGTGCCGTACAAGGGCTCGCTGGTCACCATCGTCTTCCAGCTGGCCGGCGGCGTGCGCGCGGCCATGGGCTACTGCGGCTGCGCCACCATCGAGGACATGCGCAGCACCGCCGAATTCGTCCAGATCACCGCAGCCGGGATGCGCGAGAGCCACGTGCACGACGTGCAGATCACCAAGGAAGCGCCCAACTACCGCGCGGAATGAGCGGGCCGGTCTCGATGCAACACGACAAGATCCTTATTCTCGATTTCGGCTCGCAGGTCACGCAGCTGATCGCGCGCCGCGTGCGCGAGGCGCATGTGTACTGCGAAGTCCATCCCTGCGACGTGGGCGACGACTGGGTGCGCTCCTTCGCCGCGGACGGCCGGCTCAAAGGCGTGATCCTTTCGGGCAGCCACGCCAGCCTGTGGGAAGACGAGACCCTGCGCGCGCCGCGCGCGGTGTTCGAGCTCGGCATCCCGGTGCTGGGCATCTGCTTCGGCATGTACGCCATCGCCGAGGCGCTCGGCGGCAAGGTCGACAGCAGCCAGAAACGCGAGTTCGGCTACGCCGAAGTGCGGGCGCGCGGCCACACGAGGCTGCTGGATGGCATCCAGGACTACGTCACGGCCGAGGGCCACGGCATGCTGCACGTGTGGATGAGCCACGGCGACAAGGTCACCGAGATGCCGGCCGGCTTCAAGTTGATGGCCTCCACGCCCTCGTGCCCGATCGCCGGCATGGCCGACGACGAACGGCGCATCTACGGCGTGCAGTTCCACCCTGAAGTCACGCACACCTCGCAGGGCCGCGCGATTCTCGAGCGCTTCGTGCTGGGCATCTGCCAGGCGCAGCCGGACTGGATCATGCGCGACCACATTGAGGAGGCGGTGCAAGCGATCCGCCGCCAGGTCGGCGACGAGGAAGTGATCCTGGGCCTGTCGGGCGGCGTCGACTCCTCCGTGGCCGCGGCCCTGATCCACCGCGCCATCGGCGACCAGCTCACCTGCGTCTTCGTGGACCACGGCCTGCTGCGCCTGAACGAGGGGGACATGGTCATGGACATGTTCGCGGGCAAGCTGCACGCCAAGGTCGTGCGGGTGGACGCGAGCGAGCTGTTCCTGGGCCAGCTGGCGGGCGTGAGCGACCCCGAAGCCAAGCGCAAGATCATCGGCCGCGAATTCGTCGAGGTTTTCAAGGCCGAGGCCGCGAAGATCAAGCAGACGCACTCGCGCCAGGTGGCCTGGCTGGCGCAGGGCACCATCTACCCGGATGTGATCGAATCCGGCGGCGCCAAGAGCAAGAAGGCTGTCACGATCAAGAGCCACCACAACGTGGGCGGCTTGCCCGAGCAGCTCGGGCTGAAGCTGCTGGAGCCCCTGCGCGACCTGTTCAAGGACGAAGTGCGCGAACTGGGCGTGGCTTTGGGCCTGCCCCCCGAGATGGTGTACCGCCACCCGTTCCCCGGCCCCGGCCTGGGCGTGCGCATCCTGGGCGAAGTGAAGAAGGAATACGCCGACCTGCTGCGCCGGGCCGATGCCATCTTCATCGAGGAACTGCGTAATTTCGAGGATCCGCAGACCGGCAAGAGCTGGTACGACCAGACCAGCCAGGCCTTCACCGTGTTCCTGCCGGTCAAGAGCGTGGGCGTGATGGGCGATGGCCGCACCTACGACTACGTGGTGGCCCTGCGCGCGGTGCAGACCAGCGACTTCATGACCGCCGACTGGGCCGAGCTGCCGTACGCGCTGCTCAAGAAGGTGTCCAGCCGCATCATCAATGAGGTGCGCGGCATCAACCGCGTCACCTACGACGTCTCCAGCAAACCGCCGGCAACCATCGAGTGGGAGTAGGCATGTACCTGCCGCCGCACTTCAAATCCACGGACGCGAAGGTCGCGGCGCAGCTGATGCGCTCCCATCCGTTCGCCAGCCTCGTCTCCATCGACGACGACGGGCTGCCCTTCATCACCCACCTCCCGCTGCACCTGGACGGCGAGGGCGAGCCCTTCGTACTCTGGGGGCACTGCGCCAAGCCGAATCCGCACTGGCGCTACCTGCAGGCGCGGCCGACCGCCGTGGTGGCCTTCATGGGGCCGCATGCCTACCAGTCCCCGAAGATCTACCCGGACCTGGCCCGGGTGCCGAGCTGGAACTACCTCGCGGTGCATTGCAAGGTCGAGGCCCGGCTGGTCGAGACACCGGAAGCCAAGGATGCCCTGCTCAAGAAGCTGATCGGCGACCACGAGCCGCCGTACGCTGAACAATGGCGCGGCCTGGGCGAGGAATTCGCGCACAAGATGCTGGCCGGCATCGTGGGATTCGAGTTGCGCGTGCGCGAATGGCAGTGCAAGCTCAAGATCAACCAGCATCGGCCCGAGTCGCATGCCAAGCTGAAGGCGGGTTACCGGTCCGGCAGCGAGGACGAGCGCGAACTCGCGCACTGGATGGACCGGCTCGGCTTAGGAGGGTGACATGAGGACGATTTTCGGGGTACTGGGCCTTTTGGTCGTGGTGGCGGTCGTGGGCGTGCTGGTCAAGAAACAACTGGGAGCCGCAACCGGGTCGGCCGCTGCCTTGTCGGCGCCTGCGGGAACCGCACCGATGCAACAGGTGCAGCAGGTCCAGCGCGCGGTCGAAGCAGCCGTGCAGCAGGCGCGGCCCGACGGCAGCAGGTGAACGACCAGGCCTTCATGGCCCTCGCGCTGGAACAGGCGCGGGAAGCCGCGGCAGCCGGCGAAGTGCCCGTGGGCGCCGTGCTGGTCCGGGAAGGCGAGGTGATCGCGGCGGGCCGCAACGCGCCCGTCGGCGACAGCGATCCCACGGCGCACGCCGAGATCGTGGCGCTGCGCGCCGCCGCCCGCGCCATCGGCAACTACCGGCTCGACGGCTGCACGCTCTACGTGACGCTTGAGCCCTGCGCGATGTGCGCCGGTGCGATGATGCACGCACGGCTCGCACGCGTGGTGTATGGCGCGTCCGACCCCAAGACCGGCGCCGCCGGCTCGGTGGTGGACCTGTTCGCGCAGCGGCGGCTCAACCACCACACCGAGGTCGAAGGCGGGGTGATGGGCGACGCCTGCGGCAGCCTGCTGGCCGATTTCTTCAAAGGACGACGCATGGAAGATCGAGCCACGGGCCAGCCGCTGCGCGAAGACGCGGTGCGCACCCCCGAGGACCGCTTTGCCGGCTTGCCGGGATACCCCTGGGAGGCCCGCTACCTGAACGACCTGCCGGCGCTGGCCGGGCTGCGCATGCACTACCTGGACGAAGGTCCGCGCGATGCGCCCCTGACCTGGCTGTGCCTGCACGGCAACCCCGCCTGGAGCTACCTGTACCGCAAGATGATCCCGGTCTTCACGGAAGCCGGACATCGCGTGGTGGCCCCGGACATGATCGGTTTCGGCAAGAGCGACAAACCCAAGAAGGATGCGGCGCACGCCTTCAGCTGGCACCGGCAGGTGCTGCTCGAGTTCGTGGAGCGGCTGGACCTGCGCCATGTGGTGCTGGTGGTGCAGGACTGGGGCGGGCTGCTGGGGCTGACACTGCCCATGGCGGCGCCGGCGCGCTACCACGGCCTGCTGGTGATGAATACGGCGCTGGGCACGGGCGATGCGCCGCTCAGTCCCGGCTTCCTGGCCTGGCGTGAGATGTGCGCCAAGAACCCCGAATTCGACGTCGCGCGCCTGTTCGGGCGCGGCAATCCGCAGATGAGCGCCGCCGAGTGCCTCGCCTACAACGCGCCGTTCCCGGACCGCGGGCATCGCGCCGCCTTGCGCGCCTTCCCGCCCATGGTGCCCGAGTCGCCGCAAGCCGATGGCGCCGCGGTGTCGCGCCAGGCGCGCGAGTTCTGGCAGAGGGACTGGAGCGGCCGCAGCCTGATGGCCATCGGCGCGCAGGACCCGGTGCTGGGCGCGCCCGTCATGCAGGCCTTGCGGCAGGTGATTCGCGGATGCCCCGAGCCCATGGTCCTGGAGCAGGCCGGGCACTTCGTGCAGGAGCACGGCGAGCAGATCGCGCGCGCGGCGGTGGGATACTTCCGCCCGTGAAAAAGAAGATCTACGTTTTTTCCCCTTCCAGTGCCGTTCGCGACAAGTCCGTGATCCGCCGCGGCGTGCAGCGCCTCAAGGCCCTGGGCCACGAGGTGGAACTGGATGAAGCGGCATTTGCCACGCGCATGCGTTTCGCCGGTGACGACGAGGTGCGCCTGGCAGGCATCGCCCGCGCCACCGCCAGCGGCGCCGACGTGGCCATCACCACGCGCGGCGGCTACGGCCTCACGCGCCTGCTGCCGGGCATTCCCTACAAGCAGGTCGCCAAGGCGATCGATCGCGGCATGGTGTTCGTCGGCCTGAGCGACTTCACCGCCTTCCAGAACGCGGTGCTCGCCAAAACCGGCGCGGTCACCTGGGCCGGCCCGGCCGTCGGCGAGGACTTTGGCGTCGAGGGCGAACCCGACGACATCATGCAGGCCTGCTTCGAGGACCTGGTGAGCGGGCAGGGCGAGGGCACGGGCTGGCAACTGCCGCGCAGCGAGGCGCGCGCGGAGCCGTTCGAGATCCAGGGCCTGCTGTGGGGCGGCAACCTGGCGATGATCGCCTCCCTGGTCGGCACCCCCTGGCTGCCGCAGGCACGCGGCGGCATCCTGTTCCTGGAGGACATCGCCGAACACCCCTACCGGATCGAGCGAATGCTGGCCCAGCTTCTCCATGCCGGCGTGCTCGCGCGGCAGAAGGCCATCCTGCTCGGGCACTTCAACAACTACAAGCTCTATCCCCACGACCGCGGCTACCGTTTCCAGACGGTGGTCGACTGGCTGCGCTCGCAAGTCAAGGCGCCGGTCTTCACCGGCCTGCCGTTTGGCCACGTTCCGACCAAAGTCTGCCTGCCGGTGGGCGAAAAGGTTCACCTGGCGGTCGAAGGCCGCGATGCGTTCGTGCTTTGGGGACACCGCCACTGAAGGGCGGGAAGGCGCCGAAGGCCCTAGTTCACCAGCGGACTGGGGCGCGACATCTGGTTGCTGGGCAGCAGGCCGTGGAACTGTTCGGTGATGCCGGCGATTTTCCGGCGCGCCGCCACTTCACCGTGCAGCGCGGCCAGCGAAGCCATCAGGTCGCCGCGCAGGTACCACAACGCCTGGATATCGTCCGCATAGCGAATGCGCCGGATCACCTGCGGGAACTGCTTGTGGCCGGGGTCACCCAATGCGTCCAGCATGGACTCGCGGATGTCCTCGACGCCGTCCAGCAGCACGGAGTCCGAGGGCGTCCGCGAACTGCCCAGCATGCCGAAGATGCTGTTTCTCAAACGGTTCTTGAACCAGCCCATTGAGTGAGTAATAGAGTTGCAGACTGCTGTTTACAAATTTATTCGCTGGCTGTGCAAACGGCAAGCAAGGCGTGTCGAATGCATCACGCAAAACAACAGTTAGTATAAAAACAATTGGTAACTAGCTGTTAGCAAAGGGTTTTTCCACCCGCAAAACGCACCAAGATGAACCGCCCGACGCTCTACCACTGCCGCCAGGCCCGCTCGTTCCGTGTCCTGTGGATGCTCGAAGAACTCGGGCTGGACTACGAACTGCACCTGCTGCCGTTTCCGCCCCGGGTGCATGCCCGCGGGTACCTCGCGATCAACCCCCTGGGAACCATACCGTACTACGTCGATGATGACGTGCGGATGACGGAGTCCAGCATGATCTGCCACTACCTCGCGCAGCGGCAAAGCCGTCCCAGGCTTTGCATCGATCCCGGCGAACCGGGCTATGCCGCCTACCTGAACTTCGTCAGCTACGGCGAAGCCACGCTGACCTTTCCGCTGGCGGTGCATCTGCGCTACACGCGGGTGGAGCCCGAGGAACGCAGGCTGCCGCAGGCGGCCGAAGACTACCGGCGCTTCTTCAGCGGCCGCCTGCGATGGATCGAGGACCCATTGCAACGAAATGACTACCTCTGCGGCGAACGCTTCACCGCCGCCGACGTGTCGGTCGGGTACGCGCTGCGGCTAGCGAGCACTCTGGGCCTGGAGGCCGCGTACACACCCGCGGTCAAGGCCTACCTCGCTCGGCTCGAGGCCCGGCCGGCATTCGGCCGGGCGGTGGCTGCCGAAGGCGGCACGGTGGGCGATCCTTTCTGATCGCACCCCTACGCGCCAAGGTCCCGGTCCTTACTTCGCTGCCGCGATATCCACCCGGCGCGCTTCGGCATCAGAGCCCGCAGCGCCGATCTCGACGAACATCGGCTCCTTCATGCCCACACGGTCGGGGGCCACGCCGGCCGACTCGAGCGCAGACTTCACGGCACCGGCGCGCTTCTTCGCCAGTGCCTCGTTGGCGGCGGTGTCGCCGGTCTTGTCGGTGAAGCCCGTCAGGTCGACCTTGGCCGAGGGGTTGGCCTTCAGCGCACTGGCCACGGACTGGATGAGCGTCGTGCTGTCGGGACCGAGCTCCGACTTGCCGGTCTCGAAGTAGATCTTGGCGGGCAAGCTCGCAGGCGCCGCGCCCATGGCGGTCGTCGACGGCGCTGCTGCGGTCGGAGGATCGACCGCCGGTGCCGGCGTTGCCAGGCCCGCCGACCCGGTCGAGGTTGACGGCGCCGTCGCGACGGCCGGCGCCGAAGCCTTGTCACCGCCGAAGCGAGGAAGCATCGACAGCAGCACCGCCGCGACGACGGCCGCCAGCGCCCAGGGCATCCAGCGCCTGGATCCCGAAGTGGACGCCACCGCGGCCGAGGCGGTGGCGGCCGTGGCCGCCGATGCGCGCGCCGTCGTCGCCGCCGCGCCGCGCGCCACGCCGGCGGCGGTGTCGCCCAGGCCGGAGAGCAGGCTGGATGGCGAGCCGAGCCCCATCGCCGATGTCAGGCGCGGATCGAGCTTGCCATCGAGGAAGTTCTTCTGGCCGGCGAACAGCCCAGCCACGTCGCCGGCGCCCATGCGCTTCTCGCCAAAGAAGCGCTTCAACACGCCCAGGATGAGCGGAACCAACATTGCCAGCAGATTGGTCGCACTGCCCATCTTCATGCCGGTCATGCCGGCAAGGGCACTGGCGATGTTCGAGGTCTTGTCCGATCCGAACAGGCCGCCCAAAAGGCTGCTGCCTTGCTGCAGCAGGGCACTCGAGTCGCCCGAGCTCAACATGTTCCCGATGATTCCCGGCAACCCTGCGTCCACCTCGGGACCATTGATCAAGGACAGCAGGTTGGCTGCGCCGGAGGGCGTGGAGGCCTTGGAAGCCATGCCACCCAGCAAGGCGGGCACCAAGGCGCCGATCCCCGCCTGCACGGCGGAATCACGCTCCCCCAGCACCTTCGAAAGGCCCTGGACGGTATCGGGCGTGATGGCGCTGGAAATCAGTTCGACGAGATTGACGGCCATGGCGAATCTCCTTTGCGCCGGGAAGTCTGCAACAAAAGTGACTCGGGAGAGCCGTAAGAACTGCAACGGCACGCCACGCCGTGCACGCGTCGCGCGGACTTGATTGCACTTTCCCGCGCACTGCCCATGGGCCACTGGCTATCTTGCCCCGATGACCAGACGCTGGAAGATCGGGGCAGCCGTCGCGGGAATCGGAATTGCCGTCTATGCCTTGTTCGGCTTCTTCGCCGTCCCGCGCCTCGTGCAGTGGCAGGTGCCGCGCATCGCCGCCTCCGAACTGCAGCGGCAGGGCTCTGTTGGCGAGGTGAAGTTCAATCCGTTCACCTTGAGGTTGGTCGCCGACAAGCTTGCGCTGGCCGAGTCCGATGGCCGCCCCTTGGTCTCGATCGACCGCGTTGTGGCGCAGGGCGATTGGCGCTCGCCGTTCCGCCGGGCGTGGAGCCTGCGCGAACTACGCATCGAAGGTCCCGCATTACGCGTCGCGGTGGATCCGGACGGGCGTTCGAACGTCGGCCGGCTGCTCGAGGCCCTGCAGCAGAAGGCCGAACCCCGCAAGAAAGAGGGCGAAGAACAGGCGATGCCGCGATTCGTCGCCGAGAACCTCAGCGTCACGCGCGGCCGCGTCGATATCGACGACCAGCAGGCCGGCTATGCAGAGCAGGTCATGCCCATCGAGCTTCAGCTGAACCGGATCAGCACGCTGCCGCAGGACGCCAACGGCCACAACCTGAGCGCCGACATCGGCAGCGGCGGACGCGTGCTCTGGCGCGGCGACGCGTCGATCAATCCAGTCCGGGCGCAGGGCGAAGTCACGGTGGAGTCGGTGCGCCTGCGGCCGCCCGGGGCCTATCTGGACAAGCTGATCCGCGTGGCGCTTGCCGACGGTGTCCTCAATGCCAAGCTGCCCTACAGCGTGGCCGTGGACGGCGGGCGCGTCCAGGCGAAGGTGGCGAACGGGACGGTCTCGATCGACGGCGCGCAGGGCATCCGGGCGGACGCCAAGGAGCCCTTCGCCGTGCTCAAGCGCGTCGACGTGACCGGGCTGGCGGGCGACCTGGCCGCGCGCGAGCTCACCATCGACGCCTTCAAGGTGACCGGAGGCGAGCTCGTCGTGCGGCGCGATTTCCGCGGCGAGTTCGACCTGGGGAAGCAGGTCGCCGACAAAGCCGGCGAGGCCACCGATGGCAATTCGTCCGCCGAGCCCGCCGGTCCGTGGAAGCTGGCGGTCAAACAGCTGCAGCTGGAGCAGATCAAGCTTCGGGCGGTGGACGCGTCGGTGGAGCCTCCCACCACCTGGGACGTCGAACAGCTCGGCCTCGCGCTGGCGATCGAGGCGCAGGGTTCGGCGCAGGGCCCGGTGGCAAACCTGCGCGAGGCGAACCTGCGCCTGGAAGGCCTATCGGCCTCGCAGGGTGACGCGCGGCCGGTGCGGATCGAACGCGTGAATCTCGCCGATGCGACAGCGGATCTCGCGACCCGGCGGGTGGAAATCGGCAAGCTCTCGGTGGAGGGCGGGCGCATCCGCGTCGTTCGAGACGAGCGCGGCGGCATCGACCTGATGCGCCTGACGAACCCCACACCCGCGGGTGCACGGAAGAAGGAGAGCGGTCCGGAATGGAGCGCGCAGGCACACCAGGTGGCACTTTCAGGGCTTGCCGTCGAGGTCGAAGACCGGGGGATTGGCTTGCGCACGCAACTGCAGGACGTGTCCTTGCAGGTTCACGAGGCAGGCACCGACATGACCCGACCCGTGCCGTTCGAAGGCGGCTTTCGGGTGCGAGAGGGTGGGCAGTTCGCGATGAAGGGGCAGGCCATCCCGGCAGCCCGGAGCGTCACAGCCGACGTGCAACTGCGCGATCTGCCCGTGGCCGTGGCGCAGCCCGTCCTGGAGCGCCATCTGCTGCTGAAGCTCGCCGCAGGGACCTTGAACGTGCAGGGACGGGTCGAGGCAAAGGCCGGCAAAGACGCCCCGATCGTTCAGTTCACCGGCAACAGTGAAGTCGCCGGGCTTAGGCTCCTTGAAGCGAACGGCAAGCCGTTCGCGTCCTGGCGAATGCTCTCGGCCAAGGGCGTGAAGGCCAGCCTCGCCGGCGTGGATATTCCTGAGGTCAGGCTGATCGGATCGGACTCCACCCTGACCATCGAGGCCGATCGCAGCATCAATGCCGCGCGCCTGCTGGTCAAGAAGCCCGAACAGCAGCAGCCAGCCGTGGTCAAGACGGCGGCTCGTGCTGGTCCGGCGCAGGCGTCCGAGCCATTCCCGGTGCGCATCGGGGCGCTGCGCCTGCAGGACTGCAAACTCAATTTCCAGGACCTGAGCCTGACCCCGCAATTCGGCGCGTTGATCCACAAGCTCAACGGCACCATCGTCGGACTGAGCACCAAGCGTGGCACGCGCAGCCAGCTGGAGTTGGATGGTTCCGTGGACGAGTTCGGGCTCGCGCGCATCCGCGGCGCGCTGAACCCCTTCGAGCCGCGGGAGAACACGGATGTGTCCGTCGTGTTCCGCAACATCGACATGGTGAGCCAGAGCCCGTACTCGATGAAATTCGCCGGCTATCGCATCGCGGCCGGCAAGATGTCGCTGGACCTGCAATACCAGGTGCGCAACAGCGAACTGGCAGGCGACAACAAGATCGTGATCGACCAGCTCACGCTGGGCGAGAAGGTGGAGAGCCCGGATGCGACCAAGCTGCCGGTGAAGCTGGCCGTGAGCATCCTCAAGGACGACCAGGGCCGCATCGACCTCGGCCTGCCGGTCCGGGGCAGCCTCGAAGACCCCGAGTTCGACTACGGCGCCCTCATCTGGAAGGCGCTCGTGAGTTTCGTGACCAAGGTGCTGGCGTCGCCGTTCCGCGCCATGGCGGGCGGCGGCGGTTCCGGCGAGGACCGGCTCGAGGCCATCGAATTCGACGTCGGCAGCGCCCAGCTGCTGCCGCCCGAGCGCGAGAAACTGGCCCGTGTGGCGGATGTGATGAAGAAGCGCGAGCAGTTCAAGGTGGCCGTGCCCGCCGGCTACGCGCAGGAAGCGGACACCTCGGCGCTGCGCGCCCGTGCAGTGCACCAGGAGCTGGCACGCCGTGCGGGCCTGCCGGCCGCCGCGCAGGAAGCCGGCAGCCGTCCGGACCTCGGGGACAGCCGCATGCAGTCCGCCGTGCGCGAGCTCTACGCGCAGCGCTTCGGCGACGCCGAGCTCGACAAGATGCGCGTGGCAGCCCAGAACGCGCCGCCAAGCACCGCCGCGCTGGGCGCCAGCGGCAGCAGCCCGCCGCAGAAACTGTCGGTATTCCAGCAGGTCCGCCGCGCCATGCGCAACGAGCCGCAGGTCGCCGACACCGGCGGCTTTTATGGCGAGCTATTGCAGCGCCTTGAAAAAGAGCAGGCCCTGGCACCCGAGGCGCTGGCGCGCCTGGGCCAACAGCGCGCCGAAGCCGTGACCTCGGCGCTCGCGCAAGCCGGTGTGCCGCCGGGACGCGTCACCACGGCAGCGCCGGTGGCAGTGGATATGGGCGCGCAGCAAATGGTGCCGCTCAAGTTGGCGCTGGATGTGATGTGAACTGAGAGGGGTCGAGGCCAGGGAAGGCTATGCGGAGAAACGGACCCATTTACTAGTTGACATAATATACATCGTATCAACATCAAGATCCCGGCGTTGAAGTCAAGGGGCAGCCTTGGCTTGGGGCCTAAAGCGCCTCGCTCTTGGCCGGCTGCAGCAGATCCTCAATCAGCCGGTCCTTCTCGACCCATTGATGCTCGACCCAGCGGCTGAGGCGCCGGTGCTGGGCCCGCTCTGCGCCAACGGTCGTGTCCAGCAGCTCCGGCGGGATGCCGCGCTGCTGCACGCGCACGATCACAGCGTCCATCCGCCCGCACATCAGATCCCAGAAGCTCGGCGCGCCGTGCGGATAGACGATGGTCACATCGAGCTGGGCCTCGAACTGCTCGCCCATGGTGGCCAGCGCGATCCCCAACCCGCCGACCTTGGGCTTGAGCAGATGCCGGTACGGACTCTTTTGCTCGGCGTGCTTGGCCGGCGTGTAGCGCGTGCCTTCGAGGAAGTTCATCACCGAGGTCGGTATGCGCTTGAACTTCTCGCAGGCACGGCGTGTGGCTTCCATGTCCTGGCCGCGTGACCCGCGGCTGCTGCCCCGGCTCATGAATGGGAAGTCGAGCGCCCACCAGGCCAGCCCGATCACCGGCACCCAGATCAGTTCGCGCTTGAGGAAGAACTTCAGGAACGGAACATGGCCATGGAGGATGCGCTGCAGCACCAGGATATCGACCCAGCTCTGGTGGTTGCTGGTGACCAGGTACCAGCCGCGCGGGTGCAAGTCGGCGACGCCCTCCACATCCCAATGCGCGCCGGGGCGCACTGCGGTGATCCAGGCGTTGTTGACGGCCACCCATGCCGAAGCCAAAGCGGAAAGCGCTCGATCGGCGAGGCGGCGTGCCCCAGCGGCCGGCACGAGCAGTTTCAGCAAGGCCGGCGGCACAAGGCTCGCGGTGATGACCAGCGTATTCAGCGAGAGCGCGAGCACGCTCAGCGCACCGCGAACGTGAGGCAGGCTCGGGGCGGTCAATGCGCGGGGGTCGCGGTTCAGGCGTCGAAGCGCGAAAACACCAGCGAAGCGTTGGTGCCGCCGAAGCCGAAGCTGTTGGACATCACCGTCGTCAATGGCTGGTCGAGGCGCTGACGCAGGACGGGCAGCCCTTCGGCAGCCGGATCCAGCGTCTCGATGTTTGCCGAAGCAGCGGCGAACCCGCCCTGCAGCATCAGCAGGCTGTAGATCGCTTCCTGCACGCCGGCCGCTCCCAGCGAGTGGCCCGACAAGGACTTGGTGGAACTGATGCTGGGCACGCGATCGCCGAACACGGTGCGCACCGCACCCAGCTCGGCCACGTCGCCCACCGGCGTCGAGGTGCCGTGGGCGTTGATGTAGTCCACCGGCGTGCGCACCGTGGACAGCGCCTGCTGCATGCAGCGCACCGCACCCTCGCCCGAGGGCGCAACCATGTCGTAGCCGTCCGAGGTGGCACCGTAGCCCACCAGTTCGGCCAGGATCGTGGCGCCGCGCGCCTGTGCGTGCTCCAGCGCCTCCAGCACCAGCATGCCGCCGCCACCGGCGATGACAAACCCGTCGCGCGCCGCGTCAAAGGCGCGCGAGGCCTGCTCGGGGCGGTCGTTGAAGCCGGAGGACATCGCGCTCATCGCGTCGAACAGCAGCGAAAGCTCCCAGCTCTCCTCTTCGCCGCCACCTGCAAAGACCACGTCCTGCTGTCCCCAGGCGATGAGTTGTGCGGCGTGGCCGATGCAGTGCGCACTGGTGGCGCAGGCCGAGCTGATGGAGTAGTTGACGCCCTTGATGCCGAAATTCGTCGCCAGGCAGGCCGAGACCGTGCTGCCCATCGTGCGCGTGACCATGAAGGGGCCGACGCGCTTGATGCCCTTGGCGCGCAGCGTGTCGGCTGCCCACACCTGGTTGAAGCTGGACGCCCCGCCCGAGCCCGCCACCAGACCGGTGCGTGGGTTCGACATCTGGCCCGGCTCCAGGCCGGCTTGCTCGGCCGCCTGTTTCATGGACAGCCAGGCATAGGCAGCCGCGTCGCCCATGAAGCGCAGGGTGCGCCGATCGACCGCCGCTTCGAGGTCCAGGTCGGGCCGTCCGCTCACCTGGCAGCGCAGCCCGCGTTCGGCATAGGTCGGGTTGAAGCGAATGCCCGAACGCCCCTCGCGCAGGCTTTGCGCTACGTCCGCGAGGTTGTTGCCCAGGCTGGAGACGATGCCCTGGCCGGTGATGACTACTCGACGCATCAGAACCCCTCCGTCGACGTGAACAGGCCCACCTTCAGGTCGGTGGCCGAATAGATCTCGCGGCCGTCGGCGTAGACAAAGCCGTCGGCGATACCCATGACGAGCTTGCGCTCGATCACGCGCTTCAAGTCCAGGCGGTAGCTGACCCGGGAGACCGAGGGCAGCACTTGGCCAGTGAACTTGACCTCACCTGCGCCCAGCGCGCGCCCGCGCCCCGGGTTGCCGCGCCAAGCCAGCCAGAACCCCACCAATTGCCACAGCGCATCGAGTCCGAGGCAGCCGGGCATCACCGGGTCGCCCTCGAAGTGGCAGCCGAAGAACCACAGGTCGGGACGGATATCCAGTTCTGCGTCGATCTGGCCCTTTTCGTAGGCGCCGCCCGTGTCGTCGATCCGCACGATGCGGTCGCACATCAGCATGTTGGGCAACGGCAGGCGGGCGTTGCCCGGGCCAAAGAGTTCGCCACGGCCGCAGGCCAGCAGTTCGTCGCGGCCGTAAGCGTGACGACCGAGGTCGCGTTGACTGGTTGGAGAGGCGGTGTTTGTCATTGGATTGCGGCCTCCGGCTCGATGCACACAGCGTGCCGGGAGCTGAACAGGAGGGTAAGGCCCTTGAGGGTGCGATGCATTGTCAAAAGGTTCGGCCGGGGGTTGGTTGACGGTCGTCAAACACGGCCGGGTCTCAATGCATTCCGCGTCACGCCACTGGTCGCGGGCTGCACAAGAGCTATGCTGACCCGCTGACGGGAAAGAAAGACTGGGGCTGGTGCTGGACAGTCAAAGGTTCATTTTACAGGCGGTCAGCGCAGCGCCTTTGAACATCAGGACTGTCGAGATGCTAGGTGTACTGGTATGCCTGGAATGGCTCCTGCGAGCAGAGCCCCGCCAGCTTCAAACAGGTCGCGAGCGGACTTCCGGCAACACCGTGCACTGCGCAGAATCGCGGGTGCTATCCTGCCGCCACCATGAAAGACGGCACGCTGCTCGCCGCTGTCGATCTCGGCTCCAACAGTTTCCGCCTCGAGATGGGGCGGCTCGACCACGGCCAGGTTCTTCGCGTGCAGTACCTGAAGGAACCGGTTCGCCTGGGCGGTGGCCTGGACGACTCGCGCAATCTGACGGCCGGAGCGATGGAGCGTGGCTGGCAGTGCCTGGCCCGCTTTGCGGAACAGCTGGCGTCCTTCGGCCCGGCCCAGGTCCGGGCGGCGGCGACACAAACTTTGCGTGAGGCCCGCAACCGCGACGCCTTCCTGTCCCGGGCCCAGGAGATCCTGGGCCATCCGATCGACGTGATCTCCGGGCGGGAGGAAGCCAGGCTGATCTACCAGGGCGTCGCGCACCTGCTGCCGCAGTCGGACGAAAAGCGGCTGGTGGTTGACATCGGCGGGCGGTCCACCGAACTGATCCTCGGCCAGGGCTACCGGGCGGACGTGACGGAGAGCTTCCGGGTCGGCAGCGTCGCCTGGTCGATGCGCTACTTCCCCGAGGGCCAGTTCACCGCGCCGGCATTCGAGCGGGCCGAAGTGGCCGCGCAGGCCATCCTCGACGGCGCCCTGGACATCTACACCCGCGAACGCTGGGAAGTCGCCTACGGGTCATCCGGCACCATCGGTGCCGTCGCCGACATGCTGCTCGCATCGAGCCAGGGACAGGGAGAAATCACACCCGAGGGGCTGGCCTGGTTGCAGCGGCAGCTCCTGCTCGCACGCAGCGCCGATCGCCTGCGCCTGCCCGGCCTGAAGGACGACCGGCGTCCGGTTATCGGCGGTGGACTGAGCATCCTGCGTGCGGTGTTTTCGCTGCTCGGCGTCGAGCGAATGCTTGCTGCCAGCGGCGCCCTGCGGCATGGGCTTCTGTACGACCTCATCGATCGCGAGCAGGCCGAAAGCGACGTGCGGGGGGCCACCATCGAGCGGCTCGCCGTCCGCTTTGGTGTCGACCGCAAGCAGGCCCGGCGAGTGGCACAAGCCGCCGGCCACTTCCTGAAGCAGTTGCTGGGGTCCGAAGAAGCTCGCGATGCTGCCCGGCAGCTGACATGGGCCGCGCAGCTGCATGAAGTCGGGATCCAGGTCTCCCACAGCGACTACCACAAGCATGGCGCCTACATCCTCGACAACACCGACGCCGCCGGTTTTTCGCAGCAGGAATTGCACCGCCTGAGCCTGCTGGTGCTGGGGCATCGGGGCAAGCTGCGCAAGCTCGATGCCGATTTCGACGACGAGTTCTTCATCCAGCAACTGCTTTGCCTGCGGCTCGCGGTGATCCTCTGCCATGCGCGGCGGGACGCCGAGCTTCGCGGCCTGCAACTCACCCGGGACGGGCGAGCGCTGCGGCTCGCCCTGCCCCAGGCCTGGGGCTCCAGCTACCCGCAGTCGCTGCACCTGTTGCAGCAGGAGTCCGTGGCGTGGCAAAAGACGCCCTGGAGCTTCACAGTCTGAATCCAGCTGCAATTAACGATATATACTGTTTATATCGTTTACTGCGAGAGGAGCTGGAACATGGCAACCGCCACGAAGAAGAAACCGATGCCGCAGCAGGCGCAAGTCGCCGCGAAGCGGTCCAGGAAAGCGGCGGTTGCTGCTGCCGGAACGACAAGGCCGGCGAAGAAGACCGAAGCTCCCGCGAAGACCGGAGCTCCGGCCAAGGCCGAGGCCGCCAAGCTCGAAAAGCCCAAGAAGCCCAAGCTGGTGCGCGATAGCTTCACCATCCCCAAATCCGAATACGCGGTGCTGGAAGAATTGAAGCTTCGCGCCGCCAAGCTGGGGCGTCCTACGAAAAAGAGCGAGGTCCTGCGCGCCGGGGTCCAGGCCCTCGCGGCCATGGGCGACGCCGCTTTCCTGGCTTGTGTGGGCGCCGTGCCCACCGTGAAGACCGGCCGGCCCGCCAAGGCCTGAAGCCATTCAGTCGCGGGCCGTCTCGGGCGACTGCACCGCCCAGACGATGGCCTGCTGGACACCGTTGCCGCGATCCCGGCTCTGCAGCCACCAGGCAGCGCCTTTGCGGATGTAACAGCTGCTGCCCTGCATGCGCAGTAGTTTGGCCACTGCCTCGCCCAGCGTGGGCTGGTGGCCGACGACCAGGACCGGGCGCTGGGCCGACGGCCACTGCGCAGCCTCCATCAGGCTGGCGGCTGACTGCCCGGGAGCCAGCGCTTCGAGCAGCTTGAAGCCGCGTTCGAACCGCAGCGCGGTTTGCTGGCAACGCAGCGCCGGGCTGCACAACACCAGCGTGTCATCGGGAAGCCTGCGGCTCAGCCAGGCACCCATCCATTTCGCCTGCTCTTCACCTCGCCGGGTCAAAGCCCGGTCCAGGTCGGCCAGGCCGGTGCGCCCTTCCTCGGCCTCTGCGTGCCGCCAAAGAATCAGATCCATCTTTTCACCCGCCCGTCACCCTGATCAGCTTGCTGTCCTACACGCATCGAATCGAACCAGTCGCAATATATTGCCAGTGCCTGTGGGCGGCTGGCGCGATGCGCGAGAGACGATGATTGAGCCAGGGATGATGACGACGGTAGTGCAGCTGTCTGACCTGCACGTTCGTGCGCCCAACGATCCCCTCTGCGGACGAATCGACACCGGCGCTTATCTCAGCCGGGCCGTGTCAAGCATCCAGGCGCTGCCGCTGGCGCCCGATGCGGTGGTGATCACCGGAGACCTCGTCGACCTCGGCCGTCCGGAGGAGTACCGGCAGCTGCGAGGGCTGCTGGCCCCTCTGACCTCTCCCCTCTTCCTGCTGGCCGGCAATCACGACGAGGTGCAGGCGCTGCGCGCGGCCTTTCCCGACCACCCTCACCTGGGCACGACGGGCGACCTGCGCTATTGCGCGGCCGTCGGCGGCTTGCTGCTGATCGCCCTGGACACGACGGTGCCGCGGCAAGCGCACGGCGCCCTGGATGCGCAGCGGCTCGACTGGCTGGCGCGCGCCCTCGATGCAGCGCGCGACCAACCGGTCCTGCTCGCCATGCACCATCCGCCCTTCCGCACTTTCATCGACCACATGGATGCCATGGGGCTGCTCCAGGGCGCCGCCGAACTCGATGCCCTGCTTCGCGCCCATGCGAACGTCGAACGCGTGATCTGCGGCCACGTGCATCGGCCGATCGAGACGCGCTTTGGCGGCACCATCGCGTCGATCTGCCCATCGCCGGCGCACCAGATCGAAATGAACCTCCGGCCGGATGCCCCTCCCGCATGGACGCTGGAGCCGGGGGGATTCACGGTGCATGCGTGGACCCGCGACACGGGCCTGGTCAGCCACCTCGCCTACGCCGGGAAATTCGACGGTCCCTATGCCTTCGATGATGACGGGTAGCTGCCCTTCTCCTGTCACATCAATGTCCGAGGATATGAAAGTGGCAGCCTGGCCGGATCGCCGGGCGGCGAAGCTGATTGGAGAGGTCAAATGATCAACGACGATTTCGTGATCCGTGTCCAGCGCGACGTGGTCGACAGCTACGACGAAGAACTCGAGCTTGAACTGGAGGACCGGCCCTTCGATGCCGAAGGCAAGGAGGTGCCGCTCAGCGCGATCGAAAAGAACGAGCGGCGGCGCTACTTCCGGGAGCTGCTGCGGCTGCAGGGTGAGCTGGTGAAACTGCAGGACTGGGTGGTCGCTTCCGGCCACAAGCTGGTGATCCTGTTCGAAGGACGGGATGCCGCGGGCAAGGGCGGCGTGATCAAACGCATCACCCAGCGCCTGAATCCGCGCGCGTGCCGGGTGGCTGCGCTGCCGGCGCCGAACGACCGGGAACGCACGCAGTGGTACTTCCAGCGCTTTGTGGCGCATCTGCCGGCAGCCGGAGAGATCGTGCTGTTCGACCGCAGCTGGTACAACCGCGCCGGCGTCGAGCGCGTCATGGGTTTTTGCACCGACGAACAGTACGATGAGTTCTTCCGCAGCGTGCCCGAGTTCGAGAAGATGCTGACCCGCTCCGGCATCCAGCTGGTGAAGTACTGGTTCTCGATTTCCGACGAAGAGCAGCACCTGCGATTTCTCAGCCGCATTCACGACCCCTTGAAGCAGTGGAAGCTGAGCCCGATGGACCTGGAGTCGCGCCGGCTCTGGGAAGACTACACCCGCGCCAAGGAGGTCATGCTGGCGCGCACGCACATCCCGGAGGCGCCCTGGTGGGTCGTGCAGGCGGACCACAAGAAGAAGGCCCGGCTGAACTGCATTCACCACCTGCTCAGCCAGGTGCCCTACCAGGAGGTTCCGCATACCCAGGTGGTGATGCCAGAGCGTGTACGGCACGAGGACTACTCACGCCGCCCGGTATCGCCGGAGATGTTCATTCCGGAGCAGTACTGAGTCGCCGGGCCGGTGAACGAATTCGAGCTCAAGTTCCAGGTGCCTGCGGAGCACGCCGCCGCCGTCGAGCAAGCCTTGAAGCGCGGGGAGGTGAGCCGCCAGCACCTGCGGGCCCGCTACTTCGATACACCGGCAGGCGACCTGGAAACGGCCGGCATTGCGCTTCGCCTGCGGCGGGAGGGGCGCGGCTGGGTCCAGACCGTGAAGGGCCCGGGCCGCGGCGGCTTCGACCGGCTCGAACACAACGCGGCCATCGGCACCGGCGGCGCGGAACCGCAGCCCGACCTGGCCAGGCACGACGGGCATCCCCTGCGCGCCATGCTGGACGACGCGCTCGGCCGCTCTGCCGCCCGGTTGCAGCCCGTGTTCGAAACCGACATCCATCGCCTGACGCGCGAGATCGCCGTGGCGGGGTCGACCATCGAACTCGCGCTGGACCGCGGAGAAATCCGCGCCAACGCCGCGGCGTATCCCGTGATGGAACTCGAACTCGAACTGAAGGAAGGATCGGCTTCCGCCGTATTCGAGCTCGCCCGCAGCTGGCGGCAGGCCCATGGCCTGTGGCTCGACCCCGTGACCAAGGCCGACCTCGGCCGGCGGCTGGCACACCGCATCGAGCAGCCGCCAGCCGTCATCGCGGACCAGGTGCGCGAATCCGGCCGGCAGCTGCAGGCCGCCGTTCTCGAATCCGGCCTGCGGCAGGTGCTGTGGAATGCGAGGGAACTGGTGGCCGGCCAGGGCGGCGACGAGCACGTCCATCAGTTGCGCGTGGGTCTCAGGCGGCTGCGCAGCGCCCTGCGCGAATTGGACGTGGCCGGCCTTGCCGAGGACCAGCTCGCACAGATCGATTCCGCGTTGCGCGCGCTGTTCAGCGTGTTGGGCGAGCACCGTGACCAGTCGACCTTGCTGCCGGCGATCCTGCGGGAGCTGGCCGACGCGGGACACCCCGTTCAAGCCTGGGCGCCCGCATTGCCCGATCTCGCCACCGCGATCCGCGAGCCCGGCGTGCAGGATGCGTTCCTCGGTCTGGCGGAGCTGGCGCAGGCTTTGCGCGAGGGCGAAGGAGAACGACCCAAGACGCTGCGGGCGCAGGCGCGTGAACGCCTGCGGCGCTTGCACCGCAAGACCCTCAAGTCCGGCCAAGACTTCGACGAACTGCCGGTGGAGGAGCGCCACCGGGTCCGCAAGCGCCTGAAGCGCCTGCGCTACCTCGCCGAACTCGTTCGGTCCCTCTTCGCGGGCTCGGCGGTCGATGCCTACGTGCAATCGCTGAAGGAACTGCAGGATGCCCTGGGCCGCTACCAGGATGCGACGGCGGGCCGCGCCCTGTTCGAACGGCGCGCGGCCAGCGATCCCGCTGCGTGGTTCGGCGCCGGCTGGCTTGCCGCGCGCGAAGCGGCGCTGGCCGCGGAATGCGCGCGCGCCTGCCGCCGCACGGCGCGCAAGGCGAAGCCGTTCTGGGACTGATCGGCCGCAGCAGGCCAGCCCGCGGTTCAGATGGCCTTCATCACCCTCGCGACGACCCGGTCGCAGCGCTCCCCGGCGAAGTCGAACACATCGCGCTCGGCCAGATCCAGGTCCTGCGCAATGGACTCGCGCAGCAGGCTGCGGGCCCGGAACAGCCGGCTGCGCACCGTGGCATCGGGGATGCCGAGGCATTGCGCGGTTTCCTCCACACTGAGATCTTCGACGGCACGCATCATGAACACCACGCGGAAGTCGAACGGCAGCGCCTCGATCCTGCGTTCCAGCAAGGCACGCAATTCCGACCGCAGCATCTGGCGATCGGGTGTTTCCTGTTCGTTGCCGGCGTCTTTCTCGGGCATGGGCTCGTCCTCCTCCGAAAACACCGCGGCCTGGACGATGGGCACGATGTTGTTCCTGCGCGCGCTGCGCCGCATCCGCGTCATGCACTCGTTCGCGACGATGCGGGTGAGCCAGGTTGACAGCGACGCCTCGCCGCGGAAGCGCTCGGCCGACCGGAAGGCGGCCAGGTACGCGTCCTGCAAGGCATCCTCCGACTCCGCGTGATCGCGCAGGAAGGAGTACGCGATGCGGTACAGGCGCCGGTTGTGGCGCCGCATCAGGAGCTCGAAGGCCGAGGCTTCGCGTGCCTGCACACGCTGTATCAGCTCGGCGTCATTCACGCTCCGGGAATCCTGCGGGCTGGAGACCGGTTTCATTCGACAACCACGCTGCCTTTCATCCCCGGATGGTAGGTGCAGACGTAGTCGTGCTGACCGCGCGCTGCCGCTTTCCATGACCAGGACTTGCCGGCGCCGACCTGCCCGGAGTCGAACTTCCCCGCAGCCGTCGCCGTGTGCGGAACCAGGTCCTTGTTGCGCCAGACCACCTGGTCGCCCGTCTTCACCCGCAGCGTGGCGGGCTCGAACTTCATGCCTTCCATGGTAACCACATGGGTGGCCGCGCTGGCCGTCATCGGGCCGGCCAGCGCGACGAGCACCAGCAGGCTTCGAAGGGCGCTCACCGGGCCGTTCACTTGGCCAACTGCCCCTGAAGCATCTTCGCGTGCTCCAGGTGCTGCACGAAGGCCGGACGGACCTTCACGAGCAGGGCCTTCAGTTCCTCGTTCTTCGCGCTCGGGATGAGCGTCTTGTCCACCGCGTCGAGCACGGCCTGGTGGTAGCTGACCTCGTTGTCCACGTAGGCCTTGTCGAACTCCTTGCCCTTGAGCTTCTTGAGCTTGGCCACGTTCTCGTCGCCGCCCTTCTTCAGGCTGGCGCTGGTTTCGTTGGCTTCGGGCTTGACCTTGAGCTTGGTGACCAGTTCGGTCGCCGACTTGTTGACCGAGGTGTGGTCGGTGACCATCTGCTTGCCGAAGTCACGGACCTCCTTGGACGAGGCGCTCTTTTCGGCCAGCTTGCCCGCGTCGATGTCCACCTGGTTGGCGGTGACCACGATGTGGGCGATCTGCGGATCGCTGGGGCCTTGCTGGGCGTAGGAAGGACCGGCCGCGAAGGCAGCCAGCAACACGCCCAACGCAGTGAATTTGCGCATGGAACTCTCCTTGGATGATGACGCCTGATAGACGTCATGGCAGCAAGGCGCGTTCCCGGACCCTCGGGCGGGATCCTGCCGACAAGCGCCGTTGCAGCGCTCGTCCGTCAGAAGTGCTTACTGGGCGACGATCTTCGCCATCAGTTGGCGCATCTCGCGGCTGTCCAGGCCTTCACCGTAGCCCGCGTTGATCTCCGCCCAGTCCTCGGCGGTGAGGTATTGCTGGGCTCCGGGCAGCACCACGGCCTCTTCGCGGCCCATGTGTTCCCAGTAGAACTCGGCATAGCGGTTCACGCCCTCCTGCAGGCGCCGGGTTGCCGCGAGGGCTTCCGCTTCGCCGTTGGCGGATTCGAGCGCGGTGACCAGTGCGGTCAACTCTTCCATCAGCGCATGCTCGCGCGTGTGCTGACGCTCCAGCTCGTCCAACTCGGCGTCCAGCGCATGGGTCCGGGCGCGCAGGCGCGGAAACAGCCAGCGCTCTTCCTTCGGATGGTGCACCGACAGGGGAAAATCGGACAGGTAGCTCAGGGCGTCGCGCATCGCTTGCGCATTGGCAGGCTTGTCTGCGTCACCGGCACGCGCGAGCGTTCCGGTCCAGGCGTGGATGACCGCGGCCAGCGCCCGGTGATCGTCGCGGATCACCGCGATGGCCCGTTCCGGCGCCTTGGGTTCACCGGCGGCGCAAACGAGCACCGGGACGCCCGAATTGAGCAGGACCGTCAGGGTATCGGAGGCCAGCGCCATGCCGAGCTTGCCGCCGTGGCCGTGGGTGGCCATGAAAACAAGGTCGCAATGGAAAGACTTGGCGGCCTCGATGATCGCGGGGGCCGGCTTGGTGCCTGCACTCCAGCGCGAATCGGCGGTGACGCCCAGGGCCCGCGCGGCGGCCTCCGCCTTGGCCAGCAACTCCCGCGTGCGTCCGCCGCGCGCGTATTCGTAGTCGGCCTGCGAGGTGACTCGCAGCAGTTCGAGGTCGCGACCCAGCGCATCGTCAGGGTCCGGGGCAACGTGGAAGAAAGTGATGCGTGCGCCAACGTGGCGCGCGAAAGCGACTGCGTTACCCACGATCTGCACGGACAGGTCCGTGGTGTCGAGGGGCACGAGCAGATGACGGTACATGATGACTCCAGGAGGCTGAGTCCAGAGTAAGCGCCGGTGGCCTTCGCGAGCCTCCTCTTGACGGGGGGGAAGCTTTTTTGCGGGCGGCGAGTTACCATTTTTGCCTCACCGACGTGTTTCAGTGTCGTCCCAGCCCGCCTCTTCCGCATCCAGCGACCTTCTGCTGAAGGTCACGCCGCCCCGTGTGCCGCGCAACGCGATCGTGCGCGCAGCCGCGGGGGACCCGTCCCTGCGTGAAAGCCCCCTGCTGCTGGTGCAAGCGCCGGCGGGCTTCGGCAAGACCTCGCTGTTGGCGCAGTGGCGCCGCGAACACCTGGCACAGGGCGCCGCGGTGGCGTGGCTGACCGGGCAACGGCAGGATGAACCCATCCGCTTCGTGCAGGCGTTGGCGCTCGCGGTGCGCATCGGCGCGGGCCGCCCCACCTTCGGACATGCGCTGCTGCAGCCGCAGGGGCGGGCCGTCGATGGCCTGGAGCTCATCACCAGCTGGCTCGCCGAAGTGGCGCACAGCGCGCTGAATCTCGTGTTGGTGGTCGACGAGGCGGAGCGGCTTCCGGAGGCCTCACGCGAAGCCCTCACCTACCTGCTGCGCAATGCTCCGCCCAACCTGCGCAGCATCGTGGCGGCGCGCACCGACTGCCAGCTGGGGCTGGAGGACCTGGTCGCGTATGGTGAGTGCACGGTCATTGGCACGGCCCAGCTGCGCTTCACGCTGGAAGAGACCATACAGCTGGTTCGCCAGCATGCCGGCGGAACGCTGGATCGCGACCAGGCGGCGCGCCTGCACGAGATGGTGGAAGGCTGGCCGCTCGGCCTGCAACTCGCCTTGTCCGTCACTTCGGCCAGCGGCGGGCGCGCCGAACTCCCGCGCATCGACGTGCAGGCCAACGACATGCGGTCGCAGATCGTCGGCTACCTGCTCGCCAACCTCGATCCGGCTGACCTCGATTTCCTCACCCGCATCTCGCTGGCAGACCATCTTCATCCAGGCTTGTGCGCGGCACTCACCCGCGCCGCCGACGCGGGTGAACGGCTCGCCCGGCTGGTGCGCGACACACCCGTATTGGTCGCCGGGGAACAAAGCGAATGGCTGCGCATGCATCCGCTTGCGCGAGAGGTCCTGCGCGAGCGGGTGCAGGCCCTGCCGCAAGGGGAGCGCAACAAGCTCCACGCGCGCGCCGCCGAGTGGCTGATCGAATACGGCATGCTGGACTCCGCCGCGAAGCACCTGCTCGCCAGCGGAAAAGCGCAGCAGGCTTACGAGCTGGCCGAGCGAAGCCTGTACGAGTCGCTGATGACCCAGGGCCGGCAAAGCGCCGTGCTGGAGTGGCTGCCCCGCTTTCCGCGCGAGGAGCTGGATCGCCGTCCCCGCCTGTTGCTGGCCGCCGCCTGGTCGCTGGCCTTGAGCGAGCGACACGAAGAAGCGCAGCAGCTGGTCGAGCGCATCCTGGCTGGCTCCGAGGTGGACGATTCCCTGCAGTGCGAATGCGCGCTGATCCTTGGCGGCGCGGCCATCTTTGCCGACGACCCGGACCGGTTCGCGCAACTCCACGACCCTTGGGCCAGCGCGCCGCAACTGCGCGATCCGCTGCTGCTGCAGGTCCATGCCAACCGGACGGCTTTCCGCACCCTGCTCGAAGGCGAACCGGCCCTGGCGCGGCTGCGCCAGCAGCAGGCGCCGCGCGACCCCCGCGCCGCGGCGGCGGGCTATCTGGCGCGATGGGGCGACTTCATCATCGCACTGAGCTACATCTGGGAAGGCCAGGTGCAATTGGCCGAGCAGCTGCTGCGGCCCGCAATTGCGGCCGCTGAGGGCGACCTGGGGCGGCGCAGCGGCTTTGCGTGCATGCTGGCCGCCCTGCTGGCGGCCGCACTCTGGGAGCGCGACCAGCCCGATGAAGCGGCGGCCCTGCTGGCCAACCGCCTCGACGTGATCGAGCGCAGCGGCCTGCCCGAAAGCGTGCTGCTGGGTTTCCGCGCCATGGCGCGCATGTCCGTTTCCACCCAGAACGAGCACCGCGCGCTGGAATTGCTGGGCGCGCTCGACGCGGTCGGCATCGCGCGCAAGCTGCCCCGGCTGCGCATCGCGAGCCTGTCGGAGCAGGTGCGCCTGCACGCGCGGCGCTTTCGCAGCGAGACCTGCCGCGAGCTGTGCGCGCGTATCGACGCCCTGCTGGCTGAGCCGGACACGCCGCCCGGCCCCATGTGGCAGCGCAGCGTCGCCGGCCTGCGGCTGCTCGCCCACGGCTATGCCGCCGTGGCGGCTCAGGACTGGCGGCGCGCCGCGCCGCACTTCACCGAAGCCGAGGCGCTGGCCCTGCGCAACCACCACGGGCGCGCGCGCATCGAGGCGCTGGGCTTGCGCGCCTACGTGCTGGACCGAATCGGCGAGAAGTCCCTGCCCCTCCTGCGCGAGGCGCTGGACCTGGCCGAAGCCTCGGGCCTGAAACGTGTGTTTACCGATGCCCATCCGGCACTGGCCGATTGGGTGAGCGAGGTCACGGCGGCGTCCGCGCCTGCCGCGGCCCGGCCGGGGCCGCTGGCAGCGGCCATTCGGCCACCCGGACCGGCACCCCAGCCGGCCCCCCGCGCAACACCCAGCATGGTGCTCACACCCAAGGAGCGCGAAGTGCTGGAGCTGCTGGCGCGCAACCTGTCCAACAAGGAAATCGGATTGGCCATGCAGGTGGGCGAAGAGACCATCAAGTGGCACATGAAGAACCTCTTTGCCAAGCTCGGCGCGGGCACGCGCAAGCAAGTGGTGTCACGCGCACGTATTTTGGGGCTACTGGCCGACGCATTCGCTTGAATCTGCGGCCGGGCTGACTACCCTTCCTCCACCTATCCCCCTCTGCGTCGGGGGGGCTGTAAGCCCTTCCGGTGCTTAGTCTCGCAGTTTCCCCAAGGAGACGACATGGCCGTACAAACGTCTGATACCCGTTCCGATGCCCCGGCGGTGGTGAAGTCCGAGTCGCTGACCCGCTCTATCCGGGTGGAACAGCTCACCTGCGCGATCGGCGCGGAGCTCGGCAATGTGAACCTCGGTGTCGCTTCGCGCGACAAGGACCTGGTCGCCGAGATTCGCCAGTTGCTGCTGAGGCACAAGGTGCTTTTCTTCCGCGATCAGGACATCACGCGCCCCGAGCACGTGGCCTTCGCGCGCCACTTTGGCGACCTGGAAGACCATCCGGTGGCCGGCAGCGACCCGGAGAACCCCGGTCTCGTCCGCATCTACAAGAACCCCGATTCGCCGAACGACCGCTACGAGAACGCCTGGCACACCGATGCCACCTGGCGCGAGAAGCCGCCCTTCGGCTGCGTGCTGCGTTGCGTCGAGTGCCCGCCCGTGGGCGGCGACACCATGTGGGCCAACATGGCGCTGGCCTATGACAAGCTGCCTGAGCAGGTGAAGCAGCAGATCGAGGGTCTGCGCGCCCGCCACAGCATCGAAGCGAGCTTCGGCGCCGCGATGCCGACCGACAAGCGCCTGGCTCTGCATGCGCAGTTCCCCGACGCCGAGCACCCGGTGGTGCGCACGCACCCGGAGACCGGCGAGAAGATTTTGTTCGTCAACGCCTTCACGACGCACTTCACGAACTTCCACACGGCCGACAACGTTCGCTACGGCCAGGACTACACGCACGGCGGCTCCGACCTGCTGCGCTACCTGATCAGCCAGGCACAGATCCCGGAATACCAGGTGCGCTTCCGCTGGAAGCCCAACAGCATGGCCATGTGGGACAACCGTTCCACGCAGCACTACGCCGTGATGGACTACCCGCCCTGCCATCGCAAGATGGAACGCGCCGGAATCATGGGCGACAAGCCCTTCTGACACCGCCAGCTTAGACCTCAATCCCACAAAAAAGGACCGACCATGAATTTCCTCGATGGCTCCCTCTTTCCCGAGAACCAGGACAAGCTGGTGATCACCGCCGCGCCGTATGGCCCCGAGTGGATTCCCTCGGACTTCCCCGAAGACATCCCGGTGAAGATGGAAGACCAGATCCAGAAGGCAGTGGATTGCTACAACGCCGGCGCGACGGTGCTGCACCTGCACGTGCGCGAACTCGACGGCAAGGGCAGCAAGAAGCTGTCCAAGTTCAACGAGCTGATCGCCGGCGTGCGCAAGGCCGTGCCGGACATGATCATCCAGGTGGGCGGCTCGATCTCCTTCGCGCCCGAATCCGACGGCGCCGCGGCCAAGTGGCTGTCCGATGACACCCGCCACATGCTGGCCGAGCTCGACCCGAAGCCGGACCAGGTGACGGTGACGGTGAACACCTCGCAGATGAACGTCGTCGAGCAGATGGACACCGAGGACATCGCCGGCACCTCCCTGGCCGAGCCGGATGGCTTCCGCGCCTACTCCAACATGATCGTGCCCTCGACGCCGAGCTTCTTCGAAGAGCACATCCGCCGCCTCAGCAAGGCAAAGATCCAGAGCGCCTTCCAGTTCTACAACATCAACAGCTTCGAGACCGTCGAACGCCTGATCCGCCGCGGCATCTACAAGGGCCCGCTGGTCTGCAACTGGGTGGCGATCGGCGGCGGCATGGACCAGCCGACGATCTACAGCCTGGCCAACTTCCTGCGCGCCATCCCCGACGGCACCATGCTGACGGTGGAAAGCAGCATGCGCAACGTGCTGCCGATCAACATGATGGGCCTGGCCATGGGCCTGCATGTGCGCTGCGGCATCGAGGACAACCTCTGGAACCAGTCGCGCACGGAAAAGATGAGCACGGTCAAGCAGATCGAGCAGCTGGTCCGCGTCTCCCGCGAGTTCGGCCGCGAAGTTGCCAACGGCAAGGAAGCGCGCGAAATCTGCAAGATCGGCGTGTTCTACGAAACCGTCGAGGAAACCCTGGCCGCCAACGGCTTCGCGCCCAACGCCAAGGGCCGCCAGCAGGGCTACCTGCGCAAGGTCGCTTGAGGACGCCCGCCGTGTCGATCACGCGTCGTCGCACCCTCGCTGCCGTGGCCGGCGCCAGCGCCCTGGCCAGCTTCGCGCCCCTTGCCGGCGCGGCTGCCACCGTTCGCATCGGCCAGAGCCTGCCGCTGACCGGGCCCTTGGGCGCGGTGGTGAAGCCCATTGCAGAAGGGCAGAAGGCCCTTCTGGACGAGTTGAACGCGGAAGGCGGCATGCGCGGCGCGCGCATCGAGCTTCTCACGCTCGATGACGGCGCGCAGCCCGACCGCACGGCGGAAAACACACGCCGCCTGATCGAAGACGAGAAGGTTACCGCGCTGTTCGGCTACGCCTTCGTGCCTGGCCTGGTGCGTGCGCTGCCCCTCATCAACGAGAAGGGCATGCCCTTGCTCGGCGTCTACAACGGCGCGGACATCGTGCGCACCCCAGCCAACCCGACCCTGTTCACCACGACGGCCAGCCTGGGTGACGAAGTGGCGGCGATGGTGCGCAATCTCGCGACGCTGAACACCCGCAAGCTCGCGCTGGCCTACCAGAACAACGAGCTGGGCCGCTACATGCGCCCGCTGGTGGAGGCTGCCGTGAAGCAGCATCAGGGCACGCTGGTGGCGGCC
The DNA here is from genome assembly GCF_001580455.1 of Ramlibacter tataouinensis. Classification (NCBI taxonomy): domain Bacteria; kingdom Pseudomonadati; phylum Pseudomonadota; class Betaproteobacteria; order Burkholderiales; family Comamonadaceae; genus Ramlibacter; species Ramlibacter tataouinensis. Next base: position 4,740,719 of record NZ_CP010951.1, read on the forward strand.
GTGGCGCTCGAGCCGAACGGATCGAATGGAGCCCAGGCCGCGCAAGAGATCTCGGCAAAGGCGCCCGAGGCCATCCTGCTGCTGGCCGCAGGTGCGGCGGTGCTGGGCTTCATGAAATCCCTGCCATCCGCGCGGGCGTCAGTCTATGCGCTGTCGCTGGCCGGCACCACCGCGCTGATCGAGCAGATCGGGCCGGCCGCGCGCGGTATGGCATTCACCCAGATCGTGCCGTTCCCGCTGCGCCAGACGTCGCCGCTGACCCGCCGTTTCGCCGCTTCCATGAGCAAGGCCGGGCTCACGCCCAGTTACGACCGCATGTGGGGTTACCTGAATGCCTCCGTGCTGGTAGAAACGCTGCGCCGCGCCGGCCCCAATCCGACCCCGGCAGCCGTCTATTCGACGCTGGAAAAGATGAGCGACGTCGACCTCGGCGGCTACCGGCTCGCTTACGGCCCGAACCGGCATCACGGTTCCAACTTCGTGGAAATCACGGTGGTGGACCAGAACGGGAAGTTCCTGCGATGAAAACGGTCAATGAACCAACTGTGCTGATCGTTCCAGGTCTGCGCGACCACGTCGAACAGCACTGGCAGACCCTGCTGGAAAAGGAGCTGCCGCGCGTGCGGAGCGTGCCCCCCATGGGCCGCGCCGACCTGGACTGCGCCACGCGCGTGGAAGCCATCGAGCGCGCGGCGCAGGCGATTGCCGGCCCGATTGTGGTCGTCGCCCACAGCGGTGGCGTGATCATGCTGGCGCACTGGGCCCAACGCACGCAGGTCAAGGTGCAAGGCGCGCTGCTGGCGGCGCCGCCCGACTTCGAGGAAGCCATGCCCGATGGGTATCCCACCCTCGAGGAACTGCGCGCCGGCGGCTGGCTGCCGGTGCCGCGGGCACGCCTGCCCTTCCCCAGCATCTTTGCGGCCAGCCGCAACGACCCGCTGGCGCGCTACGAACGCCTGGAGGTCCTGGCCAAGGACTGGGGCAGCGAGCTGGTGGACCTCGGTGAGGTCGGCCACCTCAATCCCGCCTCGGGATTCGGCCCCTGGCCCCGCGCCCACGAATTCATCGGCCGCCTGTCCGCGGCCACCCGCTAAGTTCTAACAGAGTACAGGAGACAAAAGATGGCGAACGCCATACGCTTTTACGAAATCGGCGGTCCGGAAGTGCTGAAGTACGAGCAGACCGAGGTCGGCGAGCCCGGCCCCGGCCAGGCCCGCGTACGCCACACCTTCGTGGCGGTCAATTTCATCGACATCTATTTCCGCACCGGCCGCTATCCGCTGGCGCTGCCCAACGGGCTCGGTTCGGACGCCGTGGGCGTCGTCGAAGCGGTGGGCGCGGGCGTCACCGACATCAAGCCGGGCGATCGCGTCGGCTACCTGCTGGGTCCGCAGGGCTCGTACTCGGACGTGCGCGTGATGCCGGCCGAGGTGCTGATCCCGATCCCGGAGGGCGTCTCCGACAGCACCGCCTCGACCCTGATGATGAAGGGCATGACGGCGCAATACCTGTTCCGCCAGGTGTACCCGCTCAAGGGTGGCGAGACCATCCTGTACCACGCCGCCGCCGGCGGCGTCGGCCTGATCGCCTGCCAGTGGGCCAAGGCCCTGGGCGTGCGCATGATCGGCACCGTCTCCACCGATGCGAAGGCGGAGGTCGCCAAGGCCAACGGCTGCGCCGAGGTGATCGTCACCTCGCGCGAGGACATTGCCAAGCGCGTGCGCGAACTCACCGATGGCAAGGGCGTGCCGGTGGTCTATGACTCGGTCGGCAAGGACACGCTGATGGCCTCGCTCGACAGCCTGCAGCCGCGCGGCCATCTGGTCAGCAACGGCACCAGCTCCGGTCCCGTCGTGATCGACACCACCCTGCTGGCCGTGAAGGGCTCGATCTGGGTGACGCGTCCCGCCATGATCCACTACGCCACGCCGCGTCCGCACATGCTGGGCATGGCCCGCGAGCTGTTCGACCTGGTCGCCGCCGGCAAGATCAAGAGCGAGCCGAGCCGTACCTACCCGCTGCGCGATGCCGCCGAAGCGCACCGCGCCCTCGAATCCCGCCAGACCACTGGCGCTACGGTGCTCGTGCCATGAGCGCGCCCGGCATCGCAATCGACCAGGCCCGGCCGGTCTCGGATGAAAGCTACCTGTTCAGCCGCGGGGCGGCCTGGTTCGCCTACTTCATGACCCTCGGCCTGATGATCATGGACTATGTCGACCGGCAGGTGATCGTGTCGCTGTTCCCCTTCATGAAGGCGGAATGGGGGCTGTCCGACACCCAGCTGGGCGCGCTGGTGTCCATCGTCTCGGTCACCGTGGCCGTGGGCGCGCTGCCCGTGGCGCTGTTCGCAGACCGCTTCAGCCGCGTCAAGAGCATCGTCACCATGGGCCTGGTGTGGAGCCTGGCCAGCATCTCCTGCATGTTCACGCGCAACTACACGCAGCTGCTCGTGGCGCGCGCCGCGGTGGGCATGGGCGAGGCGGGCTACGGCTCGGTGGGCGCCGCCCTGATCGCCAGCCACTTCCCGCAACGCATGCGCGGTGGTCTGCTGGCGGGCTTCTTCGCCTGCGCTTCGGTCGGCTCCGTGCTCGGCGTGATGCTGGGCGGCGTGATCGCGGCGCGCTGGGGCTGGCATGCCGCTTTCGGCCTCGTCGGCATCCCGGGCCTGCTGATGGCGCTGGTGTACATGAAGGTGAAGGACTATCACACGGTCGCGCTGACGCCGGCGCTGGAAGAAGCTACGCACAGCGTGGGCGGCGTGCTGCGGCGCGTGTGGGACAAGCTCTGGAGCCCGCCCACCATGCTGTTCGTCTGTATCGGCGGCGCGGCCCAGCTGATCGTGGTGTCCGCGATCTGGTCCTGGATGCCCAGCTTCCTGAACCGCGTGCACGGCGTCCCGGCCGACCAGGCCGGCGTCCGCGCGGCACTGATCGTGCTGGCCGGCGCGATCGGCAGCGTGGCCTGGGGTGCCCTGGTCGACCGTGCCGGCAACAAGCAGCCGCGCAACAAGCTCTACGCGCTCGCCGCCCTGTGCATCCTGTCGCTGCTCGTGCTGGGTTTCGCCTTCGCCGCGCCCGGGTTGGGCTTCGAACTCACCCCGGCGCAGCAGTTCGGCCTGATCGCGGCCGGCGGCTTCGTGATGACCTGCACGGTCGGACCGGTTGCTGCCGTCGTGATCGACGTGATCCACCCTGGCGTGCGCGCCACCGGCTCCGCCGTGCTGGCCCTGTTCCAGAACCTGTTCGGACTGGCCGCCGGCCCGTTCATCGCCGGCCTGGTGTCCGATGCCTACAGCCTGCCCGTGGCGCTGGCGGTGATGCCGCTGTTCTCCATCGTGGCCGCCGCCGCCTTCCTGCGCGCCGCCGGCACCTATGAGGCGGACGCCGCGCGCGCCGCCGCAACCGAATAACGAAACATCCAAGGAGTACACCATGCTTGGTTCCATGATGCAGCAGCAGCTGCTGATCTCTTCCCTGCTCGTCCACGCGGAACGTCACCACGGTGACCAGGAAGTGGTCTCGCGCCGCGTCGAAGGCGACATCCACCGCTACACCTACCGCGACCTGGCGGCCCGCTCGCGCCGCATGGCCAATGCCGTCGCGTCCCTGGGCGTGAAGTTCGGCGACCGCGTCGCCACCCTGGCCTGGAACGGCTACCGCCACATGGAGCTGTACTACGCGGTGTCCGGCTCGGGCGCCGTGCTGCACACGCTCAACCCGCGCCTGCACCCCGACCAGGTGGTGTGGATCGCCGACCACGCGGAAGACCAGGTCCTGTTCTTCGACCTGAGCTTCCTGCCTGTGATCGAGGCCGTTGCCGGCCGCGTGAAGACGATCAAGGCCTTCGTGGCCATGACCGACCGCAGCCGCATGCCCGCGACCACGAGCATCCCGAACCTGCTGTGCTACGAAGACCTGCTCGAAGCGCAGAGCGACAAGTTCGAGTGGCCGACCTTCGACGAAAACTCCGCCAGCTCGCTGTGCTACACCTCGGGCACCACCGGCAATCCCAAGGGCGCCCTCTACAGCCACCGCTCGACGGTGCTGCATACCTTCGCGGTTTCGCTGCCCGATTCGCTCAACGTCTCGGCGCGCGAGGTGGTCCTGCCCGTGGTGCCGATGTTCCACGTCAATGCCTGGGGCCTGCCCTATGCGGCCTGCATGGTCGGCGCCAAGCTCGTGTTCCCGGGCCCGTTCCTGGACGGCAAGAGCCTGCACGAGCTGTTCGAGTCCGAAGGCGTCACCGTCTCGGCCGGCGTGCCCACGGTCTGGCAAGGCCTGCTGGCGCACGTGGAAGCCAACAACCTCAAGTTCAGCACCATGCGCCGCACCATCATCGGCGGTTCTGCCTGCCCGCCGGCCATGATGCGTGCCTTCCAGGAGCGCTACGACGTCCAGGTGCTTCATGCCTGGGGCATGACCGAGCTGAGCCCGCTCGGCACGGCCTGCGTTCTCAAGAAGAAGCAGCTGGACCTGCCGGCCGAAGAGCGCCTGGCGATCCAGTCCAAGCAGGGCCGCGCGGTGTTCGGCGTGGACATGAAGATCGTGGGCGAAGACGGCGCCGAGTTGCCGCGTGACGGCAAGGCTTCGGGCGAGCTGCTGGTTCGCGGCCCCTGGATCATCAAGGAGTACTTCAAGAGCGAAGGCGGCAATCCCTTGGTGGACGGCTGGTTCCCCACCGGCGACGTGTCGACCATCGACGCCGACGGCTTCATGCAGATCACCGACCGCAGCAAGGACGTGATCAAGTCCGGTGGCGAGTGGATCGGCTCGATCGACCTGGAAAACATCGCGATGGCGCATCCCGGCGTGGCCATGGCTGCCTGCATCGCCGCCCGCCATCCCAAGTGGGACGAGCGGCCGCTGCTGGTGGTGGTCAAGAAGCCCAACGCCGAGCTCACGCGCGAAGAGCTGCTGCAGTTCTACGATGGCAAGATCGCCAAGTGGTGGACGCCCGATGACGTGGTGTTCGTCGATGCGATCCCGCTGGGTGCGACTGGCAAGATGCAGAAGAACAAGCTGCGCGACCAGTTCCAGGACTACCGCCTGCCGACGGCGTGACCATGGATACGCCAGCCCGGGTTTCGCTCGGCTCCGCGCGCGTGCGCACGCTGGCGCCCGGGGTGCTGGCCTGCGGCGTCGTGGGCGCCGCCGCCACCTTCCTGTCGGAGCACTATGGCGCGCCGGTGATGCTGTTCGCCCTGCTGCTGGGCATGGCGATGAACTTCCTGTCGGCCGAAGGCCCTTGCCGTCCCGGCATCGAGTTCAGCGCCAAGCAGCTGCTGCGCATTGGCATCGCCCTGCTCGGGCTGCGCATCACGATCGCCCAGGTGGCCGCGCTCGGCTGGGCCCCGGTCGCCACCGTCGTGCTGTCGGTGGTGATCACCATCGGGGTCTCGATGCTGGCCGCGCGCCTGATGGGTTTCAAGACCTCCTTCGGCGTGCTCACCGGCGGCGCCACCGCGATCTGCGGCGCCTCCGCCGCGCTCGCACTGTCGGCGGCCCTCCCTAATCACCCGCTGAAAGACCGCGCCACGCTGTTCACAGTGATCGGCGTTTCCGCCCTGTCCACAATCTGCATGGTTTTGTACCCCATGCTGGCGCAGGCGCTGGGCTATGCACCGCTCGATGCCGGCATGTTCCTCGGCGCCACGATCCATGACGTGGCCCAAGTGGTGGGGGCAGGCTACAGCATTTCGACCGAAGCGGGCGACGCCGCCACGCTGGTCAAGCTGATGCGGGTGGCGATGCTGCTGCCGGTGATCGTGTTCGCCGCGCTGTACACGCGCCGCACTGGCCAGGCTGAAGCCGGCGGCGAGCGCCCGCCGCTGCTGCCCTGGTTTGCCGTGGCCTTCGCCATCCTGGTGGCGATCAACAGCACCGGTTGGGTGCCCAAGGCGGTCCAGAGTGCCGGCAATGACATCTCGCGCTGGTTCCTGGTGGCATCGATTGCCGGCATCGGCATGAAGACGCAGCTGAAGGAGCTGGTGACGGTCGGTTTCAAGCCGATCGCGCTGATGCTGGGCGAAACCATATTCCTCGCGCTGCTGGCGCTGGCGCTGCTGCGCTGGCTCCACTGAAGCTCCGTACCGATAACTATTTTTTTGGAGAACTCCACGATGAATTCAAATCTCGTCTCGCGCCGCAGCCTCGTCTCGGCCGCCGCCCTGCTGTCCGTCGCGCCGGGCCTGGCACTGGCGCAATCCTGGCCCTCGAAGCCGGTGCGCCTGGTCGTCGCCGGCCCCGCAGGCGCCAGCGCCGACCTGGTGGCTCGACTGATTTCGGAGCCGCTGTCGCGCGAACTGGGCCAGCCGGTCATCGTGGACAACAAGCCTGGCGCGGCCGGCGCCATCGCCATCGGCGACCTGCTCCAGTCGCCGCGCGACGGCCACACGCTGCTGGTCGGAGTGAACTCGCTGGTCAGCGAGATCCCGCACATCGTCAAGCTGCGCTGGGACATGTTCAAGGAGATCCGGCCGGTGGCCGAACTCGCGCGCAGCGGGCTCGTGTTCGTGGCCAACCCCTCGGTGCCGGCGAACAACCTGAAGGAATTCATCGCCTACGCCAAGGCCAACCCCGGCAAGCTCAACTATGCGTCGTACAGCCCTGGCACGCTGTCGCACGTGCTCGGCCTGCTGCTGAACCAGGCGGCCGGCATCCAGCTCATGCACGTGGGCTACAAGGGTTCCTCGCCGGCCCTGACCGACGTCATGGGCAACCACGTGCCGCTGATGTTCGACGGCGTGGCGACCTCCTTGCCGCTGATCAAGGCCGGCAAGATCAAGGCCTTTGCGGTGAGCTCGCCCAAGCGCATCCCGCAGCTGCCCGACGTGCCGACCTTCCACGAACTGGGCTACCCGCAGTTGGATGCGCTGGCCTGGATGGGACTGTGGACCACGCCGGACGTGCCGGCGCCGGTGCAGGCGCGCGTGCGCGAAGCGACGCTGAAGGTGCTGTCGGACAAGGCGCTGGCGGCCAAGATGCTGGACACCGGCTTCGACATCGGCCTGCCGCGCAGCGTCGACGACTTGAACAAGGGCCTGAAGGCCGACTACGACCGCGTGGGCGGCGTGCTGCAGTCCATCAACTTCAAGCCGGAGTAATCCGCGGCGCCGCAGAATCTCCCTCCCCCTCCGGGGGAGGGTTGGGGTGGGGGCATTCGGCGCTGGCGCGCCCCCATCCCAGCCTTCCCCCAGAGGGGGAAGGAGGAAGAGGTCAGACCTGCGCCGACGCCCGCTCCTGCGTCCAAACGTCCAGCCGCTTCTTCGCGCCGTTGGTCGCCGGGTCCATGGCCTTGTCATGCCCCGACCGCGGCGTGCACAGCTCCAGCACATAGCCGTTGGGGTCGCGGAAGTAGATCGAGTCGATGAAGCCGTGGTCGGAGACGCCGCGGGTCTCGATGCCCATCGCCTTGCCCTTCGCGAACATCGCCTCCAGCACCGGGCGCTCGACTTCCAGCGCGATGTGCAGGTCGAAGTCGTGTTGCGGCTTGAACTCGAAGGGCATGTCCGGCGCTTCGAAGAAGGCGATGAACGATCCGTCGTCCAGCCGGTAGAAGGTGTGCAGGGTGTTGGTGGGCCGCCCGCTCTTGGTTTCCTTGATCTCCAGCACCTCGGCCAGCGGCAGGCCGAGGAAGTCCTCGTAGAAGCGCCGCGTGGCCTCGGAGGAGCGGCAACGGTAGGCCGCGTGATGCAGCTTGCGGATCATGGCGAACTCCCTAGACGGCCACCATCGGCTGGCCCTTGAGCGAGGCGCCGTAACCGTTGATCGCCTCGAAGGTCTTGTCCCAATTGCGCAGCGACTTCATGCGCTTGAGCCAGGCATCCACGTTCGGGTAGGCGGAGTATTCGGTGCCCGTCAGTTCTCCCACATGCACGAAGGGTGCGGCGAAGTAGTCCGCCAGCGTGATGTTGTCACCGCAGATGTAGGCTTGGCCCGGCTTGAAGATGTGGGAGTCCATCACCTTCAGCCAGCCCTTGGCGCGCTCACGTCCCCACTCGAGCTGCGCCTGCTGCGCCTCGTCGCTGCGGCGCTTGTGGAACGAGAAGATCTGCGGGTACACGAAGCCATAGCAATAGTCGCGATTGAGCTGCGTGTTCACCCAATCCATCGCCTCGTTGACGCGGGCGCGCAGCTTCAGGTCCTTGGGGTACGCCGGTGAGTTCGTTTTCTCGGCCAGGTACTTGACGATGGCCGAGCTCTCGGTGAGCCGGAACCCATCGTCCTCCAGCACGGGCACCAGGTGGTTGGGATTGATGGCCTCGTACGGTGGCTGGTAGTGCTCGCCGGTGAAGAGGTCCACGACCTGCAAATCCAGCGGAATGTTCGACTCGGCCGCGAACAGGACGATGGGCCGGGAGGTGGTGGAGCCGGGATGGTAGTAGAGCTTCATCGTGCACTCGCTTCTGTCGGGGTCAGGGTTGGAATGTCGTGGCGCCGATGCTACTGCCGCTGCGTCCGGAAAGCGAGCGGCTGGCCGGTGGGCGGTGCTTGGGACCCCGCCGCCACGGCACACAGCGGTCATTTCATTTGCTGTGCTTGATTTTGGGTTTAGTTTAATTTAAATTAAATTCAAATAACGGAACTGACCTCCCACCATGGCGACCCGCCCCTACGACAACCGCAGCCGCCGCCAACGCCAGGACGAGCTGAAGGCGCGCATCACCGTCGCCACGGTCGAGTTGCATGCGGCGCAGGGTGTGTTCGCCACCTCGTACGCGCAGATCGCGCAACGCGCCGGCGTTTCGCTGCCCACGGTCTACAAGCACTTCCCCACCCTCGATGAACTGCTGCAGGCCTGCACTGGCCATGTGGGCGACCAGGCACCGGTCTTCCCGCAGGAGCGCGTGCTGGAGGCGCCCGACCTGCCCTCCGCGGCGGCGGTGCTGGTCGACGCCTGCGACGCCCTGAACACGCACTTCGAACCCTGGTTCGCCTGGCGCGAGAACAAGCACCTGCCCCTGCTGCAGCAACAGGGCGAGGACCGGCGCGCCCGCATGCTGGCCCTGTGCATCCTGCTGCTGAAGCGCCACGGCGCCCGCGGCAGCCACGACCAGATCGCCGCCGTCTGGGACTCCTTGCTCCATTTCGATTTCTGGCATCGCCTGATGCACGACCACCAGCTGTCGCGCGCGGCGACCCGGGCTTGTCAACTGAACCTGATGCTGGCTGCCCTCGGACCGCAGCCGGGCATTGATTCGTCCCCGCGTCCGAGATCCAGGAAAGCCACCCCATGAATGCACCGCAAGCGCAAGGCTCCATCCACCGTGTCGCCCCCGACATCTGGCGTGTGAGCGTACCCATCCCGCCCGAGGAGTTCCCGGGCGGGTTCTCCTACAACCAGTACCTCGTGGTGGATGACCGCCCGCTGCTGTTCCACACCGGCCCGCGCAAGCTCTTTCCGCAGGTGAGCGAGCAGATCGCGAAGGTGATGCCGCTGGAGCGGCTGCACTACCTGGCGTTCTCGCACATCGAAGCGGACGAGTGCGGCGCCCTGCGCGACTTCCTCGCCCTCGCGCCGAACGCGCAGCCGGTGTGCGACCGGACCGCCGCCATGATTTCCGTCACCGATTTCGTCGACGTGGAGCCCATCGCCATGAACGACGGCGACGTGCTCGATCTGGGCCACCACGAGCTGGTGTGGCAATCGACGCCGCACCTGCCCCACGGGTGGGAGTGCGGCTACTTCTTCGACCGCACGACCGGCACCCTGTTCTGCGGCGACCTGTTCACACAGCCCGGCACGGGTGGCGAGCCGGTCACCAGCGCCGACATCCTGGGTCCGAGCGAGGAGTTCCGCCAGGTCGCCGACTACTTCTCCCACAGCATCAACGCGCCGGCGATGATCGAGAAGCTGGCGGCCCTGAAGCCGAAGCTGCTGGCCTGCATGCACGGCAGCGCCTGGCGGGGCGACGGCGCCGCGATGCTGCGTCGCCTGGGCGCGGCGCTGGCCTGACGCGGCGTCGCGCGGCCGAAACGCCCTTCAACCTGATCTTCGAGGTGCGGAAGTGATGATCGCGAACTGCGGCACACTCGGCGCATGGACAAGTCCACCCCCCTCGCCTCGTCCTGGCTGGTCCGCAGCGCGCCCGTGGCGGCGGCCCAGGCCGCCGGTCGGCCGGTGGTGGCGCTGGAGTCGACAATCATCGCCCATGGCATGCCCTACCCGGAGAACGTGCACACGGCGCGCGAGGTCGAGGGACTGATCCGCGGCATGGGCGCGGAGCCGGCCACGATCGCGGTCATCGGCGGTCGCATCCGCATTGGCCTGTCCGATGATGAGCTGGAGCTGCTGGGCCGATCCGGCAAGGCGCACAAGGTCAGCCGCCGCGACCTGCCCTTCGCGCTGGCGAGCGGCGAGCTCGGGGCCACGACCGTGGCCGGCACCATGATCTGCGCCGCGCTGGCCGGCATCGAGGTCTTCGTCACCGGCGGCATCGGCGGCGTGCACCGCGGCGCGCCGGAGAGCTTCGACATCTCCGCCGACCTGCAAGAGCTGGCCAGGACATCGGTCGCCGTGGTCTGCGCCGGCGCCAAGTCGATCCTGGACATCGGCCTCACGCTGGAGTACCTGGAAACGCAGGGCGTGCCGGTGCTCAGCTGCGGCCAGGACAACTTCGCCGCGTTCTATACCCGCGACAGCGGCTTCCGGGCGGACTTCCGGCTGGACGATGCCGCGGAGCAGGCACGCTTCATCCGCGCCAAGTGGGACCTGGGACTGGCCGGCGGCGTCGTCCTGAGCACGCCGGTGCCGGAACCGGCGGCCCTGCCTCGCGCCGAGATCGATGCCTGGACCGACCAGGCGCTGGCCGAAGCCAGGGACCAGGGCGTCAGCGGCAAGGCCGTGACCCCCTTTGTGCTGGCGCGCATCAAGGCGCTGTCCGGCGGACGCAGCCTGGCGACCAACATCGCCCTGGTGAAACACAACGCCGAAGTCGGCGCCAGGCTGGCGTTGGCGCTGGCTGCACCCGCCGCCGGCGCATAGTTCCAGCACGGGCTTAAAGCCAAGGCTATAGTTCAGGCGAACGCCGTCGGCGGCGGGAACCGCCGATTGACCGTCGCCATCCGCCATTCCTTCGGGAGGAGCCTTGTCCACTGCTGCCGCCATCGTTGTTGCCCTGGTCGCCCTGCTCCATGTGTACTTCCTGGTGCTCGAAATGTTCCTGTGGGACAAGCCGGCCGGGTTGAAGGCCTTCGGCCAAACGCTGGAAGCGGCCCGGGCCTCCAAGGTCCTGGCCGCCAACCAGGGGCTGTACAACGGATTTCTCGCGGCCGGCCTGTTCTGGGGACTGAGCCTCGGTGGCGCCGGCAAAGCGGTCCTGGTGTTCTTCCTGGCCTGCGTGCTGGTGGCGGGACTGTTCGGCGCCCTCACCGCGAGCCGCAAGATCCTTTTCGTGCAGGCGCTTCCCGCGGCGCTCGCCCTGGTGCTGGTGTTTCTGTCGGGTTCGCTATGAGCTTTTCGCAATTGCTTCGCTGGCAGTGGGAAGGCTATCCGCGCTACCACCGTTCGCGCTTCAACCTGCTGCTGCACATCTTCGTCGTGCCGCTGTTTTTGGCGGGCAATGTGGCGCTGGTCGCCGGCCTGTTCCTCGCGGCGTGGCCGTCGGTGGCGGCCGGCGCCTTGGCCATGGGCGCCTCGGTGGCACTGCAAGGCCGCGGACACCGGCAGGAGCGCATGCCGTCCGAGCCGTTCACGAGCCCGCTCAATGCCGTGGGGCGCATCTTCGTCGAGCAGTGGGTGAACTTCCCGCGCTTCGTTCTCAGCGGCGGCTGGCTGCAGGCCTGGCGCGAGGCCGGCGCCGCTTGATCGCCCGTCTCCCAGACCGCGCCAATCCAGGAGTTCCAGCATGAGCCCCGAGACGCCGGTCACGCTGAGGGAGATCACCGCCGCAACGGTTAGGCAGGTGCTCAATCTCAGCGTGGCGGAGAGCCAGAAGGGCTTCGTCGCTTCGAACGCGGTGTCCCTGGCCCAGGCACTGTTTGCACCCGAGGCCTGGTATCGCGCCATCTATGCGGGCGAGGAGATGGTCGGCTTCGTCATGCTGGACGACCAGTCCCTGTTGAACCCGCCACCGGCCCATCCCGAGATCGGCGTCTGGCGCTTCATGGTGGACGCCAGGCACCAGGGACGCGGGTTCGGCCGCGCGGCCATGCAGCAAGTCATCCACCACGTCCGGAGCAAGGGCCTCTTCACGAAGCTCGAACTCTCCTACGTGCCCGGTCCGGGCTGCCCGGAGCCCTTCTACCTGTCTCTCGGCTTCGTCCACACCGGGCACGTCGACGACGGTGAGGTCGTGCTCGAGTTCCTCCTGGACGCAGCGCCGGCCTGACAATGAGAGGTGGCGTCGATGAAAAAGCTGCTGCTCCTCCTGTCGCACCTCGCCGCGCTGGGCCTGGGCTTCGCGCTGGGCGTCTACCTGCTGCCGGTGCTGGTGGCGCCCAAGCCGCCGGTCGCCGGCGAGCTCAGCGCGCTGAGCGCGCAGGCGCAGTACACCGGTGAGTTCCGGCGCGACCTGAAGGACAGCGACTTCCTGCATTGGGGCGAGGGCAAGGTCGCGGTGGGTCCGCAAAGCATCGTCCTGACCGGCAAGCTGGCCCCCGGGCCCGACTACAAGCTGTACCTGTCGCCGGAGTTCCTGGAGACCGAGTCCGACTTCATGCGGCTCAAGCCGCGCATGGTGCGGGTCGGCGACGTGCGGACCTTCGACAACTTCGTGGTCCCGGTGCCGCAGGGCGTGGACGTGTCGCGCTACAACACGGTGATCGTGTGGTGCGAGTCCTTCAGCCAGTTCATCAGCGCCGCACGCTATCGCTAGCGCTCAGCTGCTCCAGGTTCGCCCGGATGTTTTGCGCGGCGGGCGAATCGGGCGGCAGCAGCGACTGCAGGTGCTCCCAGTGCCGCCGCGCCAGGGCGTGATTGCCCTGCCGGTAGGCGGCCATGCCGGCCAGTGCCAGGGCCTTGGGGTGATCGGCGTCGATCTTCAGGGCCGCATCGATGGCCGCCTGCGCCGGACCGCCCAGGTCGCCGTCGCGCGCCGAACCCAACGCATCGGCATAGTCGGCCAGCAGCTGCGGCCGGACCGGCGCCAGGGCGATGGCTTTCTGGTAGGCGGCCACCGCATCGTCGAAGCGTCCCAGCACCTCGTAGGAGCGGGCCAGCATGCTCCACCCCTCTACGTCACCGGGTTGCTCGCGCAGGCGCCGGGCCAGCCGGTTGACCATGGCGTCCACTTCGGCGTCGCCGATGGACTGCGACGCGTCGGCGGCCACCAGCTGCGCCGCGGCGGCCCGGGGGTCGCCGATGCCAAAGTAAAGCAAGAGCGCGGCGGTCGGCAGCAGCACGCTCAAGGCGCAGGCAACGCCCCATCCCATCCACGGCGCCGCAGGCCGGCGATGCGGCTGCGCGTCGCGACCCGTTTCCCCCTGCAGCCGGCGCTGCAATTCGAGTGTGGCGCGGGCATGATCCTCAGGGCGCAGCGATCCGGCCTGCAGGTCGCGGTCGAGCTCGGCAAGCTGCTCGCCGTAGAGGCGCCCCAGCGCGAGGCCGCCTTCGTTCGCTGCTGGCGGCGCCTTCAGCAAAGGCGGAACCAGCAGCGCCATGGCCACCATGAGCAGCGCCACGGCCGACAGCCACATCATCGTCATCGGCCGTTCCCCTCGAGCCATGCCGCCGCCCGCCGGCGCTCCTCGGGCGTGAGGGGCGCGTCGGCTTCCGCGTCGCGCCGCGCCCTCACGACGCGCCACAAGGCAAGGAGCCCGATGGCCAGCAGCAGGAAGGGGCCCAGCCACAGCAGCCAGGTGGCGGGCCGGAACGGCGGCTCGTAACGCACGAAGGCCCCGTAGCGCCGCTCGAAGAACGCGATCACCTCGGTGTCGCTGCGCCCCTGCCCGAGCTGCTCGCGGATCTGGCGCCGCATGTCCGCCGCCAGCGGGGCGTTGGACTCGGCCAAGGACTGGTTCTGGCAGACCAGGCAACGCAGCTGCGCCGACAGCCTCGCTTCGCGCTCGGCGATACCGGAGGCATCGCCCTGTGCGGCATGCAGGCTGGCGCACAGCAGTGCCATGCCCAGCCAGGCGGCGACGTGCCATCTCATCGCAGGCTCCTCACCACCGGCATCAGGCGTGCGTTCCAGACTTCGGGCGTGACCGGCCCGGTATGGCGAAAGCGGATGCGACCCGCACGATCGATGACGAAGGTCTCCGGCACGCCGTAGACACCCCAGTCGATGCCTACGCGCCCTTCCACATCCACCGCCGAGGCGATGTAGGGATTGCCGACCTGCTGCAGCAAGGCCTGCGCAGCATCGCCGCGGTCCTTGTAGTTGAGCCCGTACAGCGGCACCGCATCCCGCGACGCCAGCTCGGACAACACCGGCAATTCGCTGCGGCAAGGCCCGCACCAGGAGGCCCAGACGTTCAGCATCCAGACCTTGCCCTGCATGGACTCGACGCTCAGGCGCCGTCCCGGGTCGCCGAGCAGCGGAAGCTCGATCGCAGGCGCCGGCTGGTCGATCAGCGGGGACGACAGCTCGCCGGGACCCCCATGGCGAAGCCCGACGGCCAGCAGCGCGGCCAGCCCGAGGAAGATCACGAAGGGCCAGGCAAAGCGTGTCATGCCGACCCCTGCGCCAGGGGCTGCCCGGTCCCGGCCATCCGGTCCGCCCGCCCCAGCCGGTAGCGCCGGTCGGTAGCCGCCAGCACCCCGCCCAAGGCCATCAGCAGGCAGCCCGCCCAGATCCAGGCCATGAACGGCTTGACCTGGATGCGCATGCTCCACGCCCCCTGGCCCGCGTCTTCGCCCAGGGCCACGAACAGATCGCGCGTGGGGCGCATGTCGATCGCGGCCTGGCTCAAGGGCATCTGCTGCCGGCGGTACAGGCGCTTCTCCGGATGCAGGATCGCGACCGGTTGGCCGCCCTGCGTCACGCGCACCGTGGCACGCTGGGCGTCGTAGTTGGGACCGTTGGCGGGCACCAGGCCCTCGAAGGCAAACTCGTAACCCGCCACCACCGCGCGGCTGCCGGGCCGCAGGGTCAGCTCCTGCCGGACCTCGCCGCCATTGGCCAAGGCCACGCCGAAGATGAACACCCCGACCCCGGCGTGCGCCCCCAGCATGCCCCACCAGCCGCGAGGCTGGCGCCGCGCGCGCTCGATCCAGCCCTTGCCGGGCCCGAGGCGATCCCAGGCGTGCAAGATCGTGCTGCCGGCCACCCACACGGCCAGCAGCACGCCGAATCGCGTCATCGGTGTGCCGGCGCGCCCCTCAGGCACCGCCAAGGGCAGCACCAGCGCCGCGACGCAGCCGGCCAGCAGCGCCCAGCGCAGGCGCAGCGCCAGCTCCGGCACGGCGGCCCGCTTCCACCGCGCCACCGGCCCCACCCCCATCAGGAAGACGGCCGGCACGACCAGCGGCACGAACACCGCTTCGAAGTACGGCGGCCCGATCGAGATGCGCTCGCCCGCCAGCAGTTCCAGCGCCAGCGGATACAGCGTGCCCATCAAGACCGACATCGCGGCCACCGCGAGCACCACGTTGTTGGTCAGCAGCAGCGACTCGCGCGACAGCAGCCCGAAGCTGCCACCCATGCCGATGCGCGGCGCGCGCCACGCAAACAGCAGCAGCGAACCCCCGACGACCGCCACGATGAATGCCAGGATGTACAGGCCGCGCCCGGGGTCGACCGCGAACGAATGCACCGAGGTCAGCACCCCCGAACGCACGAGGAAGGTGCCGAGCAGGCTCAGGGCGAAGGTGCAGATCGCCAGCAGCACCGTCCAGCTGCGAAAGGCGCCGCGCCGGTCGGTGACGACCAGCGAGTGGATCAGGGCCGTGCCCAGCAGCCAGGGCATGAACGACGCGTTCTCCACCGGATCCCAGAACCACCATCCGCCCCAGCCGAGCACGTAGTAGGCCCAGGCGCTCCCCAGCAGGATGCCCAGCGTGAGGCAGGTCCAGGCGGCCACGGTCCAGGGCCGCGACCAGCGCGCCCAAGTGGCGTTGAGCTCGCCGGACAGCAGCGCCGCGGTGGCGAAGGCGAAGGCGACGGAAAAGCCCACGTAGCCCATGTAGAGCACCGGCGGGTGCAACACCATGCCCGGGTCCTGCAGCAAGGGGTTGAGGTCGCGTCCTTCCACCGCCGGCGGCATCAGGCGCTCGAAGGGGTTCGACAGGAACAGGATGAAGAGCAGGAAACCCACCGCCAGCCAGGCCATCACGCCCAGGACGCGGGCGACGAAGGCCAGAGGCAAGCGCCGGCTGAAGACGGCCACGGCCAGGGTCCATCCGTTCAGCAGCAGCAGCCACAGCAACATCGATCCTTCGTGACCGCCCCAGATGGCGGCCAGCCGGTAAGCCGCCGGCAGGTCCACGTGGGAATGCGCTGCCACATAGCGCACGGAGTAGTCGTGGCTGGCAAAGGACCAGGCCAGGCAGCCGAAGGCCAGGCCGGTGAAGAGGAACTGCCCAAGAGCGGCCGGCCGCGCCAGGCCCATCCAGCGGGCGATGCCCCAGCGGGCGCCTGCCATGGGCAGCACGCCCTGCACCACGGCCACCAGCAGCGCGAGCACCAGGCCGAACACGCCGATCTCGGGAATCATGGCGCGGCCTTCCCTGTTTGCCTGGCGGCCTCGAGCGCGGCCTTGGCATCGGGCGGCATGTAGTTTTCGTCGTGCTTGGCCAGCACCTCGGTGGCCTGGAAGGAGCCGTCGGCCGCGAGCCGGCCAGCCACGACCACGCCCTTGCCCTCGCGAAACAGGTCGGGCAGCAGCCCGCGATAGCTGACCGGGATGCCATGCACCTGGTCGGTCACGACGAAGCGCACCGAAAGTCCGTCGGGCCCGCGCCGCACCGAGCCGGTCTCGACCAGACCGCCGATCCGGAAGGCCTGCGAACGCGGCGCCGCCTGGGCCGCCACCTGGCTGGGGCTGAAGAAGAACACGAGGTTGGAGCGCAGGGCGTTGAGCACCAGCGCCGCGGCCAGTCCCAGCGACGCAACGCCGAAGACGATGAACGCGAGCCGCCGGTGCCTGGGCCTCATGGGCGGGCCCCGCGCTTGCGATCATCGGCCTGCTGGCGCGCGCGCCGCACCAGGGCCAGCACTTCGGCGACCAGCAACGCGAGCGCCACGCCATAGGCGAGTCCGATGAACAGACCGTGACTACCGCTCATTTGAAAACCTCCGCCCTTCGGGCTGCGGTGCCATGAGCCTTCGGAGCGGCCGTGCTGCTCATGCCCGGCCCTCCATCCGCTCCCGCTCCGCGATCAGGCAGCGCACGCGCGCCAGCGCCACCGCCACGGAATAGGCCCAGCATGCGACAGTCATGAGCAGCAACCCGGCCAGCATGGGCAGCGCGATCGTCGGTTCGGCCGTCAAGCGGATGCTCGCGCCCTGGTGCAGCGTGTTCCACCACTGCACGGAGAAGTAGATCACCGGGATATTGATCGCGCCTGCCAGCAGCAGGATGGCCCCGCCGCGGTCGGCGCGCCGGGGGTCGTCGGTCGCGTTCACCAGACCGAGGTAACCCAGGTACAGGAACAGCAGGATCAATTCAGAGGTCAACCGCGCGTCCCAGACCCACCAGGTGCCCCAGGTGGGCTTGCCCCAGACCGCACCGGTCCACAGCGCAATGACGGTGAACAGCGCGCCCGTCGGCGCCACCGCCCGGGCCATCAAGGGGGACAGGCGCGAGTTGAACACCAGCCCGAGCGCGGCATGCAGCGCCGCCACCAGGTAGAGGAACATCGACATCCACGCCGCGGGCACGTGGATGAACAGGATGCGATAGACCTCGCCCTGCTGGTGGTCGGTGGGCGCGATGCCGAATGCGAACACCAGGCCGGCGGACGCGAACACAGCCGCCAAGCCGGCGAACCAGGGCACCAGCTGTCCGGCCACGCCGTGGAACACCGGCGGCGACGCCAGCTGCCGCCAGCGGCGCGCGCCCCTGCCCCCTCGGGGGTTGGTGGCGGAATGGCTGGAGCGCAACGTTTCCATGCGGCTCATTCCACGGCCAGGCGCAAGGCCGCGCCAGTGGCCCAGGGACACAGGAATACCGACAGCGACAGGCAGGCGCCGAGCAGCGAGAGCTGCGGCCCGACCGGCAGGCCCTGGCCGGCCGCCGACACCGCGCTGCTGCCGAAGATCAGCACCGGCACGCACAGGGGCAGCACGATCAGCGCCAGCAGCGCGTGGCCGCGCAGGCCCAGCGTGAGGGCTGCGCCGAAGGCGCCCAGCAGCGCCAGCGTGGGCGTGCCCAGCAACAGCGAGGCCAGCAAGGCGAGCAGCGACTCGGGCCCGAGGCCGTACTGCAGCGCCAGCAGGGGCGCGACGGCCACCAGCGGCAGGCAGCCAAGCAGCCAATGCGCCACCACCTTGGCCGAGACGATGACCCCGAGCGCCGAAGGCGACAGCAACATCTGCTCGAGGCTGCCGTCTTCGAGGTCCGGCTGGAACACGCGGTGCAGCGAGATCACCACCGCCAGCAGCGCGGCGACCCAGACGACGCCGGGACCGATGGACAGGAGCAGCGCCGGATCGGGCCCGACGGCGAGCGGAAACAGGCTGGCGACCACGATGAAGAACAGCAACCCGCCAAGCGCATCCGACGGCCTGCGCGCCGCAGTGAGAACTTCACGACCGATGACAGGCGTGAAGGCGCTCAGCATCGGAAGCCATCCATGTCCAGGGTCTGCCCGCCGGGGTAGCCGCCGCCCAGGTCCCGGTGCGTCGCCACCACCGCCAAGCCGCCTGATCGAGCGTGACCGGCCAATGCCTGCGCCAATGCCAGTTCGCCGTCGGCATCCAGGCCGGCATGCGGCTCGTCGAGCACCCAGAGCGACTTTCCGCTCAGCAGCACGCGCGCCAGCGCCAGGCGTTGCCGCTGTCCCTGCGACAGGCGGCGCAAGCGCTCTCCTTCGCGTCCGGCCAGCTGCAGGCGAGCCAGGATGTCCCGGCATTGCGCGTCGCTGCGGCTCGCACCGGCCACGCGCAGGGAGGCGCGCAGGTTTTCCAGCACGGTGAGCTCGCCGCTCATGCCGCAGGAGTGACCCAGGTACGCAACATCGCGTGCATGACCGGCATCGCCGGCCATGACGGGCCGCTGCCGCCAGCGCACTTCGCCGCGGTCGGGTGTGAGCAGTCCGCACAGCAGGCGCAGCAGGCTGCTCTTGCCGCTGCCGTTGGCGCCGCGCACCTGCACCAATTCGCCGGGCGCGGCGTCGAAACTCAGCCCCGAGAACACCGCATGCCCTGCACGCCGGCACGCGAGCTCGCGCACGGACAGCCCTGCCGCGTGCGCCTCATCGCGTCGCATTACTGGCTGCGCCTTGTCCCGGTGGAGCCGCGGGCTCGCCGGGGTCCGCCGGCACCAGTTGGCCCGGCGAGTCGGTCACGATCTGCCCTGGCGGGATGTTCGGCAGCCGGTGGGCGATGCCCTTGTGGCAATCGATGCAGGTCTTCGACTTGTCTGCGAGATAGACCGAATGCATGCTCTGCGCGCGCACGCTCTGCCGCGTGAAATCCATCGAATCGTACTGGTGGCAATTTCGGCATTCGAGCGAATCGTTGGCCTTCAGCCGCGCCCACTCGTGCTGAGCCAGTTCCAGGCGCTTGTCGGTGAACTTCTCGCGCGTGTCGATGGTGCGGAAGATTTTCCCCCACACCTCCTTGGAAGCCTGCATCTTGCGCGCGATCTTGTCGGTCCAGTCGTGCGGCACATGGCAGTCGGAGCAGACCGCGCGCACGCCCGAGCGGTTGGTGTAGTGGATGGTGCTCTTGAGTTCGACAAAGACGTTGTCGCGCATCTCGTGGCAGCCGGTGCAGAACTTCTCCGTATTGGTCAGTTCCATGGCCGTGTTGAAGCCGCCCCAGAACAGGATGCCGCCGATGAAGCCGCCGAGCGTCAGGAATCCCAGGCTGTAGTGCACGCTGGGCTGGCGGATGATCCGCCAGTAGTTCTTGAGGCGTTCGATCAGGGTCATGGAAGCTCCCCGCTATTTCTTGTTGGCTGGGGTTTGTGCGCCCTTTTTCATCAGCGCATCAAAACCCTCGAAGGTGTTGCCCACCAGCGGACGCGCCGGCTCCTGGGGCACGTGGCACTGCATGCAGAAATAGCGGCGCGTGGACAGGTGGTCGAGCTTCTTGCCGCTGCGGTCCATGTAGTGGGTCTCGCTGACCGGGATGGCGTGGGAGAAATCGGTCTTGGCGCGCGCGTGGCAATCCAGGCACTTGTTGAAGTTCTTGTCGATCTGGTAGCCGTCGACCCGGTGCGGGATCACCGGCGGCTGCCACTCGTAGTTGCGCGGCACCCGCTGGTCGTCGTTCACGTTGTTGGCCAGGACCGGCGGCTTGGTGGGCTGGTCGATCGGCACCGGGCCTCGCATCGCATCGACGAAACCTTTGGACGGGGGCGTCGCCGCCGTCTGGGCCCAGGCCGACAGCGCCAGCAGGGAGAGCACGGTAACCAGGCTGCGTAGGGTCATCAGCGGCTCCTCACACCTTCGTGATCTTCACGGCGCACTTCTTGAAGTCGGTCTGGAACGAGATCGGGTCGGTCGCGTCCAGCGTCACCTTGTTGATCAGCTGGCTGGCATCGAACCACGGCACGAACACCAGTCCGCGCGGTGGCTTGTTGCGCCCGCGCGTTTCCACCCGTGTCCGCATGCTGCCGCGCCGCGAGGCGATCTCCACCTCGGTGCCGCGCCGCACGCCCAGCGCCGCCGCATCCTCCGGATGCATGTAGCAGACCGCATTGGGCACCGCGCGCAGCAGTTCGGGCACCCGGCGTGTCATGGACCCCGAGTGCCAATGCTCGAGCACGCGTCCGGTGGAGAGCCAGAAGGGGAAGTCCTTGTCGGGCACTTCCGGGGGCGGCTCGTAGGGCAGCGCGTAGATGACCGCCTTGCCGTCCGGAAAGCCGTAGAACTGGAACCCGGTGCCGGCCTTGACGTAGGGATCCGAGCCCTCGCGGTAGCGCCACAAGGTTTCCTTGCCGTTGACGACCGGCCAGCGCAAGCCGCGTACCTTGTGGTAGGTGTCGAAGGGCGCGAGGTCATGGCCATGGCCGCGGCCGAAGGTCGCGTACTCCTCGAACAGGCCTTTCTGCACATAGAAACCGAAGGCCTTGGACTCGGCGTTGTCGTAGCCGGCTTCGATCTCGGAGAGCGGAAACTTGTTGACCTGGCCGTTTTCGTACAGCACCTGGAACAGCGTCTTGCCGCGGTACTCGGGCTTTTTGGCGATCAGTTCCTCAGGCCACACCTCGTCGATCTTGAAGCGCTTGGAGAACTCCATCAGCTGCCACAGGTCCGAGCGCGCCTCGCCCGGGGCGTTGACCAGCTGGTGCCAGAAGTGGGTGCGGCGCTCGGCGTTGCCGTAAGCGCCCTCCTTCTCCACCCACATCGCCGCCGGAAGGATCAGGTCCGCCGCAACAGTGGTGACGGTGGGATAGGCATCGGACACGACGATGAAGTTGGCCGGGTTGCGGTAGCCGGGGTAGCCTTCCTGCATGAGGTTGGCTGCCGCCTGCATGTTGTTGTTGACCTGCACCCAATAGGCGTTGAGCTTGCCGTCCTTGAGCATGCGGTTCTGCAGCACCGCGTGATAGCCGGGCTTGTCGGGGATGGTGCCGTCCGGCAGTTTCCAGATGTGCTCGGTCTCCGCCCGGTGCTTGGGATTGGTCACCACCATGTCGGCGGGCAAGCGGTGCGAGAAGGTGCCGACCTCGCGCGCCGTGCCGCAGGCCGAGGGCTGGCCGGTCAGCGAGAACGGGCTGTTGCCGGGCGTGGAAACCTTGCCCGTGAGCAGGTGGATGTTGTAGACGAGGTTGTTGCACCAGACGCCGCGGGTGTGCTGGTTGAAACCCATGGTCCAGAAGGACATCACCTTCACCTTGGGATCGGCGTACAGCTCGGCCAGCGCCTGCAGGCGATTCTTCGGCACACCGGTGAGCTTGGCGGTGTAGTCCAGGTCGTAGGTGGAAACGAACTTCGCGAAGTCCTCGAAGCTGATGGGCTTGGAGCCGCCCGCATCGCCGGCATTCTTGGCAGCCTTCTGCAGCGGATGCTCGGGCCGCAGTCCGTAGCCGATGTCGGCGTTGCCGAGCTTGAAGTTGGTGTGCTTGTTGACGAAGTCGCGGTTGACCCGGTTCGTCTGGATGATGTGGTTGGCGATGTAGTTGAGGATCGCCAGGTCGGTCTGCGGCGTGAAGGTGATTTCGATGTCGGCCAGTTCGTAGGAACGGGTCTCGAAAGGAGACATCACCACGACCTTGACGTTCTTGCCGGACAGGCGCCGGTCGGTGACACGCGTCCACAGGATGGGGTGCATCTCGGCCATGTTGGCGCCCCACAGCACGAACGCGTCCGCGGCTTCGATGTCGTCGTAGCAGCCCGGGGGCTCGTCGGCGCCGAAGGTGCGCATCATCCCCTGCACCGCCGAGGCCATGCAGTGGCGCGCATTGGGATCGATGTTGTTGGAGCGGAAGCCCGCCTTCATCAGTTTCGAGGCGGCGTACCCTTCCCAAACCGTCCACTGGCCCGAGCCGAACATGCCGACCGCCGTCGGGCCCTTTTCCTTGAGCACGCGCTTGAATTGCGCGGCCATCACGTCGAAGGCCTGGTCCCAGGAGACGCGCTGGAATTCACCGTCCTTGGCGTATTGCCCGTTCTTCATGCGCAGCAGCGGCGTGGTCAGCCGGTCCTCGCCGTACATGATCTTGGACAGGTAGTAGCCCTTGATGCAGTTGAGGCCGCGGTTGACTTCGGCCTCGGGATCGCCGCGGCTGGCCACGATCCGGTTGTCTTTCACGCCGACCATCGCCCCGCATCCCGTGCCGCAGAAGCGGCACGGCGCCTTGGACCACTTGACGCTGGGGTCGGTTGCCGCGCTCGCACCCTGCGCCATCCCCGGCACCGGAATGCCCGCCGCCGCGCCGGCCGTGGCCGCCGCGGTCTGCCTAATGAAGTCCCTTCGGGTCGTTGGCATCGGGAATCACCTCGTTCATGGCATCCAGGGTGTCGGCGCACTCGTAGACCAGGATGGCGGACAGCACGCCCTCGGTTTGCTGGATGCGGGCGACCTTGGAGATCATTTCTTCAGCGGTGCCGGCCTCGAGGGTGACGACCAGCTTGCCGCTGTCGGACTTGGCGTGGACCTGGGCGCCTTCGATCGCCGCGATGACGTTCGAGACGAGCATCACGCGCTTCGGCGTGGAATGCACCACCAGGCTGGAGATGTGCAATTCGGCGGTCACCGGCCCTCAGCCTCCGGCAGGACCGGGCGGGCCCGCGAAGAGTTGATACATCCAGACGAGAAAGCCGTAGCCCGCGATGATGATGCCCGCAATCGCGGGCGCCATGACGACGGAAAGGAACAGGAAGCTGCGAAGCTCCTGTGCCTTCGTGTGGGGAGGCTCTTCAAACGGCTCGGGGCTGTTCATCCACCATCTCCATCGGAACTGCCGCATTGTGCGCGGTCCACGCGAGCAAACGGGGAAAGTTTTATCGCACGCCCCCGTAGGTGTCAAACGAGAAAACAGCCATCCTGTAGAGCTTGCGCCCCCTTGCGATGGATGGGCTCGCGCCCTCCTCAACCCAGCGTTGATCCGCGCTTCAACTCGCAAACCATCGAGACAGGTGTTCCACGAAGGCCTGCACGCGCAGGATGCCGGCATGCCGTGCGGGATACACCGCGTAAATGTCCGCCGGCGGCGACTCCCAGGCCGCGAGCACATGCTGCAGGCGGCCGCTGCGCAGGTAGCGCGCGATGTCCCACTCCGCACGCAGCACGATGCCCAACCCGTTCAGAGCCCAGTTCACCGCGACCTCGCCGTCGTTGGTGCTGAGTTTGCCGCGCATCCTCACGGTTTCGACGCGCTTGCCGCTGCGAAGGTGCAGCAGGCCCTGCGCTTCGTCGGCCTGGCGGATGGAGATGAGGTTGTGTCGCGCCAGGTCCAGCGGCGCGCGCGGCGTGCCGGCGCGCGCGAGGTAAGCCGGCGAGGCGCACAGCAGGCGCCGGTTGGGCGCCAGCCGGCGCGCGACCAGGCGCGAGTCCGGCGGCTCGCCGAAACGGATGCCGACGTCATAGGCTTCCTCGGTGATGGGCGGCGGGCTGGCCGAGAGCTGCAACTGCACTTCGATGCGCGGGTACTTGCGCGAGAAGCTCGCGATCGCCGGCCCGATCTGCATGCGGCCGAAGCCGAGCGTGGCGTTCACGCGCAGCAGCCCGGCGGGTTCAGCATTCGCTCCCTGCAGCTCGCTTTCGAGCGACTCGATCTCCTCCAGGATGCGGCGCGAGTTCTCCAGGTAGCTGCGGCCGTACTCGGTCAATGCCAGCCGGCGCGTCGTCCGGTGCAGCAGGCTGACCCCCAGCCGCGACTCCAGCCCCGACAGGCGCTTGCTGACCGCCGCGGTCGTGACCTGCAGCTCGCGCGCCGCCGCGGTCAGGCTGCCGCAGCGCACCAGCTGGCCGAAGAACTGCATGTCCTGCGAGGAGGTGACTTGCGCCATTGTTGAAGCCAGATTCAAGAATGCCTTGAATTTTGCCGCGGTTCGCGGCCCGTGGCACGCCTAAAGTCCGATCCAACACGGAGACCCTATGAAGACGTACAGGATCGCCTGCATTCCCGGCGACGGGATCGGCAAGGAAGTGGTGCCCGCCGGCCAGCAGGTGCTGCAGGTGCTGGCGGACGCCGGCGCTGCCTTCGGTTTTGAGTTCAGTTCCTTCGATTGGGGCGGCGACTACTACCGCGCGCACGGCCGGATGATGCCCGACGATGGCCTGGATGCCCTGCGCGGCATGGACGCCATCCTGTTCGGCTCGGCGGGCGACCCGCACATTCCCGACCACATCACCCTGTGGGGCCTGCGCCTGAAGATCTGCCAGGGCTTCGACCAGTACGCCAACGTGCGGCCCACGCGCATCCTGCCGGGCATCGCCACGCCGCTCCAGCGCTGCGGGCCCAAGGATCTCGACTGGGTCATCGTGCGCGAGAACTCCGAGGGCGAGTACGCCGGCGTCGGCGGCCGCGCCCACCAGGGCCATCCGATCGAGGTGGCGACCGACGTCAGCATGATGACGCGTGCCGGCGTGGAGCGCATCATGCGCTTCGCCTTCGGCCTGGCGCGCTCGCGCCCGCGCAGGCAGCTGACGGTGGTGACCAAGTCGAACGCGCAGCGCCACGCCATGGTGATGTGGGACGAGATCGCGCTGCAGGTCAGCCGCGAGTTTCCTGACGTGAGCTGGGACAAGGAACTGGTGGACGCCTGCACCGCCCGCATGGTGAACCGGCCGGCTTCGCTCGACACCCTGGTCGCCACCAACCTGCACGCCGACATCCTGAGCGACCTGGCGGCGGCGCTCGCCGGCAGCCTGGGCATCGCGCCCACGGGCAACATCGACCCCGAGCGGCGCTACCCCAGCATGTTCGAACCCATCCACGGCTCGGCCTTCGACATCATGGGCAAGGGGCTGGCCAATCCGGTCGGCACCTTCTGGAGTTGCGTCATGCTGCTGGAGCATCTGGGAGAGCGCGAGGCGGCCGCCAAACTGATGCGTGCCGTCGAATCGGTCACCGCGGACGCCCGCCTGCATACTCGCGATTTGGGTGGCACCGCCACCACCGCGCAAGTCACCGAAGCAGTCTGCCAGCGACTGAGATCCTAGTCACTGGACTAGTGTTTAACCCGAAGGAGACAAGGCATGAAAAAGATCGTGATCGGATTCTCACTGGCCACGCTTGCCGCGCTGGCGCCCCTGGCGCAGGCGCAGCAGCTGCCGTGCCCGGACAAGAACGTGCTGTACTGGCAGGCCTTCCCGCCCGGCGGCGAGTCGGACCTGTCGGCGCGTCACCAGCAACTGGTGCTGAAGAAGAAGTGCCCGGCCATCGAGGCCATCATCCAGTACAAGGCCGGCGCCGGCGGCGCTCTCATGTGGTCGCAGATGAACCAGCTGCCCGCCGACGGGGTGAACGTGGTGGGCGTCAACCTGCCGCACATCGTGTTCCAGCCGATCGAGGGCCAGGTGCAGTACAAGACCGGCGATGTCACGCCGGTGTTCTGGTTCCACTTCACGCCCGACATCCTTGTCGTGCCGGCGCAAAGCGCGATCAAGAACTTCCAGGACTTCGTCGCTGCGGCCAAGGCCAGCCCCGGCAAGCTCAGCCTGGGTGGATCGGGCCAGTTCTCCGCCAACCACGCCGCGCATGAGCGCCTGAATGCGGCCTTCGGCGTCAAGACCGTCTACGTGCCCTTCAAGGGCACGGGCGACATGGCGACCTCGGTGCTGGGCGCGCAGGTGGACGGCGCCATGACCTACACGCCCTTCGCCATCAACAATAAGGAGCGGGTGCGTCCGCTCGCAGTGGCGATGGAAACGCGCCATCCGCTGCTGCCGGACGTGCCCACCTTCAAGGAGCTGGGCGTGGACTGGGTGGACGGCGCCTACCGCGGCATCGGCGTGCCGAAGTCGACCTCGCCCGAGGCCCGCAAGAAGCTGTCGGACCTGTGGCGCGCGCTGAACAACGACCCCGAGATGAAGGAACTCGCGGCCAAGAACGGCTTCGAGCTGGTGAACGTCGGCCTCGAGGAAATGGATGCCTTCATGGCCGGCAAGGTCAAGCTCTACACCGAGGGCGCAGCCCGCATGGGCCTGGGCAAGAAGTAAGGCACTAGGGCGTCCTGCGCAGGACCACGTGCATGGCGCGCTCGCCCATGGTCGATTCCGTGCAGTGGTAGCCCAGTGAACGCAGGTCGAGGCCCTGGAACGGGGCCTCGCCGCTGCCCAGCAGCACCGGCCGCACCGCCAGATGAAGCTGGTCGATCAGGCCGGCCTGCAGGTACTGGCGAACGGTAGCAGCGCCGCCGCCCAGGCGCACGTCGCGACCGCCGGCCGCGGCCCGGGCGCGCTGCAGCGCGGCCTGGATGCCGTCGGTCACGAAGTGGAACACCGTGCCGCCCTTCATCTCGATCGGCGCGCGCGCATGGTGCGTCAGCACGAAGACGGGCACGTGGTAGGGAGGCTCCTCGCCCCACCAGCCCTTCCAGCTGTCGTCCGGCCAGGGGCCGCGCACCGGGCCGAACATGTTGCGCCCCAGGATCCACGCGCCGATGTTGTGGAAGCCCTGTTCGGCCATCCGGTTGTCGGCGCCGGTCTCACCGCCGTCCTGGCCGTGCATCTTGCGCCACTCCCGCGTATGGAGCATCCAATCCATCATCTCCCTGCCACCGACGCCGAGCGGGTTCTGCAGACCCTGGTCGGGCCCGGCGCCGAAGCCGTCGAGGGAGAGCGTGAAGCTCTGGACGCGAAGTTGGGACATGAGGACTCCTGGACGAGGCGTTGAAGGCGCGCCTCATGTTAGGCCGATTCGGAAAGACTGCTCAGGATCGGCTGCTCATTCCTTGCCCACCCTGAGCGGGACGAACGCGCTGGCCTCGCCGCGCCGCACCAGCAAGGCGATGGTTTCGCCGGGCGCGACCTTGGCGACCTGTCGCTTGAACTCGTCCAGGCTCTTGAAGCTCTGGTTGTTGACGGCGACCACGACGTCCCCGCGTTGCAGTGGGGCATCGGCGTTCACACCGGACACGCCTTCGACCAGCAGGCCGTAGTCGATCCCGAGGGCGCGCCGCCCGGCTTGCGGCAATTCCCTCACGGCCAGGCCGAGGCTGCCGCTGCCTTGCCGGGTGGATGCGTTCCCGGACGGAACGCGCCTGGCCTCTTCTGGCGGCAGCGGTACCGCGCCGACCGTGGCTTTCAGCGTACGGCCCGCTGCGTCGCGCCAAACCTCGACGTCCACCACGCTGCCCGGCTTCGTCCGCGCCACCAGGCGCGGCAAGTCGGCGGCCTCGGCGACGTCCTTGCCGTCGAAGCGCAGAATCACGTCGCCGGACGCGAGGCCCGCCTTGTCCGCCGGTCCGCCACGGTCCACCAGGGTGACCAGGGCGCCGCGCGCGTCCGTCAGCTTGAACGATTGCGCCAGCTGGCTGCTCATCTCCTGGATGCCCACGCCCAGCCGTCCCCGGGTGACATGTCCCTCGGTGCGCAGCTGCTGCGCGACGTCCATGGCCACCGATATCGGAATCGCGAAGGACACCCCAAGGTAGCCTCCGGTGGGGCTGTAGATCTGCGAGTTGATGCCCACAACTTCGCCGCGCGTGTTGAGCAGCGGACCGCCCGAATTGCCTGGGTTCACCGCCACGTCGCTCTGGATGAAAGGCACATAGATCTCGTCGGGCAGCGAGCGCTCCTTGGCGCTCACGATCCCGGCGGTGATGGTGTTGGCGAAGCCGAACGGCGAGCCGATCGCGGCCACCCACTCGCCGGCCTTCAGCTTGTCCGAATCGCCCAGTGTCACCACCGGCAGGTTGGCGGCCTCGACCTTCAGCAGCGCGACATCGCTCTGCCGGTCGAGGCCGATGACCTTGGCCTTGTACTCGCGCTTGCTGCCGGGCAGGAGCACCGTCACCTGGTCGGCACCGGCCACCACGTGCGCATTGGTCAGCACGTAACCCTGGGCGTCGATGACGAAGCCCGAGCCGATGCCGCGCGTGGGGACTTCCTGCTGCCGCGGCGGCCTGAAGCGGCGGAAATACTCCCGCAGCGGATCGCCCGGGCCCTGGCCCACGGCATCGGACGCCGGGTCGCGCATGCCGCTGGTCGTGACGTTGACCACCGCCGGGCCGACCCGTTCGACCAGCGCGGTGAAGTCCGGCGGGACGACGGCAGCGGATGCGGCGGCGGCCGGCGACACCGCCTGCTGTGCCTGCGGCGCGGTCGGAGCCGGCGCGCTCTCAGCCGCCTTCGGCGTGGGCGGCGCCTGGGGAGGTCGCGGCTCGCACGCGGCCAGGACCGTGACCGCAAGTGTCAGGACGGAAAGCTGTGAAAGCGTTCGCCTCATGGGGATCTCCTGGAAATGTGTCGGCGCGCTTGAGCCTGGAGGGCATGCGCGCGCGTCCATGAATGCTTATCCCCCGGCAGGCGGTGGCCGGCACGAAGGGCGTTTTCGGAACCCGCTGTAGGCGCGTCCGACCCCCGCATGGATACGCGGGCGGGCGAGCTCAAGCCCGGCAGCGCCCAACGGTCGGGCAAGCCCGCCCCAGCAAGCCACCACATGGGAAGATGGGACTTCAGCGACCCAGGGGAGCTCGAGCATGCAATGCCCTGTCTGTAAGACCGTGAACCTCACCATGGCGGAACGAAGCGGAATCGAGATCGACTATTGCCCGCAGTGCCGCGGCGTATGGCTCGATCGCGGCGAACTCGACAAGATCATCGACCGTGCGGCGCCACAGGCGGCGCCCGCAGCCGTGCAGCACCAAGCGCCACCACCGCAATACCCCGCCGCCGCGCCCCAGGGCAGCGGCGGCTACTACAGGAAGAAGAAGCGCGAGGGCTTCCTCGGCGAGCTGTTCGACTTCGATTGAGCGTGCAGCGCCAAATCGCCGGCCCGCCCTACTGAAGCCGGATCTCGCCGTCGAAGCTCACGTTGAGTTTCAGTCCGGGCACCTCCAGCGTCATCTTGGCCGGCAAGGTCTCGGTGCCCGAAATCGCGGCCTGCTGCAGGGCGCGTGACACCGCATTCTCGATTTCGCGCTGCGAGCTCACGCCGACCACCTTCAGGAACTTGCGGATGCTCATGTTCAGTTCTTCATCGTTCATGGCGTGCTCCTCGTAAGCAAGCCGCCATCATGCCCCGATCGCCGGCGGCGCGCAGCAGCCTCAGAGCATCCGCTTGGCCACGCCGATCAGCAGCAGGTGGGCCGGATAGATCAGGTAGAAGGCCAGTTTCATTCGCGGAAGCTGCATGGGCAGGCGCTGCGCCGCCCAGGCGATCGGCACGCAGGCCAGCGTGCCGATCAGACCGTACATGCCGCCGCCGAAGATGCTGTTGAGCCAAGCGGTCGCCAGCAGCAGAATCGCGGCCAGCAGCCCGGCCTCCGGCCGCGCCTCGGTCTTCCAGCAGTAGACGGCGCCGACCAGGAACGCGCCGGCCAGCCCGAATTCGACATGAAGCGATGCGATGGCGATCGCGATGCAGGCGGCGACCCGCGCCGGCACCGGGGCGCGGCTTTCGATCACCCAGCACAGCGCGGCGCCCAGCCCCAGCGTGCCCAGCACATTGACGACCCTGGGCTCGTCGCGCGCCAGGATCGAGGGAACGACCGAAACGGCGCACCAGAGGGCCAGCCGGCGGGCGCTGCGCGCCGCGCGCCCGGCGCGATCGCCGGGGCGCGCGAGGTTCAGGCCCAGGACCATCGCGAACAGCGGGAACGCGATGCGGCCGACCGAGTACACCCAGCTGTCCTGGCCCCAGCCAAAAAGGTGACGGCCAAAGTGGTCGATGAACATCGATGCGAGCGCGATCCACTTCAGCAACTCGAGCTGGCCGTCCGTGTAGGCCAGGATGGCTCCCTGGGCAGCGGACGAGCGGCCGGCTTCCATGGCCGGATTTTGTACGCGGGGCTGCCGGCGCGCCCCCCCGCGCGTCACCCGTTCGTGTCGATGGCGCGATAGCTCATGTCTTCGCCCTCGATGGCGAGCCGGAAGCCGTGGAGGCGAGCGGCCATGATCAGGCCGCGCAGTTCACTTTCGAGTTCGCGCTGCACAGCCATTCGCATCAGATGCGCCGCCCGTGTCCCCTGGGCGGAAGCGGCAAATACCGAATTGCCAGCGTGTTCGGAGTTCATGGTCCTGTTCATGCCTGCCTTGCGTGGAAGCGTCGTCGGCTGCCCGGCGACCGAAACGCGCGACCGTATCCAGACAACGCGCAAGCCGCAAACGGAGCCAACTAGGGTTTCCTCGTGGCCTCGAAAGCGGAGGAATTTCCCAAGGAATTGCACGAGCCGCAGCTTCACTCTCTGCAGCCCTGCACCATCAATCCGCCTTCCGCCGTCAGAAAAACAGGATTGCCGGCAGCTAAGCCGTTGCGGCAAAACCTGTCACCAAACTGACATGTGCATCTGGTTACAGCGCCCAATCGACGCCGCCAGGACTCCCGCCATTCGGACTCAATCACCGGCGAACGGACACATACAACAGGCTGTGCAAGACTGCCCGATCGCGAAGGCGCCAGCACACCGGTGCTTTCAGTGCGCCGCGCCGATCCGCTCCTGCCAGTATTCGGTGAGCGGCGTCCGCGCCTTCGCGGGGAAGCGCTCATGCAGGACGTGCGTGGCCAGTGCGCCCTGCCCCGCGCGAATGGCGGCATCCATCAGCGTCAGCGTGAGGATGTCGCGTTGCGCGTGGCTGCCGCCGAAACCATGGGCACGGTCGCGCACCGCGAACAGGCCGTCCGCTGCGGCCGCCCAGTTGCCGCGGGCGTAGTCCATGAAGGCGCGTGCCAGCGGCAGTCCCACCTCGGACGACATGCGCAGGTTGGTGGACCCGCCGCTGCCGGGCCGGTCCATGGCGGCGGCCAGCGCGTCGGCTGCTTCCTCCATGTCCGCAGGATCCGCCGCCCCAATGTGGGCCATGAGGGCGTGCAGGTCATTGAAGGCGTAGAAACCCGCGTCGGGCGCCTGCGTCTGCCAGCCGCGGCGCAGCGCGTCAAAGCGCTGCGCCACGTCGACACCCAGCAACTTCAGCCGCCACAACACCGCGGTGCCGTCGACCCGTTGCAACGCCATGTCGGTGGCCGGCGCGTGCTGCGCGTCGAAGATGGCCAGCGCGGCGGCGGTGTCCATGGACTCCATCGCGAACAGCGCGGCATGGAACCAGTTGTGATACGAAAAGCCGTTGTCCACCGCCCAGTCCGCCCGGCGTGATTCAAGCCAGTGCGCCCCGTCGCGATGCCGTCCTTCCATCTCGAAGACATGGGTGACGGCATGGACCGCCCAGGGGTCGCGCGGGTTCACCCCGAGCGCGGCCCGCCCGGTGTCCTCGGCTTCGGCGTAGTGGCCGGATTCCTCGAGGCCGAAGGCATGCATCCCGAGCACGTAGCCGTACAGCGGCATCGCGCGCGACCAGTGCGGCAGCACGCGCTGCGGACGCCGCTTGAGGTTGAGCGCGTCGCCGCGATAGAAATCGAACAGGTGCGCGAACAGCAGCGCCGCCACGTCGCGCGGCCACTCGACCAGGATCGCATCCCACAGCGCGCAAGCCCGGTCCCAGTCGCCCTCCGCCGCGCAACGCGCCGCCTTGAAATGGGCGCGCTCGCGCGCGATGCTGCCCGCGCCCATGCCTTCCACCTCGTCGAGGAGATCCCGCGCCTGCAGCGAGGGGCCGTGCTCGCCCATGGTCAGGAGCAGGCCGGCCTTGAGCGTGCGCGGATGGGTCCAGCCCGGGTCGGCCGCGATCGCCTCGTCGAGCAGCGCCAGGGGGTCGCCGAAGTACGACAGCATGGCATCGAGCGCGGTCTCGACGCGGGCGGCCGCCTCAGCCGACCGGGTGCCGATGGCGAGGCCACGCGCGTCCTGCGCGGCGCCGGCGGTGCGCTCCTCGGCACCTTCGTGGATGAGCTTGCCCATGGTGACTCTCCTGTGCGGGGTAAGTGTGTGCGCAAGTCTGGTCTTGCGCTTCCCGTGGGGCTAGAGTCATTCCTGCAAGGAAGCGGACAAACGTGCCAGCCTCATCCAGTGATGTCATCACGGTCGCGCTGCTGGGGACGCCGGCGGTATCGGCCGCGACCCTCTACGGCTTCTTCGACATCCTGGCCGGCACGCGGCGCGACTGGCAGATGCTGCACGGCGGCGAGGCTGTCGACTCGCCGTTCCGCCCACGCGTGGTCAGCCGCGATGGCTTGCCGTTCGAAGCCGGCAACGGGGTCCGGATCACGCCCGATGACAGCTTCGCGGAATGCCCACGGCCCGACATCGTTTGCGTGACCGACCTGATGCTGCCGCCGGGCGCCGCGGCCGACGGCATGTTCGACGCCGAACTGCGCTACCTGCGCCAGGCCTGGGACGCGGGGGCCACGCTTTGCTCCTCATGCTCCGGGGCCCTGCTGCTGGCCGGCACCGGCCTGCTCGACGGGCACGACGCGACCTCGCACTGGGCCTACTGCGACCTGCTGGCGCGCGACTACCCGCGCACGCGCTGGAACGCCGAACGGATGCTGGTGGTGACGGGGCCGCAGCAGCGCATCATGATGGCGGGCAGCGGCGCTGCCTGGCACCTGCTGGCCCTGGCCTTGATTGCACGCTTCGCGTCGCCGGAGGAGGCGATGCAGGTGGCGCGGGTGAACCTGCTCGCCACGCAGGACGTGAGCGCCCTGGCCTACTCGTCGCTCACCCGCGGCAGCCGCGCCGAGGACCCGGTGGTCGCCCGCTGCCAGGTGTGGGCGGCCGATCACTATGGACTCGAGAACCCGGTGTCGCAGCTGGTCTCGCTGTCGGGCCTGCCCGAGCGCACCTTCAAGCGCCGCTTCACCGAGGCCACCGGCATGGCACCGCTCGAATACATCCACATGCTCCGGCTGGAGGAAGCCAAGCAGCTGCTCGAATCCACCGAGCTGCCGGTGGAAGCGGTGGCGGTGGAGGTGGGCTACCAGGATGCGAGCTTCTTCAGCCGGCTGTTCCGGCGCAAGGTCGCCTTGACCCCGGCACACTACCGCCGCCGCTTCGGCGCGCTGAACGAGCAGCTGCGCCGCGTGGCGGCGGGATGAGGGACCCGGACGGCGATCAGGCCAATGCGCGAAGCTGCTTCCCGATTGCGGACAGCAGCGCCTCGGGCGATTGCGCGCCCGACAGGGCCAGCTGTTCGTTGAACACGAACAGCGGAACCGCGGAAACCAGGGGCGGCTCGGCCGGCAACTCCGCCGGCCCGGTGGCCAGCCACTCGCGCGCGGCTTCGCGATCCAGGTCCAGCTCCTGCGCGATGTCCAGCAGGAGGGCCAGGTCTCCGATGTCTTCGCCGCGCTGGAAGTTGGCTGCGAACAGGCGGTCCAGCAGGGCATCCATCGCGAAGGCTCGCTGCTTCGCGCACAGGGCCAGCAGCCGATGGGCCAGGGTCGTGTTCGGGAAGCGCTGGATGCGGGCCAGGTCGATGTCGACCCCGGCCTGCGCCGCCGCCGCCTTCACCTGCGCCTGCCGCTGGCGGACCGCCTCTGGGCTGCCCAGGCGGCGCAGGTAGAACTCGGCGAAGGGCCAGCCTTCACGCGGCACCTGGGGCACCAGCTGCACCAGGTGCCAGTCCAGCTCGACGTGAAGCTCGGGCAGGGTGACGGCAAGCTGCTCGACCGCGAGGGACAGGTTGCGCTTGCCGATCAGGCACCACGGACAGATCAGCTCGACGTAGACGTCGATCTTCAGTTTCTGACTCATCGATGCATCAAGCGCGGGTCGGCAACAGCCAGCGCGACAGCGCGGGAATCAGCACCACGGCGCCAATCATGTTCCACACGAACATGAACGCCAGGAGAATGCCCATGTCGGCCTGGAACTTGATGGGCGAGAAGGCCCAGGTGCCCACGCCGACGGCCAGCGTCACGCCCACCAGCACCACCACCTTGCCGGTGAACTGCAGGGCGCGGCGGTAGGCGGTGGCCAGTGGCACGCCCTGGCGCTGCTGCGCCAACTGCACCGACAGCAGGTACAGCGCATAGTCCACGCCGATGCCAACGCCCAGCGCGATCACCGGCAGCGTCGCCACCTTGACGCCGATGCCCAGCGCCACCATCAGCGCCTCGCACAGCACCGAGGTGATCACCAGCGGCACCACGGCGACCACGACGGCGCGCCAGCTGCGGAAGGTGATGAAGCACAGCACGATCACGGCGGCGTACACCAGCAGCAACATCTGCACCCAGGCCTTGCGCACCACGATGTTGGTGGCGGCCTCGATGCCGGCGCTGCCGGCAGCCAGCAGGAACTGGCGGTCTTCGGCGTTGTGAGCCTGCGCGAACTGCGCGGCGGTCGCGGTCACGCGGTCCAGCGTTTCGGCGCGATGGTCGGACAGGTAGGCGATCACCGGCATCACCGAGCAGTCGGTGTTGAACAGGTCGGGGTTGTTCACGCTGGCCTGCTGGGCGCCGTAATTCAGCACGTCCTGGTTGCGCGCGATGGTCAGCCACTTGGGGCTGCCTTCGCTGGTGCCGGCGGTGATCTGGCGCACCGCGTTGGTCAGGGCCACCGTGGTCTGCACACCCGGCACTTGCTGCAGGGTCCATGCCAGGCGGTCGGACTCGACCAGCGTCTGGTACTTCAGGCAGCCTTCCTTGGGCGTCTTCACGATGACGGCGAAGGTGTCGCTCGACAGGCTGTAGTTCTTCGTGACGTAGGCGTTGTCGCGGTTGTAGCGCGAGTCGGCGCGCAGCTCCGGCGCCCCGGGGTCCAGGTCGCCAATGGCCAGCCGCGTGCTCACGGCATAGCCGCCCACCGTCAGCAGGCCGGCAACCACGAGCGCGGTCGCGGCCCAGCGTGTCTCGACGAAGCGCGCCAGCATGCCGAAGGCGCCCTTGTCGGATTGCTTGGTGTCCGCCTGCAGGCTGCGCGAGGCGGCCTCAGCGCTCACGCCCACGTACGACAGCAGCACCGGCAGCAGGATGAGGTTGGTGAAGATCAGCACCGCCACGCCCAGGCTGGCGGAGAGTGCGAGTTCCTTGATCACCGGGATGTCGATCACCATCAGCACGCCGAAGCCCACGGCATCGGCCAGCAGCGCGGTGAGGCCGGCGAGGAACAGGCGGCGGAAGGTGTAGCGCGCGGCCACCAGCTTGTGCGCGCCGCGGCCGATGTCCTGCATGATGCCGTTCATCTTCTGGGCGCCGTGGCTCACGCCGATGGCGAACACCAGGAAGGGCACCAGGATGGAGTACGGGTCCAGTTCGAAGCCGAGGCCCGCTACCAGCCCGAGCTGCCAGGCCACCGCCGCCAGCGAGCAGGCGATCACCAGCGCCGTGCTGCGCACGCAGCGCGTGTAGCCGTAGATGATGGCCGCGGCGATCAAGGCCGCCAGGCCGAAGTACAGCGCGACCTGCATCAGGCCGTCGATCAGGTCACCCACCAGCTTGGCGAAGCCGGTGATGTGCAGCTTCACCGGCGCCTTGTCGCCTTGCGCGTCGTAGCGCGCGCGGATGTCCTCCAGCGACTTCGACAGTGCGCGGTAGTCGATGCGCTGGCCACCCGACGGATCCTGGTCGAGCAGCGGCAGCACGATCATGCTGGACTTGAAATCGTTGCCCACCAGGCTGCCCACCAGCCCGGAGCGCGCGATGTTGCCGCGCAGCTGCTCGTTGGCGCGCTGCGAGCCGTCGTAGTTGTCCGGCATCACCGGCCCGCCACGGAAGCCCTCTTCCGTCACCTCGGTCCAGCGCACGCCGGGCGCCCACAGCGACTTCACCCAGGCCCGGTCGACGCCAGGCGTGAGGAACAGCTCGTCGTGGATCTTCTTCAGTTCCTCGATGTACTTGGGATCGAAGATGTCGCCCTTGGGGCTTTCCACCACCACCCGCAGCGAGTTGCCCAGGCCCCGAAGCTCCAGCCGGTTTTCCAGGTAGCTCTGGATGTACGGATGGCTGCGCGGGATCATCTTGTCGAAGCTCGCGTTCAGCGTCAGGCGGGCTGCCGCCAGCCAGCCCAGCACGATCGTGAGCAGCAGGCACAGCGCCAGGACCATGGCACGGTTGTTGAACACCAGCCGTTCCAGGCGCGAGCCCGAACGGGGGTCGAAATCGGCCAGGCTGGGGGCGGCGTCACCCGCGGTAATGCCAGGGGCATGCATGGAGGTCTCCTTGTGCCAGGGGCTTGTGCACGCTGCGACGGGCAGCGTGGAGAGTTGTCTGGGGTTGCGGGCCGGGCCCGCAACGCTCTGTCAATGAAAGGCGGGAGCCGGCCTCAGGGCAGCGGCTGGGCCTGGATGCCGCGCGGACCCGCCACCAGCAGGCGCCCGGGAGCAACGCTCAGCACGGCTGCGGCAGGGAACGGCCGCTCCAGCTTCACGGGTGCGAAGTTCGCGCCGTTGTCGCTGCTGGCCAGCAGGTGGCCGGCCTGGCTGGCCAGCACAATGCGGCCGCCGACATCGACGGTGGCTGCCGTCAGTCCCACGGGGATTTGGGTGGCCACGGCTTGCCAGTTCGTCCCGCCGTCGGTGCTGCGCAGCACGTTGCCACGCAGGCCATGGACGACCAGGGCGCCGGTGGTGCCGGTGATGCCGAACAGCGTGCCGTTGTAGGGCAGCGTCAGCGCGTTGAACCGGCTGCTTGCGCGATCGAGCTTGAGCACCAGGCCCTGCTCGCCCACGGCGTAGATGTCGCCCCCGACCCCACGCACCGAATAGAGGTGCATGCTCTTGGGGTTGTCGCTGGCATTCTGCACGGACTCCCACTTGGCGCCGCCGTCGGCGGTGCGCAGAAGGAGGCCGAAGGCGCCGACGGCATAGCCGTTGCGCTCGTCTTCGAACCAGACGTCGAGCACCGGGACATCGGCCGCGTCCGGGCGTCCGTCACGCTGCTTCGTCCAGTGCTGGCCGCCATCGCTGCTGTGCAGGATGACGCCATCGTGTCCGGCGGCCCAGCCCTTTTGCGGCGTGGGGAAGTGCACGGACACCAGGTCCGAACTGACCGGGACATCGGCCTGCTTCCAGGTCTCGCCCGCATCGTCGGAGTACAGGATGTGGCCACGCTGGCCAGCGGCGATGACGCGCTTCCCAGCGAGCGCCATGCCGTTGATCAACCCGCGCGCGGCCAGTGGGCTCTTCACCGCGGGTTGGTCCAGCACGTCCACCCAGCCTTGCGTGGCGCCGGTGGCCGCCATGGCAGCAGCCATGGCCGCCCCGGCGAGGCACGCGGTGAGCATCAGGCGACGCTTCATGGCTGCAGTCTTCAGCGGACGCCCGAGCCGGCCAGGGAGTCGGCCGTCCACTCGCGGTCAGCCAGCGGCTTGGTGTGCTTCAGGCCGCCGGTTTCGGCGATGAAGCCGGTCAGCTGGTAAGCGCGCGACACCAGGTCGTAGTGGCTGAACATGTCGGTGTAAGGAGCCGGCAGGTCGTAGCTGGGCGCCATGTAGGCGAAGCCGGTGCGCCAGAGCTGGCCGCGGGCATCGTATTCGTCGCTGGCGAGCGCCATCCAGGAATCCTCGTCCAGGTAGAAGGTGCGCTTGCTGTAGACGTGGCGCTTGCCTTCCTTCAGCGTGGCCTCGACCACCCACACGCGGTGCAGTTCCCAGCGCACGAAGTCCGGGTTCAGGTGGTTGGGCTTGAGCAGCTCATCCTGCTTGGACTGGTACACCGCGGCATACGCGTTGTACGGCACCAGCATCTCCTTCTTGCCCACGAGCTTGAAGTCGAAACGGTCCATGGAACCGTTGAAGATAAAGGTGTCGTCGAACGTCGTCGCGCCGGCGGTGCCGGGGTTGGGCGTGTCGTGCGCCAGGTCCGGCGCCACCTTCGTGCGGCGCTGGCCGGGCAGGTAGCTCCAGGCGCGGCGGTCCTTGGTGCCGATGTCCAGCGGGTCGATCAGCATCAGCGCCTCACCCGCGCGGCGGGCCGGGCCGGTGTAGGTCAGCTTGATGCGCCAGAAGGTCTCTGCGCTCTGCTTGCTGTTGTCCCAGAACGGGTACTCCTGCACGCTCACGCCTTCGGTGGCCAGGGCCGGACGGCCGCTGGCGTCCACGTTCAGGTTGCGGTACTTGGACTCGTAGGCCTGGCCGTTGAAGCGCACCAGGTGGTTCCACATCGCTTCGTTGCCGGTCTTCGGGATCGGGAACGGGAAGCCGGCATGCGCGCCTTCCATGGACTTGCCGTCGTTCAGGGTCTTGGCCTTGACCGCGTTCTTGGCCGTGTTGTCGGTCACGAACTTCGGGAACGCCACGGTGCGATGGGTCGGGTACACATCCACGCGGTACGTGGGGTACTTCTGCAGCATCGCCTTGGTGCCTTCGGTCAGGTTGGCGGCGTACTGGCCCATGTTCTTGCCGTCGATCTGAACGCGCGGCTTCTCGGACGCGAACGGATTGGGACGGATGCCGTCGCCGGGCTTGAAGCCGGCGGGCGGCGTGGTCAGGCCGCCGTTCCAGGCGGGAATGGTGCCGGCGGCGTTGCCGGCCTTCTCCGCGCCGACCGGGGTCAGCGTGGTGCCCAGGGTCTTGGCCTCGTCGGCGGTGATGGCAGCCTGGGCTGCGATCGCGCTGGCGGCGACAAGCACCGACAGGGCGAAGCGGTGGGTTGACTTCATGGAGTTTCCTTTAGAAGGTGGTCTTGAAGGTGAGGCTCACGAAGCCCCGGTCTTTCAGGAAGGTGGTCAGGCCGTTGGTGGCGGTGACCGCGGTTCCGTTGTCCTTGTAGCGGCCGACGAAGTCGATGTACTTCAGGTCGAAGCGGTACTTCTGTTGCACGTCGGCGCCCAGGCCGACGCTGTAGTTGCCGAGGCCCTCGTTGCCGCCGAACACGGTCGCGGCGTTGCCCGACAGTCCGATAGCGTAGGTGACGGGCGCCGACAGGTCCACACCCGGGAATACCTGATACCAGGTCGGGGTGAAGCCCAGGCTCGTGCCCACGTAGTCCTTGGTGGAGCAGCCGTTCCATTTGTCGGCATTGGCGCCGCTGCAATTGGCCGAGAAGCCGAGGGCATTGAACAGGTTGTTGCCGCTGCGCACCTTGGTCCACTGCGACCACTGGAGTTCGGCGATCCAGGTGGCCTGGTCGAAGATCGGGGTCTTGTTGATCACGCCGGCGGCGTTCACCAGGGCGTGCAGCGTGTCGCCGCGCGCGCCCTTGGTCTCGCCCTGGGCCGGCAGGCCAACGGCGACGCCCAGCACCTGGCTCTGCAGCGGCGTGTTGTGGCGCGCCGAGAGTTCCGCACCAACGCTGATGCCGGCGATGTTCTTTGCCAGGCTGATGCCGTACAGGTCGATGTTGTCGGTGTAGATGAGGTTGTAGCGCGTGGTGCCTGCGCCGCCCTGGGTGATGAGCGTCTGCGGCAGCTTGTCGGCGAAGTTGCGGTAGTAGAAGCCCATCGTGCCGTCCAGCCACGCGGGACTCCAGCGCGCCGACAGGCCCCACTCGCCGCGCTGCTTGGGCTCGGACGGGGCGCCGCGGGTCGCGAAGCCCGCCGCCGGCGACAGGAACTGGCGGTCCGGTCCGTTGAAGACGAAGTCCACCGGCCCGAGGTAGGTGCCGCCTTCGGGGTAGCGCGCGGCTTCCCACTCCAGCATGTATTGGCCGGCGACGGACAGCGTGTCGGTCAGCTGCGCCTGGGCGGACAGCTGGTTCAGCGGACGGAACAGTTCCTTGGCCTCGGTACCGGGGGTGGCGAAGCCCTTCTGCAGGTCGAGCGGGTTCTGCGAGTAGGAAATGGAGTGCAGGTGGCCGCCGAGGAACAGCGATTCGCCCCAATAGAGCGTGTGGCGGCCGGCCTTGGCCTGCACGCCCACGTCACCCACGTCGAAGCCGCCGAACACGAAGGCATCGAGCAGTTCTCCCGAGCCACCGCGGTAGAAACGCTTGGTGTAGGCGCTGTAGTTGTTGCCGATGTAGCTGGGGATGTTGACCAGCGGCGGATTCGGATTGCTCTTGCTCTTGCCGTCATAGGCCGCGTCGTACCAGCCGGCGCCGCTCACGCGGAAGCCATAGCGCTTCTTGTAGATGACGTCCAGCTCCGACAGCAGGTCCAGGCGCTGCGCCACGGAGTCGCCCTTGTCGAAGCTGTAGGTGCCTTCGTCGGACAGTGCCGAGTTGCCGATCTTCTGATCGCGCTCTTCCACGCGGGTGGCGAAGTTGGCGCGGACGGTGTTGTCCCAGCGAACCGACAGGTCCGGGTTCCCGGTGTCGAATTCGAAGGCCTGGGCTGTGCCGCAGGCCACCACGAGCATGGCGGCGGCTGCAACGGCGTTGAGTTTGCCGCCGCTCAGCGGGGCGCGTCCCCGGGCGGGGAATTGGTATTGGCTCACGGGATCTCCTCTGGGGGGTGTCAACTGCCGTCGCGCACCACGCGCGCCCCTGGCAGCACCGGAGGCGATTTTTTAAGACAGAGGGCCTCTATTCCCCCCTCTTGGGCGGGGGGCATGGGGTACTCCCGAGCTTGGTTTCGTAAGAAGCGGCTTCAGCCGCGCTGATTCCGCAAAATTATTCTCACCGGCTGCCTGCCGGCTGGGCCGCCTTGAGGGCCGCGGAGATCAATTCGGCCGAGTCCCGGCGGTTGCCGCGGTGCGCGAAATCCAGTGCCGAGAGCCCTTGTTGGTTCTTCATCGTCGCGTCCGCCCCGGACTCCAGCAGCAGCTTGACCGCCTGCGGCGAGCCGTAGTGGGCGGCCATCATCAGCGGCGTGGTCCCGTTGGGAGACTCGGCGTCGATGTAGGCATGGCGGTCCAACAGCAGTTCGATGATCGCCAGGTGGCCGTTGGTTGCCGCGTAGTGCAACGGGGCCCAGCCCGGCTTGTTGACGTCGGCCCCGCGCTCGATCAGCCGGCGCGCGACCTCCAGCTGCCCCCGCAGGCAGGCCATCATCAGCGGGCTTTCGTCCTGCGGCGTGCGCTTCTCGATGTCGGTCTTGGGCCAGTCGATCAGAACCCGGGCGGCCTTCAGCGAGCCGTCGCGCAGCGCCAGGTACAGGCCATCCAGGCCCTCGGGGCTGGGCGTGTTCGGGTCGAATCCGCGCTGGAGCAGGCGAGTGATCGTGCCCGGGTCATCCTGCTTCAAGGCAATGAAGAAGTCGTCATAGGAGCCCGCATTCGCCGACGAAATGCAAACAATGACAATGAGATAGACGAGCTTCTTCAGGTAACTTCTCACACCACAACTCCCTTGAACAGGCGCTCGAAATTGTCGCTGGTGGCCTTGGCGACATCCTCCAGGGGCATCTTCCGGACCTCGGCGATCTGCCGGGCCACGTAGGGGACGTAGGACGGGTTGTTGGTCTTGCCGCGAAACGGCACCGGCGCGAGGTAGGGACTGTCGGTCTCGATCAACAGCCGGTCCGCGGGAACGAAGGCCGCGACATCCCGCAGGTCCTGCGCATTCTTGAAGGTGATGATGCCGGAGAAGGAGATGTAGAAGCCCAGGTCCAGCGCCGCCCGCGCGACCTCGGCGGTCTCGGTGAAGCAGTGGAACACCCCGCCGGCACAACCGGCCGAGCCGTCCTCGCCCTCCTCCTTCAGGATGGCGATGGTGTCGGCCGAGGCGGCCCGGGTGTGGATGATCAGGGGCTTGCCCACCTGCCGGGCCGCGCGGATGTGGGTGCGAAAGCGCTGGCGCTGCCATTCCAGGTCGGCGATGCTGCGCCCGCCCTTGCGCTCGTCCATCTGGTAGTAATCGAGCCCGGTCTCGCCGATGGCGACCACACGCGGCAGGCCCGAGCGATCGACCAGGTCCTGCAGCCCGGGCTCGGTCACGCCCTCGTTGTCCGGATGCACGCCGACGCTGGCCCAGAAGTTGTCATAGGCCAGGGCCAGCCCGTGGACCGTTTCGAATTCTTCCAGGGTGGTGCAGATGCAAAGCGCCCGGTCGACCTGCGCACGCGCCATGGCCTCGCGGATCTGGGGCAGCTCGGTCGCGAGCTCGGGAAAGGAAAGATGGCAATGGGAATCGACGAACATGCGCCAATGCTAAGGGCGCGGGGACGGCCGATTGCCCCAGCCGTGGGCGCGGCGCGCCCAAAGCCCGTGAACAGGCCCTAGTGTCCTGTCCCGCAAATAACTGGCATTTCGTTCGGATGCCTGCGGGGATGATCGGTGGGTGGCCAGAGGGGGTCAAGACTGGGTGTCTTGACCCCCTCTGGGCGCCCGCCGAGGGCCCCGCAGGCGCCGAACCCTTCGGGCTGCGCCGTATGGGGGCGCATGCCGCGTTGCGGCCACGGGTCAAGCCGCCCAGGCTTGACCCGCACCCGCGCCTTGCCTGCGCCCCCATACGGCGCAGCGAAATGTCAGTTATTTGCGGGACAGGACACTAGATGGTCTGGGTGGGCCGCTCGGAGCCCAGGTGCGCCCCGAGGATCTGTTCGATCTTCGTCTTGAGCGCCTTCGACTTGTCGTCGGCAGGAAACCGGATGCCCACGCCCTGGGTGCGGTTGGCCGCCGCCCGGGCCGGCGTGACCCAGGCCACCTTGCCGGCCACCGGGTAGCGCTGCAGGTCCTCGGGCAAGGACAGCAGCACGTACACGTCGTCCCCGAGCTTGTAGTCGCGCGTGGTCGGAATGAACATGCCGCCGTCGGCAAAGAGCGGAATGTAGGCGGCGTAGAGCGCGGCTTTTTCCTTGATGGCCAGCTGGATGACGCTGGGCCGCGGCGCGGTGGATGCAGCTGGTGGAGTACTCATCGGTTCAGGCCCGAGTGTAGGGCCGAGCGGGCCCGGCTCACAAGCGCCTCGAACAGCAGGCCTGCGTTGAACGGGTGTTCGACCGTGCGAAAGGTCGCAGCCAGTTCGCGCGACCAGCCACCCAGCGCTGCTTGGGAAGGCGCCGGCGGCAGGTCCTTGGCTTCGAAGAACCGGGGCGCCGCGCCGCAGCCGGCGGCCATCAGGTCGTGGCATAACTTCAACAGTCCGTCCACGGCCTGGGCCGGCGTCCAGCCGGCGATCGCGCCGACGTCGCCGCGCGCCATGGCCTGCGGCAGCGCAGCCCAGCGCCGGGCATCGATGCCGGCGCGAGAATAC
Source organism: Ramlibacter tataouinensis (assembly GCF_001580455.1). Taxonomy (NCBI): domain Bacteria; kingdom Pseudomonadati; phylum Pseudomonadota; class Betaproteobacteria; order Burkholderiales; family Comamonadaceae; genus Ramlibacter; species Ramlibacter tataouinensis. The sequence goes on from NZ_CP010951.1 coordinate 4,784,229, forward strand.
GCCAGCGCGTCCTCGGGCCGGCCGCCGGCCGCGCGCAGCAGAGGCGCCACGTCGGTCGCGGCCACGCCCTGCTCCTGCAGCCAGCGCACAGCGTCCGGTTCGCCGGGCCAGGCCATGGTGTGCGCCATGCATCGGCTGCGGATCGTGGGCAGCAGTTGGTGCGCCGCTTCGCTGGCCAGCACGAAGCGGGCGTCGCCCGGGGGCTCTTCCAGCGTCTTCAGCAGCGCATTGGCGGTGAACGCGTTCATGCGCTCGGCCGGATACACCAGCACCACCTTGCCGCGTCCCCGCCCGCTGGTGCGCTGCGCGAACTCGATCGCATCGCGCATGGCTTCGATCCGGATCTCGCGGCTGGGCTTGCGCTTCTTGTCGTCGATCTCGGCTTGGGCCTTTTCACTCAGGGGCCAGCCCAGCGCCATCATGGCCGTCTCCGGCATCAGCACCGCCAGGTCGGCGTGCGTGCGGACCTCGATCGCATGGCAGCTTTCGCAGGCCCCGCAGGCGCCCGCGGGGCTGGGCTGCTCGCACAGCCAGGCGCGCGCCAGCGCCAGCGCCAGGGTGTATTGCCCCAGTCCGGAAGGTCCTTGCAGCAGCAAGGCATGGCCGCGCTGCGCCAGCAGGCGCTGCGCCTGGGCCGCGATCCACGGGGCCACACCGCTCACGACAGCCACCCGCGCTCGCGCACGCAGCGCAGCACGTCCTGCCAGACGGCATCGCGGGGCTGGTCGCCGTCGATGCGGCCGAAGCGGGCGGGATCGGCCGCGGCGCGCCGGCCGTAGCCAGCGGCCACGCGGGTGAAGAATTCGACCGGCTGCGACTCGAACTTGTCCGGCACGCGCGCGCCGGCCAGGCGCTGGGCCGCGATGGCCGGGTCCAGTTCGAACAGCAGCGTCAGGTCGGGCTCGCGCAGCGCCGCGTGGTGTGTCGCCTGCACCCAGCGCTCGAGCTGGGACAGCACCGACCAGTCGAAGCCCCGTCCGCCGCCCTGGTAGGCGAAGGTCGCGTCGGTGAAACGGTCGCACAGGACCACGTCGCCGCGCGCCAGTGCCGGCTCGATCACCTGCAGCAGGTGATCGCGCCGGGCCGCGAACATCACCAGTGCTTCGGTCAGCGCGTCCATGGGTTCGTTCAGCGCCAGCGCGCGCAGCTTTTCGGCCAGCGGCGTGCCGCCCGGCTCGCGCGTCAGCGTGACCGCCCTGCCCTGCGCCCGGAAGGCCTCGGCCAGCGCCTGCACATGGCTGGACTTGCCCGCGCCGTCGATGCCTTCGAAACTGATGAACAGGCCGCGGGTCATTCGGAAACCTCCGCCCTGCGGGCTGCGGTGCTATGAGCCTTCGGAGCGGCCGTGCGGCTCATTGCTTGCGTTGGTATTTGTTGACGGCGCGATTATGCTCGTCGAGGCTCGAGCTGAACTGGCTGCTGCCGTCGCCGCGCGCCACGAAGTACAGCGCGCCGCCCGGCGCCGGCTGCACCGCGGCCAGCAACGAGGCCCGCCCCGGCATGGCGATGGGCGTCGGTGGCAAGCCGGCGCGCGTGTAGGTGTTCCAGGGCGTGTCGGTCTGCAGGTCTTTCTTGCGCAGGTTGCCGTCGAAGGACGGGCCGATGCCGTAGATGACCGTCGGGTCGGTCTGCAGCGGCATGCCCACCCGCAGCCGGTTATTGAACACCGCGGCCACCAGCGGCCGGTCGGCCGCCCGGCCGGTCTCTTTCTCGATGATGCTGGCCAGGATCAGCGCTTCATCCGGCGTCTTGGCCGCGGTTTGCGGCGAGCGCTGGGCCCAGGCCTCGGCCAGCCGCTTGTCCATCGCGCGCATGGCCCGCCGCAGCACCGCCACGTCGCTGGAGCCCTTGGCATAGTTGTAGGTCTCCGGAAAGAATCGTCCTTCCGGATGCTGGCCGGCACGCCCGAGCAGGCCCATCACGGCCTCGTCGCTCAGTCCGCGCGTTTCGGGCTTGAGCGCCTCCGCCTTGTCCAGCGCCGCGCGCACCTGCCGGAAGTTCCAGCCCTCGACCATGGTCACCGCGCGCAGGGTCTCCTCGCCGCGCGCCAGCTTGGCCAGCAGGGTCGTGGGGGTGATGCCCGCTTCCAGCTCGTAGCTGCCGGCCTTGATCAACCGTCCCTGGCCCGAAACACGGAACCAGAGGTAGAGCAGGTCGGGCTGAACGTCGACGCCGGCATCCTTCACCGCCTGTGCGACATTGCGCGGCAGCGTGCCGGGTTCGATCGATAGGTCCACAGGCGGCGCGGCCATGCGCAGGGGCTGGTTCACCCACCACAGGCCCCAACCCGCCGCAGCGGCACCCATCAGGACCATCAGGAAGAAAACCGTCAGAAAGAAGCGACGCATCGACAGTGTGGACGGGCCAAGGGCCCTGGCCCTACGACTCCAGGTGAAATGACCGGACCATCATAATTCAGCGATGCAACGCCCGGCGATCTTTAGTTTCTCCTCTAGAGAATGACGGTCTTGCTACGGTTTTCATAGCGGGGTGTGCCGTAAATGTGCCGTGGCATTTTTTAGTGGAAATTCGTAGCGGTAGTCATAATTCAGCGATGACATCTGTCCTCAACGGTGTAACACCCCTGCCGCACCTGGGTGTGGTCGCGGTCGCGGGCGAGGACGCGGCCAGCTTCCTCCAGGGCCAGTTGACCAACGACTTCGCGCTGCTCGGGCCAGGCCAGGCGCGGCTGGCTGCGTACTGCACGGCCAAGGGGCGCATGCAGGCGAGCTTCATCGGCTTCAAGCGCAGCCCGACGGAAATCCTGTTGGTGATGAGCCGCGACATCCTGCCGGCGACGCTCAAGCGCCTGTCGATGTTCGTGCTGCGCGCCAAGGCCAAGCTGCGCGATGCCTCCGCCGAGTTCGAGCTTCGCGGCCTGGCCGGCGAAGCGGCGCGCACCCTGGTCGCGCATTCGCCCTGGGAGCTGGTCCAGCAAGGCAGCGCCGCCCTCGTCGCCCTCTATCCCGCGGACGGTCAGCCCCGTGCGCTGTGGTTGACGCCGGCCGGCGAGGCGGCGCCATCCACCGGCGTCCTCGATCCGGCCCTGTGGGCCTGGAGCGAGGTCCGCAGCGGCGTCGCCACCGTCACCGCCCCCATCGTCGAAGCCTTCGTGCCCCAGATGCTGAACTACGAATCCATCGGCGGGGTCAACTTCAAGAAGGGCTGCTATCCGGGACAGGAAGTGGTGGCGCGCAGCCAGTTTCGCGGCACGCTCAAGCGCCGGGCCTACCTCGCGCACGCGGAAGAAAAACTGGTGGCCGGCCAGGAGTTGTTCCACGACTCCGATCCCAGCCAGCCCTGCGGCCTGGTCGCGCAGGCCGCGGCCGCGCCCACCGGCGGCTGGGACGCCATCGTCTCCCTGCAGACCATCGCCGCCGAGTCGGGCCGCGTGAGCGCCGGTGCCGCGCAAGGACCGGCCTTGCGCATCTCACCGCCGCCCTATCCCCTGCTCGCCGACATCTAGGGACCGAGCGGCACCAGCGCAGGATCGATCCGGCCGCGCAGTGCCGGCGGCACCTCGGGCCAGAGGCGCTTGCGCTCGGCTTCGCCGGCCAGGGCCAGCGCGCGGCCGTAGGCGGCCAGTGCCTTGTCCGGGTCCTGGGCCTCGCGCCAATACATGGTGCCCAGCTGCATGTAGCCCTGCACCCGGCTCTCGGGCCAGCCGTTCATGCGCAGCTGCATGGCCTGCTCGGCCAGGGCGAAGTCGCGTGTGCGCCAGGCGACCACGAAGACCGCGTTGCTCAGGTCAAAGTCGTAGATGCGGTCCTCGATGGCCTTGCGGCCAAGCTGCAGCGCCTCGGCGTCGCGTCCGGTGCGCGCCAGCAGCAGCACCTCGGCCGAGCGCACCGAGCGCGCATCGGGCTGGACCTGCTTGGCGCGCGCGACGTATTCCTCCGCCCGCGCCGGCTGGCCGGTGGCCAGGTAGCCACGCGCCACATTGGTCAGGATGGCGACCACGTACGGCCGCGACGAGAGCACGCTTTCCCAGATCCAGATCGCGTTGTTCCAGTCGCCCCAGCGCGCCAGCTCGTCGGCCACCACCGGCGTGATCTTGCGGTAGTGGCGGTTGATGGCGATGCCCTCGCGCGCCTGCGTCAGCATCTGGGCCTTGGCCGGGTCCCAGCGCGGCGAGTTCGGATCTCCGGAGGCCGCGATCGTGAGCGCGAGGCGCGCGGCGCGGACGATGTGGCGCTCGGCCTGCGCGGCCTGGACGGTGATGTAGCCGGCCAGCCCCAGCGCGCAGGCCACGGCCGCGATCGACAGCACCGAATACGCCGGCCGCCATGCCAGGTTGCGCGCGAGCCGCCAGCGCGGCGCCGGCGCCAGGCGCGCGTCGGAAGCCGCCAGTGCGCCCAGGCACAAGGCGAAGATCGCGCCGGTGGCGGCCATGCGCCATGCGAAGCCGACGTTGCTGACGATCATCAGCGCCAGCAGGCTGCACAGCAGCGTCGCGCGCCAGGGGGCTTCCTCGTCGTCGGGGGCGGCTCGCGCCTGCCAGGTGCGGACCGCGGCCTGCAGCAGCCAGGCGGCAAGCCCGAGCAGGAACAGCCACCCGGCGACGCCATATTCGGCGACCAGCTGCAGGAATTCGTTGTGGACGTAGAAGTCGGTTTCCAGCTGGGCGCCGTCGGCCTGGTGCAGCGGGATCTGGTTTTCCCACGCGCCCGCGCCCACGCCGGCCAGCGGATGCGCGGCGATCATCCGGCCGGTCGCCTTCCACATCACCATGCGGATGGAAAAGGACGAGTCCGAGGGGCCGATCGAGGCGGTGCGCTTGAACGCCCGCTCCAGGGCCGTCACGCCGCGGGCTTCCGCGGCCAGTTGCGCGTCGGCCGTCGGGACCGAGCCCAGGCCGCCGACCACCGCCAGCAGGATGGCCGCCGCCATCCAGCGGGTGCCGCGGCCCCACTCGGGCCAGGCCAGCTGGCTGCGCCAGCGCCAGGCCACCAGCGGGAACAGGACCCCCAGCTGCAGCCACAGCGCGATCAGCGCGGCGCGGGTGCCGGTCATGAAGAGGGTGAGGACGATCAGGCCGCACAGGGCCGACAGCAGCGCCACCATCGCGCTTTGCCGCGACCGCGCCAGCAGGAGCGCGGCGAAGGGCAGTGTGCAGATGGCGAACTCGGCGAAGAAGTTGCGGTTAACGAAGGTCGACGCCGGATGCGGCCCCTGCGGGAACAGGCTGAAGTCGGCCAGGAACTGCAGCGCGGCCCAGGCGCACGCCACCGCGGCGCCTGCGGCAATGCCCCAGGCCAGAAGCGGCAGGCGCTCGCGGCTGAAGCAGTTCAGGGCCAGCCACATCAGGACTGCGAACACGAACCAGCGGATCGCCTCCACGCCGCCCAGGTAGGCATGCGACCAGGTCATGCTGCCCAGCGCATACGCCATGAGGAGCAGCGGCAGCCACAGCGCGGCATGCCAGCGCAGCGGGCGCTTGCCGCGCCGTTCCTCGGCGAAGAACATCAGGGCGGCGAACAGGGCGGAGCAGGACACGATCGCGGACTTCAGCGTGTCCTGCAGCATCTCCTCGTTCGTCACGCCCGCGGCGGGCGTGACCAGGATCATCAGGACCAGGATGACCGTCGCGCCCCAGCCGCCGGCTGCCGGGCCGGGCCAAGGCGCGGCTGGCTCCGCTGCGGGCGCGGGGCTTGGGTTCCTGCGGGCCACGTCAAATCGCCGTCAAGGACCGCGCCATCTCGATGTGCGGAATGCCGACTTCCTCGAATTCGCTGCCGCGTGCTTCGAAGCCCAGTCCCAGGTAGAAGGCTTCGGCGCTGCGCTGGGCGTGCAGCGCGGCTTCGCGGTCGCCCCGCCTGCGCGCCGCCTGCAGCAGGCACTGCATGAGTTCGCGTCCGACACCCGTGCCACGCAGCACGCGGTTCACCGCGACACGGCCGATCCAGGCCACACCCTCCCGGGAGGGCAGCAGGCGCCCCGTGGCCACCGCCTGGCCCAGGCGGTTGTAGGCGACCGCGTGCAGCGCCTGCGGGTCGACCTCGTCCCATTCCATTTCCTTGGGCACGCGCTGCTCTTCGACGAAGACCTCGGTGCGGATGCGCGCCGCCGCCTCACCCAGCTCCGCCCAGTTCCCGGTCCGGACCTGCAGGACCGGTTCGCCGGCCTCATAGCCGAGCAGCACCTCGCGAAGCAGCGTCGGCACCGGCTTCGATGTCTGGGTGGCCGGGTCGGCGAACACATACACCAGCTCGCAGGTGATCAGCAGTTCGTTGTCGCGGAAGATGGCGCCGAGGAACTGCATCGACGAGTTGCCGATTCGATTGCACTTGAGCCCCACCTCGATCCGATCGTCCATGCGGGCCGAAGCGTGGAACTCCACGGTGGCCTTCTTGACGTAGAGGTCACCGCCCAGCAGGTGCATCGCCTCCTCGTACGGCATGGCCAGCACGCGCCAGTAGTCGGCCACCGCCGTGTCGAAGTACATCAGGTAGTGGGCGTTGAACACGATTTTCTGCATGTCCACTTCGGCCCAGCGCACCCGCAGGCGATGGAAGAATCGGAAGTCTTGTCTCTTCATGTCAGTGCTTGCTGGAGCGCCCGCGCGGCGTCGGCGTGGGCCTGGCGCGCCTCGCGCAGTGCGCGTCCCATCTTGATGAATTCGTGCGTGACACCCCGGTAGATCTCCAGGTCGACGGCCACGCCCGCTGCCCTCAGTTTATCCGCGTAGGCGATGCCGTCGTCGACCAGCGGGTCGAACTCCGCCAGGCCGAACCAGGCCGGCGCGACGCCTTCGACGTCCGGGGCGTTCAGCGGCGCGAAACGCCAGTCCTCGCGCTGCTCGTGCGGGATGTACTGCGCGAAGAACCAGTCGATGTGGGCGCGCTCCAGCACCAGGCCGTGCGCGAAGCGCCCGTGCGAAGCCGCATCCTGGTTGGCGGCCACGCCCGGGTAGAACAGCAGTTGCAGCGCGACGGGCAGCCCCTGGTCGCGCGCCATCAGGGCGCAGACCGCGGCCAGCGTGCCTCCCGCGCTGTCGCCGCCGAGGGCGAGGCGGCCGGCATCGACGCCCAGGCCCTGGCCGTGCCGGGCCAGCCAGGCGGTGGCGTCCCAGGCGTCCTCGACGGCGACCGGAAACCGGTGCTCGGGCGCCAGCCGGTAGTCGACCGAGACCACGGCGCAGTTCGACAGCCGGCTGAGTTCGCGGCACAGGGTGTCGTGCGAGGCGATGCTGCCGATGGTGAAGCCGCCGCCGTGGAAGTAAAGCAGCACCGGCAGCCGGTCCCGCACGGGCGCGTACAGCCGGGCCGGAATGCGGTAGCCGTCGCGGGCCTCGATGCTGAAGTCCTCGATGCGCGCCAGCTCGGCCTTGGGCACTTCGAGCACGCCCGAGCCGAGCTCGTAGTTGGACTTCGCCTCGGCCGGCGAGAGCGTGTACATGGGCGGATACGGCGCCCGCGCCATGCGCTCGAGCACGGAACGCATGGGGGGCGTGAGCTGGGGGTACTGGGGAAGATGGGTCAAGGCGATCGCGCGGTACGGCAGGCGAAGCATCCTACCTTGCGTCGCGCCGGCGATACCCGACACAGGGGATCGCGCTACAGTCAGGTTCTCCCTCTCAACCTGCCGTCGCCATGGCCTTCATCTACTACGTCACGCAGATCCAGTTCGATTTCGGCGCCGTCCAGCTGCTCAAGCAGGAGTGCGAGCGCATCGGCATCACGCGGCCGCTGGTGGTGACCGATCCGGGCGTGAAGGCCGCGGGCGTGCTGCAGAAGGCGCTGGACGCCCTGCCCGGCCTGACCGTTGCCGTGTTCGACCAGACCCCCTCGAACCCGACCGAAGCGGCCGTGCGCGCAGCGGTGCAGGCCTATCGCACTGGCCGGTGCGACGGCCTGATCGCGGTGGGCGGCGGCTCGGCCATCGACTGTGCCAAGGGGGTGGCGATCGCGGCCACCCACGAGGGGCCGCTGACGCATTACGCGACGATCGAAGGCGGTTCGCCGCGCATCACCGACAAAGCCGCGCCGCTGATCGCGGTGCCCACGACCAGCGGCACCGGCAGCGAGGTCGCGCGCGGCGCCATCATCATCGTGGACGACCACCGCAAGCTGGGCTTCCACTCCTGGAACATCGTGCCCAAGGCCGCCATCTGCGACCCGGATCTCACCCTGGGCCTGCCGCCCATGCTCACGGCCGCCACCGGCATGGACGCGATCGCGCACTGCATGGAGACCTTCATGTCGGCTGCCTTCAATCCGCCGGCCGACGGCATCGGCCTGGACGGCCTGGAGCGCGGCTGGTCGCACATCGAACGCGCCACCCGCAACGGCAGCGACCGCGAGGCCCGCCTGAACCTGATGAGCGCATCCATGCAGGGGGCGATGGCGTTCCAGAAAGGGCTGGGCTGCGTGCACTCCCTCAGCCACAGCCTGGGCGGCATCGACCCGCGCCTGCACCATGGCACGCTCAACGCCATGTTCCTGCCGGCCGTGGTGCGCTTCAACGCGCAGGCCGAGTCGGTGCGCAAGGACCGGCGCCTGGAGCGAATGGCCCGCGCCATGGGCCTGCCCTCGGCCGAGGCGATTCCCGACGGCATCAAGGAGATGAACGCGCGCCTGGGCCTGCCCAAGGGCCTGGCCGCGATGGGCGTTCAGCGCGACTGGTTCGACAAGATCATCGACAACGCCCTGGCCGACCACTGCCACAAGACCAATCCGCGCATCGCTTCGCGCGAGGACTACCGGGAGATGCTGGACGCGTCGATGTAGCCCTTGGATGGAGGCGCTGCCTGCTGCTAGGTCCGGGCCGCGCGAATGCAGCTGACGGTGCCCTTCCACCCTTTCTGCAGGTGGGGCACGATGCCACAAGTGCGATCACTTTCATCCGCCGTGACCCCCCAATAGATCCACCGGATTTCCCTTTCAGTCCGCTCGCCCCGGGCGGCGCTCACGTAAGTGACGAAGGTCGGCTCGTTGTCGAACAGCCTGGCATTGCGAGGAGTCAATGCCGCCTTGCATTCGCGTGACTGCAGTTGCAGGCTTGGAGCCCCTCCCTGATTGCCCGACAGCTTTCCGACCAGTTGCTGGGAAAACTGCTCACAGTCCGCCTGGTCGACCGTCTTGGCCAGCACGACCCCTTCGATGGACCTGCTGCCCGCGTTCATGGTGACACGGACCTCGGCGTACACCGGGTTCGAGATGACGACGGGATGCTTCGCGTCCAGTTCCCGGGCTTCTTGGCGCGAGCGCCAGGAATAAACGGCGGCGCCGACAACGAGCAGCAGCAGGAGTAGTTTCTTCATGTTGGGGCGGCACTATAGCTTCGCGACGACCCGCCGTCCACAATTGGTTACACGCCCAGCTCAATCGGCGCATTGCGGCGCGCTTGCGAGAGGTCTACAGCGCCTCGACGCGGTCCAAGTCCGGCTGCTCCAGCCATGCGCGGAATTCATCGGCCAACTGCGCGCTGGCCGCCACGGCGGCACTCCACACCGCCACGCGTGATTTCAGGTCGGTGCCATAGTGCGCGAAGTCGGTGCGGTCCGGCAGCTTGCCGTTCGGCAGGGTCCTGACCCAGTCCGGGTCCGGCGCCAGGACCAGCGTGTTGTCCAGGAAGTGCGTCGCGCCGTGGCGCCACTTGAGGGACTTGTCCAGCCAGCCGGGCACGATGGCTTTCTGGAAGTGCGGGTACAGCACCAGCGGCCCCTGGCCTGCCGCGTTGTAGTTCAGGTGCAGGTGGTAGTCGGTGATGCCGCCGTCCCAGTACGCGCCTGCCGGCGCGCCGGGGATGTTGTGGATGGCGTTCAGCACGAAAGGGATCGAGCAGCTCGCCTGCAGGGCAGGATGGAAGTTCGCCTCGGTCAGCGCCACCTGCCGCGTGCGGTAGTCGTTGGCGGTGAAGGGCAAGGCCTCGGCCGTCGAGAACACCACCCGCTCCAGCCAGGCGCTCATCGCGCGCCGGTGCATGCTGTTGGCAACGAAGGCGCCAAGGTAGCCCAGGGGCGTGGCAAGCCGGTGCTCGCGCCGCAGCATGTGGCGCCCGCGCGAGGTCACGATGTGCAGGCGGTAGCGCGGGTGCCGCAGCACCTCCTGCACGCGCCCGCCGTAGAACGACGCCAGGTTCAGTGAAAAGCGCTCGCTGACGTGCGCGGCAGTCGGCGTCTTGCGTCCCGGCTCCAGCTCGTAGTCCTGCGTGATGTAGTCGCGCTCCAGCCGGGCAAAGGCGGCGACCGGATCGTGCAGGCAGGCGGTGGCCATGCGCCAGGCACCGATCGAGGCGCCGACCAGGTCGACCGGCTGGCTGGACTGCGCCAGCCACTCGCCGAAGACGAAGCGGTCCAGCGGCCCCAGCACCAGGCCCTTGGGACCCCCAGCCGCGCCGGGCACGATGCCCACGTCGCCCGGCCGCAGGCCGTTCCCCGCCACATGCGCCAGCGCGCGTGGGCCGGCATAGATGCGGAGCGCGGGCCTGCCCATATCCCTATTTGCGCTGGCCCTGCAGCTTGGCGAAGGCCCCGGCCATCGCCGTGTTGAGCGGGGCACTCTGCGGCGCGCGCTGGCCGCGGCCTGCGCCCTCGTAGCGGTTCTCGCGTCCGCCATCGCGGCGGCCCGGCGCCTCGCCCAGCTTCATGGTCAGCGAGATGCGCTTGCGTGCGGCGTCTACCTCGAGCACCTTGACCTTGACGATGTCCCCGGTCTTGACGATCTCGCGCGCGTCATTGACGAACTTGTGCGCCAGCTGGCTGACGTGCACCAGGCCGTCCTGGTGCACCCCCAGGTCGACGAAGGCCCCGAAAGCGGCGACGTTGCTCACCGTGCCTTCGAGCACCATGCCTTCGCGCAGGTCGGCGATGTCTTCCACGCCCTCGTTGAATCGCGCCACCTTGAAGTCGGGACGTGGGTCGCGGCCGGGCTTCTCCAGCTCGCCCAGGATGTCCTTCACCGTGATCACGCCGAACTTCTCGTTGGCGAACAGCTCGGGCTTGAGGGTCTTGAGCATCTCGGCCCGGCCCATCAGTTCGGCGACCGGCTTGGCGGCGGCGGTCAGCATTTTCTCGACCACCGGATAGGTTTCCGGGTGGACGCCCGTCATGTCCAGCGGGTTGTCGCCGCCGCGGATGCGCAGGAACCCCGCGCTCTGCTCGAAGGTCTTGGCGCCCAGGCCGCTGACTTCCAGCAGCTGCTGTCGGTTGCGAAACGCGCCGTGCGACTCGCGCCAGCGCACCACGGCCTTGGCCACGCTGGCGGACAGGCCCGACACGCGCGACAGCAGCGGAACGCTGGCCGTGTTGAGGTCGACGCCGACCGAGTTCACGCAGTCCTCGACCACCGCATCGAGCGCACGGGCCAGCTCGCTCTGGTTGACGTCGTGCTGGTACTGGCCGACGCCGATGGACTTGGGATCGATCTTGACCAGTTCGGCCAGCGGATCCTGCAGGCGCCGCGCGATGCTGGCGGCCCCGCGCAGGCTCACGTCCACATCCGGCATCTCCTGCGAAGCGAATTCGCTGGCTGAGTACACCGAGGCACCGGCCTCGCTGACCACGATGCGTTGCAGGTTGGGCTTCTCGGCGGCCAGGCGCTTCATCAGGTCGGCAGCCAGCTTGTCGGTTTCGCGGCTGGCGGTGCCGTTGCCGATGGCGATCAGCGACACGTCGTGCTTGCGGCACAGCAGCGTCAGCTGGTGCAGCGAGCCTTCCCAGTCGCGGCGCGGCTCGTGCGGGTAGACGGTCGCCGTGTCGACCAGCTTGCCGGTGGCATCCACCACCGCCACCTTCACGCCGGTGCGGATGCCGGGGTCCAGGCCCATCACCGCGCGCGGCCCCGCCGGCGCGGCCAGCAGCAGGTCGCGCAGGTTGTCGGCGAACACCTTGATCGCGACCTTCTCGGCGTCTTCGCGCAGCCGCGCGAACAGGTCTCGCTCGGTCGACAGCGACAGCTTGACGCGCCAGGTCCAGGCCACGCACTTGCGGATCAGGTCGTCGGCCGGCCGCGCCTGGTGGCTCCAGCCCAGGTGCAGCGCGATCTTGCCTTCGGCGATCGAGGGCTTGCCCGGCTCGGGCTCGACCGGCAGCGCCAGCTTGGCGTCGAGGATTTCCAGCTGGCGCCCGCGGAACACCGCCAGCGCGCGGTGCGAGGGCACCCGGCCGAGCGGCTCGTCGAAGTCGAAGTAGTCGCGGAACTTGGCGACGTCGGGGTGGTTCTCGTCCTTGCCCGTGGCCAGCTTGGACTTGAACAGGCCCTCGTCCCATAGCCACTGGCGCAATGACTGCACCAGCGCCGCATCTTCCGCCCAGCGCTCCGACAAAATGTCACGCACGCCGTCGAGCACGGCCGGCACGGTCGTGAAGTCTTCCCCGCCCTCGCCCTTTTCCTTCTTGACGAAAGCGACGGCTTCGTCCACGGGATTCAGCGACGGGTCGGCGAAAAGGCGATCGGCCAGTGGCTCCAGGCCGGCTTCGCGCGCGATCTGGCCCTTGGTGCGCCGTTTCGGCTTGTACGGCAGGTACAGGTCCTCGAGCTCCTGCTTGGTCGGCGCCGCCTCGATCGCGGCGCGCAATTCCGGCGTGAGCTTGCCCTGCTCCTCGATGCTCTTGAGTACCGCTTCGCGCCGCTCCTCGAGCTCGCGCAGGTACGAAAGTCGCGCTTCCAGCTCGCGCAGATGGATGTCGTCGAGCCCGCCGGTGGCTTCCTTGCGGTAACGGGCGATGAAGGGGACGGTGGCACCGCCGTCCAGAAGGTCCACCGCGGTGCGGACCTGGTTTTCCTGGACTCGGAGTTCGGCGGCGATCTGCCGGAGGATCTTCTGCATCTGACTCAAACTGCTGGGGTCGGCGCCCTCGGACGCGCGAGTTTGCCACAGGCAGTGATCCAGCCGACGCCGGTCCGGGCGAAGACGGATGCCGGGCATGAAAGACCGCACGGATGAGTCGCGTGGCCGATTTTGTGCGCGCGACTCACGCACCGCTAAGTATTCTGGCGGACGATCCCTCCGCACCGGTGTCGCCAGGAGTTCGACATGTCCCCGATCGCCCGTTCCATCCTGCTCGCAAGCGCATGCGCGGCTTCGCTTCCGGCAGCGGCCTGCCAGGCGCAGTCCGCCCAGAACCGCGTGCCGGTGCTCGAGCTCTACACGTCCGAGGGCTGTAGTTCGTGTCCCCCGGCTGACCGCTGGTTGTCGGGGCTGAAAACGGCAGCGGCGGAAGGGCGGGTGGTGGCACAGGCCTTCCACGTCGGCTACTGGGATTACATCGGCTGGGTCGACCGATTCGCAAGCCCGGCGCATACCGCACGCCAGCGGGAAGTCGCCGCGCGCAACGGCGCGCGAGGCGTCTACACACCGCAGCTGGTGCGCGACGGGCGGGATTGGACCGACTTCGGGCGCGCGATGGAAGGAGCGCCCGAACCCGCCGGCGCCTCGATCCGGCTCGCACGCGCGACGCCTGACACGGTGGAAGCGGACGTAAAGCCGGCGACCGCGGGGGCATCCTGGGCGGCCTATTGGACCGTGACGGAGCACGGGCACAGCAGCAAGGTGCGCGCCGGGGAGAATTCGGGCGAACTGTTGAAACACGATTTCGTCGTGCGCCAGTACGTGCCGGCCGGGCAGTACCAGGGCACGCAGAGGCTCACGGTGCACACCGTCGCCGCAAGCGCGGGACATCCGATGCAGGTGAACCTGGTGGTTTTCGAACCACGAAGCGGGAAGACATTGCAGGCGCTGAGCCTGCAGTGCGGCACCTGAGGGAGTTGCCGCTGGCGCCCACAGCCGGACGCGGCCTTCGCTGACACCTTCCGGCCGGTGCCGTCTCAAGAATTTGGAAGTCGTCCCGCAGGAGACGGATCATGCGTGCACGCCTCTTCTTCATCGTGCTGGCCCTGCTCGTGCTGGTCGGCTTTGCCGCCCTCAACTGGCCCGAGTTCAGGCGGCCGACCCCGCTCAGCTTCGGGGTGTTTTCCGTGACCTGGCCGCTGGGTGTGCTCATGTTCGCGTTCGCGGGGCTGGTGCTGGCGGTTTTCTTCGTCAGCAGCGCCATCCAGGAATCGCGCTACCTGCTGGAACACCGGCGCCACACGCGCGCCTTGCAGGAGCAGCGCGACCTGGCCGAAAAGGCCGAGGCTTCGCGTTTCACCGACTTGCGGCAACACTTCGATACGCAATTGCGGGAATCGCGCCAGCGCGATGCCATCGCCTCCCCCGAATTCGAGCGGACGCTGATGCAGGGCCAGCGTGAGCTGAAGACCCAGATCGAGCAGCTGCAGCACCTGGTCGCCGGGCGCTTGACGGATCTCGAGGCGCGCCTGCCGGCGAAGGAACTGCCGCCGGGCACCGAGCCGGGATCGGCCGCCGATCCGACTGCGCGCGGACGCCTGCGCGTCTAGCCAGTATTCAACGGACCAGTATTCAACGGACTCAGTCGAACAGTCCCGGCTCGTCGCCGATCTGGGCGCGCTCGATCTGCAGCATCCGCAGTTTCGTGGCCACGCCGCCAGTGGCCGAGAAGCCGCCGCCGGCATTGCCCGCGGCCAGCACCCGGTGGCATGGCACCACCGGCGCGAAGGGGTTGTGGCCCAAGGCCTGGCCGACCGCCCGCGCGGCGCCGGGCTCGCCGATGCGCTGCGCGACTTCACCGTAGGTCAGGGTCCGGCCCGGCGGAATCGCCCGCGCGATCGCGTAGACGCGCTGGTTGAATTCCGGCTCGCCGCGCATGTCCAGCGGCACGTCGGCCAGGTCGTCGCGCCCGCCCGCCAGTAGCGCCTGGATGCGCGCGATGATGGCCTGCACCCAGCCGGGCGCGGCGGCGGTGTCGAAGCCCGGATGGCGTCGCCGCAGGCGCACCAGCGTCGCCGCCGGATCGACGTCGGGCAGCTGCACGCTGACGATGGCGTCCTCGCTCCAGGCGATGCCGCAGCTGCCGATCGGCGTGTCGAAGGTGCACAGGCCGGCGGCACGCATGGATTTCAGGCTCCTTCAAGCTTTCGCAACACGTAGCCGATGCGCGGGAAGTGCACGTGCAGCTTGCCCATGCGCGCGTCTTCGCGCTCCAGCGTGTAGTGGGTGCGCGTCGCCGCCCGCAGCACGCCCTCGGTCGGCTCGGGGCCGAACGATTCGGCCGTCACGCTCACCCGGGTCCCCAGCGGGATCGCATGGTCGTCCTGGAAGGTGCTGTCCACCAGCAGGTTCTCGCCGGCCGGCAGGGGCTCGGCCTGGATCGCAACCTGGATCGCATCGGCCGCGCTGAAAGGCTCCTTGGTGCCATGGCCGATCGCTTCCATGCGGTCCATCCACTCGTTGACCGCGGGCGTCGTGTTCAGGATGTCGGCCAGGAGCGGCACGCGGTTGCGCGTGTACCAGAGCCCGTGGTAGGCCGCGAAATCCGCGATGCAGGGGTCCATCCCGAAAAGGAACTCGTGTTCCTCGACCATGTGGGCGATGCGGCGCAGGTAGGACCGGTAGGCGCTGGTGGCGTCACCCGGACGCAGCCGCACCATGTTCGACGACATGGCCTTGCGGTCCTCGGCGAAGGCCTTGGCCGCTTCCGGCGGTGCCTTGGCGAAGAGGTGGGCCGCGCCCTTGGGCTGCAGGTTGTACCCCATCGCGGCCCAGAACAGCTGGGTATCGGCCCACTGGGCGAAGATGCGCGAAACACCCTTCAAGTGCGGCGGATACAGCGCAGGCTCGGGCTGCACATGCTCCAGCACGTCGCATATGAGCGCCGTGTCGCAATACACGTCGGCCCCCACCTGCAGCACCGGCGCGCGGCGGTAGCCGCCTGTCAGCGCGACCAGGTCGGGCTTGGGCATGATGTGCGGGATCTCGACCGAGCGCCACGGCAGCTTCTTGTAGCCCAGCGCGAGGCGCATCTTCTCGGAGAAAGGCGAGCTCGGGTAATGGTGCAGGATCAGGTCGGGCATGGCGTTCCTGGCGAGGCCTCTTCGGGTTAACGGGGCATGGCGCGCTCGATGATCGCGTCGAAGTCGGTGCCGGCGGGCAAGGTGCCGAATGCGTGGCCCCAGGTGCCGCCCAGGCGCGATTCGCAGAAGGCCGAAAACACGGCGGAAGGCGCGGTCTGGTAGAGCAGCGCGGCCTGCACCGAAAGTGCCACGTCCTGGGCCAGCCGGCGTCCCTCGATTTCCGTCGCCATCTCCTCCACGCGCTGCGGCAAGGCGACCGCCATCCGGTCGAGTGCCGGATGCGCACCCTTGGCCGGAGCCAGCTCGTGCGCGAAGGCGGCCGCGCTGTCGCCCTTGCGCAGCGCGCGCAGCAGGTCCAGCGCCATGATGTTGCCGGCGCCTTCCCAGATCGAGTTCAAGGGCATCTCGCGGTAGATGCGCGCCATCACGCCCTGGCCGCCCTCCTCCACGTAGCCGTTGCCTCCGAGGCACTCCATGGCCTCCTGGACGAAGTGGCTGCCGCGCTTGCAGATCCAGAACTTGGCGATCGGCGTCAGCAGGCGCGCCATGGCCGCTTCATGCGGCTCGTCGCGCCGGTCGAAGGCCCGGGCCAGCCGCATCGCCAGGGCCGTGGCGGCCTCGGACTCCAGCGCCAGGTCGGCCAGCACGTTGCGCATCAGCGGCTGTTCGATCAATTTCTTGCCGAAGGCCTCGCGCTGGGCGGTATGGTCCAGCGCGATCGAAAGTGCCTGCCGCATCAGGGCGCTGGTGCCGAGCGCGCAGTCCAGCCGCGTCATCGTGCCCATCTCGAGGATCTGCGGCACACCGCGGCCTTCCTCGCCCACCAGCCAGGCCGTGGCCTGGTCGAATTCGACTTCGGAACTGGCGTTGGCCTTGTTGCCCAGCTTGTCCTTGAGGCGCTGGATGCGGATCGCATTGAGCGAGCCGTCGGGCAGGACCCGAGGCAGGAAGAAGCAGCTCAGGCCGCCCGGCGCCTGCGCCAGCACCAAAAAGGCGTCGCACATGGGCGCCGAGAAGAACCACTTGTGGCCGGTTATGCGGAAGCGCTTGCCCCAGGCATCGCTGCCGTCGGACTCGGCCCGGGTCGTGTTCGCCCGCACGTCCGATCCGCCCTGCTTCTCGGTCATGCCCATGCCCATGGTGGCGCCGGGCTTGTCACTCCAGCGCGCGAGCCTGGGGTCATAGCCACGGCTGGTGAGCTTGGGTGCCCAATCGGCGTAGATCGCCGGGTTGGCGCGCAGCGAGGGCGTGACCGCGTAGGTCATCGAGATCGGGCACAGGATCGAGGGCTCGAGCTCGGTGAACAGCATGAAGCCCGCCGCCCGCATCACATGGGGTGAGGGCGTGGCCTCGGCCCACGGGGTGCCGTGCAGCCCGGCGCCCACGGCGGCCGACATCAGCGCGTGGTAGCTCGGATGGAACTCCACCTCGTCGACGCGGTGCCCGAAGCGGTCGTGGCTTCGCAGCTGCGGCGTGAACACGTTGGCCAGCCGCGCGTGCGACTGCATCTCCGGCGTGCCCAGCAGCGCGCCGAGCCGCTCCAGCGGTGCGGCATCGAGCCGCGGGGCGTTGAACTTCAGCGCGTCCTGCAGCGCCCGGTTGCCGGTGAACAGGTTGTAGCCGGCGAGCGGCTGCGGCTGGTTGAAGACCTCATGCGTCGAATGGGACATGGATGCCTCCTCGGGACAGGACCCTGCCGCAGTGTCGCGACTCCAGGACGGTGAAAACTTTGCCTAGCTTTGCCCTAGATCAGTTTTACCAGTTGCTTGCCGAAATTGCGACCCTTGAGCAGGCCCAGGAAAGCGTCGGGTGCCGACTCGATGCCCTGCGCGATCGACTCGCGCGGCCGCAGCTTGCCGCTGCCCACCAGCTGGCCCAGTTCCTTGAGCGCCTCGGGCCAGATTTCCATGTGCTCGCTGACGATGAAGCCTTGCAGCCGCATGCGGTTGGTCAGCAGCATCTGCGGGTAGGACATGGGCACCGGCTGGCCGTCGTAGCCGGCGATCATGCCGCACAGCGCGATGCGCGAAAACGCGTTCATGCGCAGCATCACGGCGTCCAGCACCAGGCCGCCGACGTTCTCGAAGTAGCCGTCGATGCCATCGGGGCAGGCCTGCTTGAGCGCGCCCGACATCGACTTGATGTCGCCATGCTGCTTGTAGTCGATGCAGGCGTCGAAGCCGAGCTCGTCGGTCACGTACTTGCACTTGTCGGCGCCGCCCGCGATGCCCACCACGCGGCAGCCGCGTGCCTTGGCCAGCGCGCCGAAGGCGCTGCCTACCGCGCCGGACGCGGCGCTGACCGCCAGCGTCTGCCCGGCCTTGGGCTCGAGGATCTTGACCAGTCCGTACCAGGCCGTGACCCCGGGCATGCCCACCGCGCCCAGGTAGTGCGACAGCGGCACGTGCGTGGTGTCGACCTTGCGCAGGGCGCCCGGCTGCTCGACGTTGACCACGCTCCACTCCTGCCAGCCGCCAAATCCCACCACCTTGTCGCCGGGCTGGTACTTGGCCGAGCGGCTCTCCACCACCTCGCCCACGGTCCCGCCCTGCATCACCTGGCCCAGCGGCTGGGGCGCGGCGTAGCTCTTGGCGTCATTCATGCGCCCGCGCATGTAGGGATCGAGGCTGAGGTAATGGTGGCGCACCAGCACCTGCCCATCCTGCAAGGCCGGCGTTTCGCTGGTGACCAGCTTGAAGTTGGAGGCGGTCGCTTCGCCTTGCGGCCGGTTGTCCAGCAGGAGTTGCTTGTTCTGGGGCATGAGGGGCTCCTAATCGGTTGAGATCACGTTCAGCGCATTCGCGCTCTTGGCGCCCGTGGGCAGGCGCTTGACGTACTTGAAAGTGCCGGTGGAATGGGCGCAGGCCCGGCCTTCGGCGTCGAAGATCGTGGCCTCGGTAAAGGCCATGGTCGCGGTGCGGTGCATGAGGCGGCCCTTGCCCTTGAGCGGGCCGCGCGCCGGCTGCATGAAACTGGTCTTCATCTCGATGGTGACCACGCCCATGTCCTGCTGCACGCTGCGCGCGGCGGTGGCCATGGTGACATCCAGCAGGGTCATGCAGGCGCCGCCATGCGTCACGGCGAAGGAGTTCATGTGTTCCGGCCGGGGCTCATAGGCGATTTCGGAATGGCCGCCTTCGAACTGCACCAGGTCGAAGCCCAGGTGGTTGACGAAGGGGATGTCGACGCCGAACTTCACTCAGCCCCCCGTGATCACGCTCACGCCGCCATCCACCGCCAGCCACTGCCCGGTGATGTGCTTGCCGGCGTCGGAAGCGAACAGCACGGTGGTGCCCTTGAGGTCCTCGTCGTCGCCCAGGCGCCGCAGCGGCGCATGGGCGGCCAGCTGGTCTTCGCCCAGGCGCTCCAGCGTGCCGCGCGTCATCCTGCTCGGAAAGAAGCCCGGGCAAATCGCGTTGACCGTGATGTTGTAGCGGCCCCATTCGCAGCCCAGGGCGCGCGTGAAGTTGATCACCGCACCCTTGGAGGTGTTGTAGGCCAGCGTCTGCATTTCCGGCGGGTTGCCGCCCAGGCCTGCGATCGAGGCAATGTTGATGATGCGGCCGTACTGGCGCGGGATCATGCTCTTCTTGGCGATGACCTGCGACAAGACGAAGTAGCCCCGCACGTTCAGGTTCATCAGCTTGTCCCAGGCCTCCAGCGGATGGTCCTCGGCCGGCGCGCCCCAGGCGGCGCCGGCGTTGTTCACCAGGATGTTCACGTCGCCCATGCGCTGCAGCGTCTCGTCGGCCAGGCGGCGGATTTCGTCTTCCTGCGCGCAGTCGGCCGCGATCCAGCGGGCGTCGATGCCGGCGCCCTGCAGTTCGGCCGCGGCCTCCTCGAGGTCGGCGGCCTTGCGCGAAGTCAGCATGATGCGGGCGCCGGCCTCGCCCAGCGCGTGGGCCATCTGCAGCCCGAGGCCGCGCGAGCCGCCGGTGACGAGCGCGGTCTTGCCCTTGAGGTCGAACAGTTGCGGAATGGTGCGGGTCATTCGGTTCCTTCGAAAAATGGCGAACGCAGGTAGGGCCTGTTAACGCTATGGGAGGGCTCGCGCCGATGGCTGGCAGGCTGCAGGGCTAGGCGCGGCCAAGGCCGTGTGCTCGTGCACACAACGAGGCCGTAACGACGCCATGCGGCCTGCCAGCCACCGGCCCGAAGGGTGACCCAGGAAACGGGCGCCCTCCGCGTTGCAAATGCTCGCCGGGGTCCCACCCCGGCTGCGCTTTGCGCCTTGATGGCGCCCGTTTCCTGGGTCACGCGAGTCCTCCCATAGCGTTAACAAGCCCTACACCGGATCATGCCGAAATTGCGGCATGCCGTCTGCCGCCTCTGGGACAGACGGACCCCGCCTACGCCGCCGCAGCGACCGCGTAGTGGGCCAGGTACCAATCGACGAAGCGCGCGATCCCCTCGCGCAGCGGCGTCGTGCGCATCGGGCCGATCCACTCCGCCAGGCGCGTGCAGCGCGCCGCCGTCGCCGGCATGTCCCCCGGCTGCATGGGCAGCAGCCGGTGCCGAGTTTGCCGGTCCAGCGCCGCTTCCAGCGCCTGGACGACTTCCAGCAGGGGTACGGGGTGCCCGCCGGCCACATTGAACACGCGGTAAGGCGCATCGCTTTCGGTCGGGTCCGGGTAGCTTGGATCGAAGCGCGCGGACGCCGTGGCCGGCTTGTCCAGCAGCCTGGCCAGCGCATCCGCGACGTCGTCCACATAGGTGAAATCGCGCACCATCCGGCCTTCGTTGTAGAGCTCCAGCGCCTGCCGTTCCAGGATGGCGCGCATGAAGCGGAACATGGCCATGTCAGGGCGGCCCCAGGGGCCGTACACCGTGAAAAGTCGCGCGCCCGTCGTCGGCAGCCCGAACATGTGGCTGTACGCATGGGCCATGAGTTCGTTGGCCCGCTTGGTCGCCGCATGAAGGCTGATCGGATGGTCGGCGATCTGCTCTTCGCTGAAAGGCAGGTTGGCATTGGCGCCGTACACGCTGGAACTGCTGGCGTACAGGAGGTGGCTGACCTCGTGCAGGCGGCAGCATTCGAGCACGTTGACGAAGCCCTGCAGGTTCGACTGGGCGCTGCCCTGCGGGTCGGCGGCCGACTGCCGCATGCCGACCTGGCCGGCCAGATGGATGACGCGCTGCGGCAGTTCGCGATCGAACAGCGCGCACAGCGTCGCGGCGTCTTCGACGGCCGCCATCGAGAACCGGAAGCCCTGCCGCGCCTGCAGGCGCGCCAGCCGGGCCAGCTTGAGCGAGGGATCGTAGTACGCGTTGAGGTTGTCAATGCCGACCACCTGCTCGCCGCGCGCGAGCAGGAGCGATGCGACGTGCATGCCGATGAAGCCGGCCGCACCCGTGATCAGGATCTTCAATGTGCAACCTGCTGGCGCGGTCCGGAGGGGCCGCCATGACACCGCAGGCCTGTGCTTCCCAGACTAGCGAGTCGCTCGCGCGGGCCTTGGGTCGAAACGTCTCTCGGGTAACCGGAGGTGACAGCCGTTGCCGGTGCCTTTCACGGCCGGTCGTCGTCGCGCAGCCGGGAGCGCACAACGATGAGCACCACGCCGGCCGCCACCGCCAAGGCGCCCAGCACGCCGAGGGACCAGCCGGCGATCACATGGACTTCGCCGGACACGATGCCGAGGATCAGCGCCACCAGGCCACCATAGATGGCGGCCCAGGCCAGCCGGTCGATCCAGCCTGCGGCAGACATCAGAAGGACTCTTCCGGCACCTCGGCACAGGTCGGATCGCGCGAGGCCACCACGCCCAGCCAGGCGCCGATCTTGGGCAACTCATAGCGCTGGAAGTAGCGCGCGCAGGCCAGGCGGCCCACCTGCGCCGGCTCCTTCGCGCCCTGCGGCACAGCCAAGGCCACGTCCAGCCAGGTCCACGCGATCACCACATGCCCGAAGGCCTGCATGTAGGGCACGGCATTGGCGAGCGCCTCGCGGGCATCGCCACTGGCCCAGGCCGAGCGGGTCGCCGCCACCACCTGCTGCAGGGCCGCGGCCAGCGCCTGGGCGTGCTCGGCCAGGTCCTCGCGCTGCGCCGCGCGCGCGATCGTCGCGTCGATGCGCTGCATGAGCAGCGCCAGCCCGCGCCCGTCTTCCATCAGCACCTTGCGCCCAAGCAGGTCGGCCGCCTGGATGCCGTGTGTGCCCTCGTGGATCATGTTCAGTCGCTGGTCGCGCCAGTACTGCTCGACCGGGAAGTCGCGCGTGTAGCCGTAGCCGCCGTGGATCTGGATCGCCAGCGAATTGGATTCGAGGCAGACCTCGCTGGGCCAGCTCTTGGCGATCGGCGTGAGCACCTCCAGCAGCAGCCGCGCCTCGTCGGCGGCCTCCGGGGTGCCGGTGTGCTGTTCGTCCACCAGTTGCGCGCAATACAGCAGCAGCGCCAGCGCGCCCTCGCAGTAGGCCTTCTGCGCCAGCAGCATGCGCTTGATGTCGGCGTGCTCGATGATGCGCACCTGCGGCCGCGCGGCGTCCTTGCCCGCCGGACCGACAGGACGGCCCTGCGGCCGGTTCTTCGCGTAGTCGAGCGAGGCGTAGTAGCCCGCCAGGCCCAGCGAAGCCGCCGCCATGCCTATGCCGATGCGCGCCTCGTTCATCATGTGGAACATGCAGCGCAGGCCCTCGCCGGGGCGGCCCACCAAGTAGCCGATGGCGCCGGCCCCGCGGCCGTCCAGGCCGCCGCCCTGCTGAGCGCGCACGGGGTACTTGCCTTCGCCGAAATTGAGCAGCGTGTTGGTCGTGCCGCGCCAGCCGAGCTTGTGGTTCAGGCCCGCCAGGGCCACGTCGTTGCGCTCGCCGGTCAGCTGGCCCTCGGCATCCACCAGCTTCTTGGGCACGATGAACAGCGAGATGCCGCGGGTGCCGGGCACCAGCTTGCCGTCGGGCCCGGGGATCTTGGCGAGCACCAGGTGGATGATGTTCTCGGACAGCTCATGCTCGCCGGCGGAGATCCACATCTTGTTGCCGCGCAGGCGGTAGCGCGGGCCCAGCGCATCGCTTTCGAAGTCCGCGCCGTCGGGCGTGGCCCGGGTCGCCACATCCGACAGCGAGGAGCCGGCCTGCGGCTCCGACAGTGCCATGGTGCCGGAGAAGCGCCCGCTGAATTCGTGGCGGGCGAACGCCGCCTTCTGCGCCTCGGTGCCGTGCACCATCAGCAGGTTGGCATTTCCCTTGGTGAGCATGCCGCTGCCGATGCTGACCGAGGCGGTGGCGAAGAAGGTCCCCGCGGCGGCTTCGACGGTGAAGGGCAGCTGCATGCCGCCCTCCTCGTAGTCCTGCGCCGCGCCCAGCAGGCCCGAGGCCACGTAGGCCTCGTGGGCCTCGTGCGTCGCGCGCGGCAGGATCACCCTCTCGCCATCGAAGCGCGGCTCTTCGGTGTCCACCAGGCGATTGAACGGCGCGTACCTCTCCCGCGCGATGCGCTCGCAGGTGTCGAACACCGCGTCGAAGGTCTCGCGCGAATGCTCGGCGAAGCGCGTGCGCTCATTCAGGCGATCGGCGTGCAGCCAGTCGTACAGCAGGAAGTCGAGGGTTTGGCGAAGGGACATTGGATTTCTTCATCAAAAAGGCAAGAAGGGCGCCGGGGCCGCAGAGCAGCATTGCTTGCCCCTGCGATCCCCTACGCCCTCTTGCCTTTGGAGTGAGTGCCTTTTAGAGAACTTCAAACACCCCGGCGGCACCCATGCCGCCGCCGATGCACATGGTCACCACCACCCGCTTCGCGCCGCGGCGCTTGCCCTCGATCAGCGCATGGCCGGTCAGGCGCTGGCCGGACACGCCATACGGGTGGCCAACGGCAATCGCGCCGCCGTCCACGTTGAGGCGGTCGGCCGGGATGCCCAGCTTGTCACGGCAGTACAGCACTTGCACCGCGAAGGCTTCGTTCAGCTCCCACAGGTCGATGTCGCTCACCTTCAGGCCCAGGCGCTTGAGCACCTTGGGCACGGCGAACACCGGGCCGATGCCCATCTCATCGGGCTCGCAACCGGCGACGGCGAATCCCAGGAAGCGGCCGATCGGCTTGAGGTTGTTGCGGCTGGCGTACTCCTCGCTCACGACCACACAGGCGCCAGCGCCATCGGAAAACTGGCTGGCGTTGCCAGCGGTGATCACGCCGCCGGGCAGCGCCGGGCGGATGCCGCTGATGGCTTCCTTGGTCGTGCCTTCGCGCAGGCCCTCGTCCTTGCTGACGGTCACCTCCTTGGTGATCAGGCCCATGACCGCGTCGGCGACGCCGGCCTTGACGGTGATCGGCGCGATCTCGTCGGTGAACCTGCCGGCCGCCTGGGCGGCACAGGCCTTCTGCTGGCTGGCCGCGCCGTACTCGTCCTGGGCATCCTTGCTGATGTTGTAGCGCTTGGCCACCTGCTCGGCGGTCTGCAGCATGCTCCAGTAGACCTCGGGCTTCTTCTTGTCCAGGTCGAGGTCGCGCAGCATGTGCATGTTCATTTCCTGCTGCACGCAGGAGATGCTTTCCACGCCGCCCGCCACGTAGACCTCGCCCTCGCCCGCGATGATGCGCTGCGAAGCCATGGCGATGGTCTGCAGGCCGGAGGAGCAGAAGCGGTTGACGGTGGCGCCCGACACGGTCACCGGCAGGTCGGCCATCAGCGCGATCTGGCGCGCGATGTTGGACCCGGTGGCGCCCTCGGGATTGGCGCAGCCCATGAGCACGTCTTCCACCGCGTCGCCCGGCACGCCGGCGCGCTGCAGCGCGTGCTTGACGGCATGGCCGCCCAGCGTGGCGCCGTGGGTCATGTTGAAGGCGCCCTTCCAGCTCTTGGTGAGCGGCGTGCGGGCGGTCGAAACGATTACTGCGTTCGTCATCTCAGTTCCTTCTCGATTCAGTTGAACGTCTTGCCTTCGGCCGCCAGGCGCGCCAGCAGGGGCGCCGGTTCCCAGAACTTGGCGTCGTCGCGCGGGTTCTTCTGGAAGCGCTTCATGGCCTGGACCACGTTGAACAGGCCGACCTGGTCGGCATACAGCATGGGGCCGCCGCGATGCATGGGGAAGCCGTAGCCGGTGATGTAGACCATGTCGATGTCGCTGGCGCGCGCGGCGATGCCTTCCTCGAGGATGTGCGCGGCCTCGTTGACCAGCGAGAACACCAGGCGTTGCACGATCTCCTCGTCGGAGATCTTGCGCGGCGTGATGCCCAGGGACTTGCGGTGCTCGGAGACCATGTCCTCCACCAGCTTGGACGGAATCGCGTCGCGCTTGCCTTCCTTGTAGTCGTACCAGCCGGCGCCGGTCTTCTGGCCGAAGCGGCCCAGCTCGCACAGCTTGTCGGCGGTCTTGCTGTACTTCATCTCGGCGCGCTCGGTGGCGCGGCGCTTGCGGATCGCCCAGCCGATATCGTTGCCGGCCAGGTCACCCATGCGGAACGGGCCCATGGCGAAGCCGAACTTCTCGATCGCCTTGTCGACCTGCTGCGGCGTTGCGCCCTCGTCCAGCAGGAAGCCGGCCTGGCGGCTGTACTGCTCGATCATGCGGTTGCCGATGAAGCCGTCGCACACGCCGGAGACGACCGCGGTCTTCTTGATCTTCTTGGCGGCGGTCATCACCGTCGCCATCACGTCCTTGGCGGTCTTCTCGCCACGCACCACTTCCAGCAGCTTCATGACGTTGGCCGGGCTGAAGAAGTGCAGGCCCACCACGTCCTGCGGCCGCTTGGTGAATGAAGCGATCTTGTTGACGTCCAGCGTCGAGGTGTTGGAGGCCAGGATGGCGCCGGGCTTCATCACCCCGTCCAGCGCTTCGAACACCTTCTGCTTGACGCCGATCTCCTCGAACACGGCCTCGATCACCATGTCGGCGTCCTTGAGCTCCTTGTAGTCCAGCGTGGTCTTGAGCAGGCCCATGCGCTGGTCGTACTTGTCCTGCTTGAGCTTGCCCTTCTTGACCTGGGATTCGTAGTTCTTGCGGATGATGCCGATGCCGCGGTCCAGCGCGTCCTGCTTCATCTCGAGGATGGTCACCGGGATGCCGGCGTTCAGGAAGTTCATGGAGATGCCGCCGCCCATGGTGCCGGCGCCGATCACGGCCACGCTCTTGATCTCGCGCTTGGGCGTGTCCTCGGGCACGTCGGGAATCTTCGACGCGGCGCGCTCGGCCATGAACAGGTGGCGCAGCGCGCGCGATTCCGGCGTGAGCATGAGGTTGGCGAAGAGCTCGCGCTCGAAGCTCATGCCCTCATCGAACTTCTTCTTCGTCGCGGCTTCCACCGCGTCCACGCATTTGGCCGGCGCCGGAAAGTTCTTGGCCATGCCCTTGACCATGTTGCGCGCGAACTGGAAGTAGGCGTCACCCTGCGGATGCTTGCAGGGCAGGTTGCGCACCAGGGGCAGCGGGCGGGCGTCGGCCACCGAGCGCGCATAGGCGACGGCCTCCTCGAGCAGCGACGCATCGGAAGCGGCCATCTTGTCGAACAGCTTCTGGCCCGGCAGCTGCGCCAGCATCTCGCTCTTGACCGGCTCGCCGCTGACGATCATGTTCAACGCGACTTCCACGCCCAGCACGCGCGGCAGGCGCTGCGTGCCGCCGGCGCCGGGAATCAGGCCCAGCTTCACTTCGGGCAGCGCCACGCTGGCGCCGGGGGCGCCGACGCGGTAGTGGCAACCCAGGGCCAGTTCCAGGCCGCCGCCCATGACGACGGAATGCAAGGCCGCCACCACCGGCTTGGACGAGTTCTCCACCGCGGAGATGACGGAGAGCAGGTTCGGCTCCGCGATCGCCTTGGGCGAGCCGAACTCCTTGATGTCGGCGCCGCCGGAGAACGCCTTGCCCGCGCCGGTGATCACGATCGCCTTGACGGCCGCATCCGCATTGGCCTTGTCCAGGCCCTGCGCGATCGCCACACGCGTCGCATACCCGAGGCCGTTGACCGGCGGGTTGTTCATCGTGATCACGGCGACGTCGCCATGAACCTTGTATTCAGCGGACATGCTGGAGACTCCTGATGGAAAAAAAGAACGGTCGTTCGCAAAACGTGGATTGTAGGTCCTGCCGGGCCCGGCATTCGCAGCGGCGCTGTCCCTGCCGGGACAGCGGGACGCGGATCACCCGCCAACGCAAAGGGCGCAGCGGGCCCGCAAGGACCTGCTGGAGTGTCCTCTACGTTCGTCTGCGCCCTCTGTGACTCTGCGGTGCGGCCCGCGCTAAACCTCCAGCCACTCCTTGCGAATATAGGCATCCGCGCGCAGGCTGTCCGGGGTTCCTTGAAACACGATGCTGCCATGGCCCATGACCAGGGCCCGGTCGGAGATCGCCATCGCGATCGTCAACTTCTGCTCGATCAGCAGCACGGACACGCCGCGCTGCTTGAGCTTCTGCAGGTACTGGCCGACCAGCTCGACAATCTTGGGCGCCAGGCCCTCGGTCGGCTCATCGATGATGATGAGGTCGGGATCGCCCATGAGGGTGCGGCACAGCGTGAGCATCTGCTGCTCGCCGCCGGACAGCACGCCCGCCTCGGTGTGCTGCCGCTCCTTCAGGCGCGGGAACATCTCGTACATGTCGTCGAAGGACCAGCGCCCGGTCTGATTGGCGCGCTTCTGGCCGAGCATCAGGTTCTGGTGCACCGTGAGCTTGGGGAAGATGTCGCGGTTCTCCGGCACGTAGCCGATGCCCAGGTGCGCAATCTCGTAAGGCTTGCGGCCCAGCGTCGGCTGCCCTTTCCAGTCCACCGCGCCGGTGCATTCGACCATGCCCATGATGGCCTTCGCGGTGGTGGACCGCCCCGAGCCGTTGCGTCCCAGCAGCGCGACGATCTCGCCTTCGCCCACTTCGAAGTTCACCCCGTGCAGCACGTGGCTCTTGCCGTAGAAGGCGTGCAGGTTTTCGACTTTCAGCATTTCTTCAACCTCACCGCCTAATGCGCCCCGACCTGCGCGTCCGCCACGTGCGAGCCGAGGTAGGCTTCCTGCACCTTGCGGTTGGCGCGCACCTTTTCCGGCGTGTCGAAGGCGATGACCTCGCCATACACCACCACCGCGATCTTGTCGGCCAGGCCGAACACCACGCCCATGTCGTGTTCCACCGTCAGCAGCGTCTTGCCGACGGTCACTTCCTTGATCAACTCGATGAAACGCCTGGTTTCGCTCTTGCTCATGCCGGCCGTTGGCTCGTCCAGCAGGATCACGTTGGCGCCGCCCGCGATGGTGATGCCGATCTCCAGCGCGCGCTGCTCCGCGTAGGTGAGGTTGACCGCCAGCACGTCGCGCTTCCTGTGCAGGTGGATCCTCTCCATCAACTGCTCTGCGCGCTCGTTGGCGTCATCCAGGTCGGCCAGGAACTTCAGGAAGGTGTACTTGTAGCCCAGGCTCCAGAGCACGCCGCAGCGCAGGTTCTCGAACACCGACAACTTGGGGAAGATGTTGGTGATCTGGAAGCTGCGCGACAGCCCCATCCGGTTGATCTCGAACGGCCGCTTGCCGTCGATGCGCTGGCCGTTGAGCAGCACTTCGCCGCTGGTGGGCTCGAAGCGTCCGCTGATCAGGTTGAACAGCGTGGACTTGCCGGCGCCGTTCGGGCCGATCACGGCCACGCGCTCGCCTTGCGCCACGGCCAGGTTGGCACCCCGGATGATTTCGGTCTTGCCGAAGCTCTTGCGCAGGTCCTTGAGTTCGAGGGCATACGTCATGCAAGTGCCTCCCGCCGTTTCACTTCTTTTTCGATGAATTCCTGGATCTCGCCCCATTGGTGGGCGAAATGGCGGCGTGCCAGTTCGAACAGGCCCAGGCCGGTCAGCATGATGAAGGCGCAGCCGAACCAGCTGTTCGCGCTGTACGCATTGAGCTTGACGCCCAGGAAGGTGAGCTCCGGCCCGAGCGCCGCATTGAGCTTGAGGTGGTAGACCATCTCGATCATGCCGGCCGCGCCCAGCAGCACGAGGAACGCGGTCACGGCCAGGCCCAGATAGCCCACATACAACTCGCGCAGCCGCCCGAACGCCGCCACACGCAGGTTCATCATGATCAGGCTGGCGAAGCCGCCGGGCGCGTACATCACCATGAACAGGAAGACCAGGCCCAGGTACAGCAGCCAGGCCTTGGTCAGTTCGGACAGCAGCACAAAGGCCAGCACCATCAGGATGCCGCCGATGATTGGCCCGAAGAAGAAGGTGGCGCCGCCCAGGAAGGTGAACAGCAGGTAGGCGCCGGAGCGCGGCCCGCTCACCACCTCGGAGGTGACGATCTCGAAGTTGAGCGCCCCCAGGCCGCCCGCGATGCCGGCGAAGAAGGCGGAGATGATGAACGCGAGGTAGCGCACCTTCTGGGTGTCGTAGCCGACGAACTCCACCCGCTCGGGGTTGTCGCGCACGGCATTGAGCATGCGGCCCAGCGGCGTGCGCGTGAACGCGAACATCAGCGCCGTGCACACGAAGGTGTAGACCGCGATCAGGTAGTACAGCTGGATCTGCGGGCCGAAGGTGATGCTCAGGGGCTTGGGCCCGGCCACCCGGTTGCCCGAGACGCCGCCTTCGCCGCCGAAGAACTCCGGGAACATCAGCGACGAAGCCCAGATCAATTCGCCGATACCCAAGGTGATCATGGCGAAGGTCGTGCCCGCTTTCTTGGTACTGACGTAGCCGAAGACGACGGCAATCAGAGACGCCGACACACCGCCCACGATCGGGATCAGGCTGACCGGAATCGGCAGCGTGCCCTTGGACAGCAGGTTGAGCGTGTGGATCGCCAGAAAGGATCCCATGCCGCTGTAGACGGCATGGCCGAAGCTGAGCATCCCGCCCTGCCCCAGCAGCATGTTGTAGGACAGGCAGACGATGATCGCGATGCCCATCTGGCTGAGCATGGTCTGCGACAGGCCGCTCTTGAAAACCAGCGGCGCCACCAGCAGGATCAGCGCGAACAGGCTCCAGACCACCCAGCGGCCGACGTTGTAGGGCTTGAATTCGTAGTGCGTCATTGGCTCAGCCCTCCCGCGTTCCGAGCAGGCCCTTCGGCCGGAAAATCAGCATCAGCACCAGGAACATGTAGGGCAGGATGGGCGCGATCTGGCTGATCTTGAGCCGCCACAGGGGATAGCCGAAGCTCTCGGGCGTGATGTCCAGGCCGACCGTCTGCGCCGCGCCCATCAGCGAGGCATCCACGCCGACGGCGAAGGTCTGGATGATGCCGATCAGCAGCGAGGCGATGAAGGCGCCGACCAGCGATCCCATGCCGCCGACGACGACGACCACGAAGATGACGGAGCCCACCAGTGTTGCCATGCCCGGTTCGGTCACGAAGAAGTTGCCGCCGATCACCCCGGCCAGGCCCGCCAGCGCACAGCCGCCGCCGAACACCAGCATGAACACGCGCGGCACGTTGTGGCCCAGCGCCTCCACGGTTTCCGGGTGCGTGAGCGCCGCCTGGATCACCAGTCCGATGCGGGTGCGGGTGAGCAGCAGCCAGATCGACAGCAGCATCACCATGGCCACCAGCATCATGAAGCCGCGGTACTTCGGGAAGTTGGTGCCGCCCACGGTGAACAGCGGCCCCACCAGCGCCTCCGGCACCCGGTAGTCGACCGAACTCGTCCCCCAGACCAGCTGCACCATCTCGAGGATGATGAAGGACAGCCCGAAGGTGATCAGCAGCTCGGGCACATGGCCGAACTTGTGCACCCGGCGCAGCGCGTACTTCTCGAACACCGCGCCGATCACGCCCACCAGCAGCGGCGCCACCAGCAGCGCCGGCCAGTAGCCCACCAGTTGCGCGGTGGTGAAGGCGAAGTAGGCGCCGAGCATGTAGAAGCTGGCGTGCGCGAAATTGAGCACGCCCATCATGCTGAAGATCAGCGTGAGGCCCGAGCTGAGCATGAACAGCAGCAGCCCGTAGCTGATGCCGTTGAGCATCGAGACGGTAAAGAACTCCATAAGTACTAGTGTCCTGTCCCCCAAATATGTGGCATTTCGTTCGGATGCCTGCGGGGATGATCGGTGGGTGGCCAGAGGGGGGCAAGACTGGGCGTCTTGATCCCCTCTGGGCGCACGCCGAGGGCCCCGCAGGCGCCGAACCCTTCGGGCTGCGCCGTATCGGGGCGCATACCGCGTTGCGGCCACGGGTCAAGCCGCCCAGGCTTGACCCGCACCCGCGCCTTGCCTGCGCCCCGATACGGCGCAGCGAAATGCCACATATTTGGGGGACAGGACACTACTGGAAGCTGGGCCATCGACATGCAAGGTGAAAAAAAGCCGGGGAAGAGGCTCCCCGGCTTTGCGTGCAAGCTGCTCCTTAACCGGCGGCCGCGGGCCGCTTCATCTGGCACGACGTCGGCGTGCTGGACACATAGGGTTCCAGCTGCTTGATCGGCACGAAGGTGTAGCCGGTGTTCTCGACGTTGTAGTTGTTCTTGGCGTCCATCTTCTGCCACTTGGTGATGAACATCGTCTGTTGCAACTGGTGGTCGGAGCCGCGCATCTTCACGTCGCCGGCGAAGCTCTTGAACTCCAGGTCTTCCATCGCCCGTGCGACCTTCACCGGATCGGTGGACTTGGCCTTGGCCATGCCGGCGGCCAGCATGTTGATGCCGTTGTAGGTGGCGAAGGTATAGAAGTCGTCGTTGAAGCGCTTCTTGTACTCGTCGCCGATCTGGCGGATCTCGCCGCCGAAGTTGGAGTGGTTGTAGGCCACGCCATAGACCTCGAGGTCCTTGCCGGCGGCCAGCGCGGTGGGCGTGCCGCTCACGCCGGCGTAGTAGGCGTACAGCGGGGTCTTCATGCCGGCGTCGATCATGGCCTTGACCAGCAGGGTCATGTCCTGGCCCCAGTTGCCGGTGACGATGGTGTCGGCGCCGGCCTGCTTGATCTTGGCGACGTAGGGCGCGAAGTCCTTCACCTGGCCGAGCGGGTGGAGGTCTTCACCCACGATCTGCACATCCGGACGCTTGCGCTTCATCGCGTCCTTGAAGTACTTGGCTACCTGCTGGCCGTGCGCGTAGTTCTGGTTGATCAGGTAGACCTTCTTGATATTGGGCTGGTCCTTCATGAAGGAGGTCAGCGCCTCCATCTTCATGGAGGTGTCCGCATCCAGGCGGAAATGCCAGAAGCTGCAGCCCGGCGCGCCGTCCTTCTCGGGCGCGTTGGTCAGCGCCGGATCGACCGCGGCGTAGTTCAGGTACACGATCTCCTTGCCGGGGTTGCGGTCGTTGTACTTGTTGACGGCATCCAGGATGGCCCAGGCCGCGCCGGAACCGTTGCCCTGGGTCACATAGCGGAAGCCCTGGTCGATCGCGGCCTTGAGCGTGTTCAGGCTCTCCTGCGGCGTGCCCTTATTGTCGAAGCCGACCACCTCGAACTTGACGCCGGCGGGGTTCTTGGCATTGAGCTTCTCGGCCACCATCTGCCAGCTGCGCAGCTGGTTCTGGCCCACATTCGCGAAAGGTCCGGACAGCGGGTCCATGAAGGCGATCTTCACGGTCTCGCCCTTCTGTGCCAGCGCCACGCCCGATGCCGCGGCCAAGGCCGACAGGGCAATCACTTTCCATGCGAATTTCATGTGTTTGTCTCCTTGTGAATCGACAGGCGCAGCGTACAAGTTTTGTGCACTGCAACCGTCAGGGAATGCCCGTAAAGGTTGCGTTTTCTATCGCCGATGTGACAAGCCGCTGGGCCGCCGCTTTCAGGTGCCGGGCAGCTTGTAGTCCTTCAGCAACTCGCGCAGCCGCGTCTTGAGCATCTTGCCGGTCGCGCCCAGCGGTATCGCATCGACGAACACCACGTCGTCGGGGATCTGCCACTTGGCCGTCTTGCCCTCGTAGAACCTGAGCAACTCTTCTTTCGCCAGTTCCGCGCCGGGCTTCTTGACCACCACCACGATCGGCCGCTCGTCCCATTTCGGGTGCCTCATGCCGATGCAGGCCGCCATCGCCACCGCCGGGTGCGCGACGGCGATGTTCTCGACGTCGATCGAACTGATCCATTCGCCGCCGGACTTGATCACGTCCTTGCTGCGGTCGGTGATCTGCATGAAGCCATCGGCGTCTATCGTGGCCACGTCGCCGGTGGGGAACCAGCCGTCGACCAGCGGATCGCCGCCTTCGCCCTTGAAGTACTCGCGGATGACCCAGGGTCCTTTCACGTACAGATCACCCGGCGTGCTGCCATCCCACGGCAGTTCCTCGCCTTCGGCCCCAACGATCTTCATGTCGAGCGCGAAGATGGCCCGCCCCTGCTTTAGCCGCAGCTTCATCTGCTCGCCGGCAGGCAGTTCCAGGTGCTTGTTCTTCAGCGTGCACAGGGTGCCCAGCGGGCTCATCTCGGTCATGCCCCAGGCGTGAAGCACGTCGACGCCGTAGTCCTCGCGGAAGGCATTGATCATGGCCGGCGGGCAGGCCGAGCCGCCGATCACCGTACGCTTGAGCGCGGAGAACCGCAGGCCGTTGGGCTTCATGTGGCCCAACAGCATTTGCCACACCGTGGGCACGCCGGCAGCAAGAGTGACGTGTTCGTCCTCGATCAGCTCGTAGACCGACTTGCCGTCCAGCGCCGGCCCCGGAAACACCACCTTGCAGCCGGTGAGCGCGGCTGAATAAGGTAGCCCCCACGCGTTAACGTGGAACATCGGCACGACGGGAAGCACGCTGTCGCGCGCCGACAGGTTCATGACGTCGGGCAGCGCCGCCGCATAGGCATGCAGCACGGTGGAGCGGTGGCTATAAAGCGCCCCCTTGGGGTTGCCCGTGGTGCCGCTGGTGTAGCACATGCTGGAGGCGGAATTCTCGTCGAAGCTCGGCCAGTCGTAGCTGGTGGATTGGCCGCCGATCCAGTCTTCGTAGGCCACCAGGTTGGGAATGCCGCTGTCCGCGGGCAGGCGGTCGGCGGCGCACAGGGCGACGAACTTCCGGATCGAGGGCGCCTTGGCGTGGACCGCCTGCGCCAGCGGCAGGAACGTGAGGTCGAAGCACAGGACCTGGTCTTCAGCGTGGTTGGCGATCCAGGCGATCTGCTCCGGGTGCAGCCGGGGGTTGATGGTGTGCAGCACGCGGCCCGAGCCGCTGACGCCGAAATACAACTCCAGATGGCGGTAGCCGTTCCAGGCCAGCGTGGCCACGCGGTCGGACAACTGCAGCTTCATGACGTCCAGGGCATGGGCCACTTGCTTGGCCCGCGCCGCGGCATCGCGCCAGGTGTAGCGGTGGATGTCGCCTTCGACCCGCCTGGAAACGATCTCCCCATCGCCGTGGTGACGCTGCGCGAATTCGATCAGCGAGGAAATAAGAAGGGGCTGGTTCTGCATCAGGCCAAGCATGGAGTCTCCTTTTATGGTTTCTAGGAAGCGACAAGGCGGATGGTAAGCCGCTGAGCGTGCGGTACGGCAACACCTGTCGCCGCGCGGACACTTCCTCATGCCACCGAGTACTTGCGTGCGGCGCGGGAAAGGTTTGGAATGTGGATCATGGCTGAGGTTGCGACCCATTCGAGCGCCTGGGTACGGGGCGTTCTCAGCCTGTTCGCCACGCAGGGCGCCGAGACGGCCTGGCTGCTGCACGAGGCCGGCATCGATCCGGCGCGCCTCGCAGCCGCGCACGGGCGCTTCGCCATCGAGGACGTCGACCGCCTGTGGACGCTCGCGCTGGCGCGCACCGGCCAGGCCACCCTGGGGCTGGACCGGCCCCTGGCCCGCCGGCACATCTACTTCGATTTGGCGGTGCGGGCCATGTGGTCCAGCCGCGACCTGGATTCCGCGCTGGCGGTCTTGTCGCAGTACCTGGCGCTGATCCACGATGCCGCCGCCTTCAGGATGGTGCCCGAGCGCGGCGGCCACTGGTTGGTTTTCGACGATGCTGGCGCCGGTCCCAGCCCGCGCCAGCGCATCGAATTCATGATGCTGGCGCTGCATCTGCTGTGCCAGCACGTCACCCGCCACCGGGTCCGCCTGCTGGCCGCCGACTTCGTGTTCCCGGAGCCGGCGGACCTGCACCCGTACCGGATGGCGTTCCACTGTCCTTTGCGGTTTGGCCAGGCGGCCAACCGCCTCCTGGTGGGCAAGGAGGACCTGGCCTTGCCGGTGGCCGGGCAAGGCGAATCGCTGTTCGCGGTACAGGATCGCGTCATCGAGGACCGGCTCGCCCGCCTGGCAGGCGCGCGCACCACTTACCGTGCGAGCGAAGAGATCGTGCGCCGCCTGCACCTGGGCGAACCGCGGCGCGCGGACCTGGCCCGCAGCCTGGGCCTGACCGACCGCGCACTGGCGAGCACGCTGCGCGCCGAGGGCCACACCTTCGAGCAACTGCTCGATGACGTGCGCAAGGACCTGGCCGCGCAGTACCTGGGCCTGCCCGGTTACGAAACGGCTCAGGTGGCGAACCTGCTCGGCTGGGAAACGGCCGCGCAACTCGCCGGAGCCTGCAAGCGCTGGTTCGGCGCCGGCACGGACGAACTCCCTCGCAGCATGGCCGCACGCGGCAAGTCCCTGCGCTGAATAGCGGCCGGCATCCCGGGCATGGCTTCCCCGACGGCGGACGAACCGGCACGCCGGCTTGTGCCTGAGCTTCTTGGCCCTGCCCGCCCCATGTTTTCGCCCTTGCGCGGACAATCCGGTGATGACCGCCGTTCTCGACGCTCCGGCACTGGACATCGCTGCCGCCTGGCCCAACAGCTTGGCCGCGCTGGGCCCGGCCTTCTACACCGAGCTGGCCCCCACGCCCTTGCCCGACCCCTACCTGGTCGGCATCAATCCGTCCCTGGCCGCGGCGCTCGGCCTGGACGCACAGCGGCTGGCCTCGCGCGCGGGCGTCGAGGCCTTCACCGGCAACGCGCCGGTCGCGGGTTCGCGGCCGCTGGCCAGCGTCTACAGCGGCCACCAGTTCGGCGTGTGGGCCGGCCAGCTCGGCGACGGCCGCGCCATCCTGCTTGGCGAAATCGAGAGCCCGGCCGGTCCGCATGAACTCCAGCTCAAGGGCTGCGGGCGCACGCCCTACTCGCGCATGGGCGACGGCCGCGCCGTGCTGCGCTCCAGCATCCGCGAATTCCTGGGCTCCGAGGCCATGCACGGGCTCGGCATCCCGACCACGCGCGCGCTGATCGTCACCGGCTCCGATGCGCCCGTGCGCCGCGAGGAGATCGAGACCTCGGCGGTCGTGACGCGGGTGTCGCCCTCGTTCATCCGCTTCGGCCATTTCGAGCATTTCTCCGCCCGCGGCCAGATCGACGAGCTGCGGCGGCTGGCTGACTATGTGGTCGACCGGTTCTATCCGGAGTGCCGCGGCACGCCGAAGTTCGCCGGCAACCCGTATGCGGCCCTGCTCGAACAGGCGAGCGAGCGCACCGCGGCCATGGTGGCGCAGTGGCAGGCGGTGGGCTTTTGCCACGGCGTGATGAACACCGACAACATGAGCATCCTGGCGCTGACCATCGACTACGGGCCGTTCCAGTTCCTCGACGCCTTCGATCCCGGCCACATTTGCAACCACAGCGACGACGCCGGCCGCTACGCTTACAACCGCCAGCCCCAGGTCGCCTACTGGAACCTGTTCTGCCTCGGCCAGGCCCTGCTGCCCCTGATCGGCGACCAGGAACTCGCGCTGGCGGCGCTGGAGTCGTACAAGACCGTGTTCCCGCGGGAACTGCAGGCGCGCATGGGCGCCAAGCTGGGACTGGCCGATGCGCGCGAGGGCGACCGCGAGCTGCTGGAGGCCACGCTCAAGCTGCTGGCGGCCGATCGCGTGGACTACACGATCTTCTGGCGCCGCCTGACCCGCCATGTCGCCGGCGACAGCAGCGAGGCGGTGCGTGACCTTTTCCTCGATCGGGAAGGTTTTGACCGCTGGCTGGCGCGCTACCAAGAACGCCTGGGCGCCGGGACGGCCGAAGCTGCGCAGCGCATGCGACAGGTGAACCCGAAATACGTGCTGCGCAACCACCTGTGCGAGATCGCCATCCGGCAGGCGAAACTGAAGGATTTTTCGGAGGTCGAAACGCTGCTGGCCCTCATGCAGTCCCCGTTCGAGGAGCATCCCGCGCACGAGGACAAGGCCGGCATCCCGCCCGACTGGGCGCAACACATCGAAATCAGCTGCTCGTCATGACCTACAAAATCGAGAAGACCGAAGACGAATGGAAGGCCCTGCTCGCGAGCAAGGGGGCGGAACCCGGCGCCTTCCAGATCACGCGGCACGCCGCGACCGAGCGCCCGTTCACCGGCAAGTACGAAGCGGTGTGGGACGACGGCAGTTACCATTGCATCTGTTGCGGCGCCAAGCTGTTCGACTCCGACACCAAATTCGACGCCGGCTGCGGCTGGCCCAGTTTCGACAAGGCCGTGCCCGGGGCGATCAAGGATATCCGCGACACCAGCCACGGCATGGTCCGCACCGAGACCGTGTGCGCCGAATGCGGCGCGCACCTGGGCCATGTGTTCGAGGATGGCCCGACCGACACCGGACTGCGCTACTGCATGAATTCGGCTTCGCTCGATTTCCATGCCGGCAAAAAATAACTCGCCCTCTCATGAAGCTACTGCTCGACTTTTTCCCGATCATCCTGTTCTTCGCGGCCTTCAAGATCGCGGGCATCTACGTCGCCACCGGCGTGGCCATCGCCGCCACCATCGTCCAGATCGCCTGGATACGGCACAGCACCGGCAAGGTCGAACCCATGCAGTGGGTCAGCCTGGCCGTGATCTTGCTGTTCGGCGGCGCGACCATCGCCCTGCAGAACGAAACCTTCATCAAGTGGAAACCCACGGTGCTGTACTGGCTGATGGGCGGCACCTTGGCCGCCGGCCAGCTGGTTTTCCGCAAGAACCTGCTGAAGTCGCTGATGGGCTCGCAGCTCGAACTGCCCGACAACGCCTGGCGCGTCACCAACTGGAGCTGGATCACCTTCTTCGCGGTGATGGGCGTGTTGAACCTGTGGGTCGCCTTCAACTTTGACACCGACACCTGGGTCAACTTCAAGCTGTTCGGCGGCATGGGCCTGATGATCCTGTTCGTCCTGGGCCAGGCCGTCTATCTCGGCCGCTACATGAAGACCGAAGAAATCCACAAGCCCTGAAGGTCTAGGGCCTGTTAACGCTATGGGAGGGCTCGCGTGACCCAGGAAACGGGCGCCATCAAGGCGCAAAGCACAGCCGGGGTGGGGCCCCGGCGAGCATTTGCAACGCCGAGGGCGCCCGTTTCCTGGGTCACCCTTCGGGCCGGTGGCTGGCAGGCCGCATGGCGTCGTTGCGGCCTCGTTGTGTGCACGAGCACACGGCCTCGGCCGCGCCTAGCCCTGCAGCCTGCCAGCCACCGGCGCGAGCCCTCGCATAGTGTTAACAGGCCCTAAAGGAGCGCCATGGCCACCGGCATCACCGCCGACGCGCTGCGCGCGCGGCTCGAGGAAGTCCTCGCCCCCACCCGGCTTGAAGTGCTGGACGAAAGCTGGCAGCATGAAGGCCATGCAGGTGCCGATGGCACCGGCTTCGGCACCCACTTCCGGGTCCGCATCGCTTCGCCGCAGTTCACCGGCCGCTCGCGGGTGGCCCAGCATCGCCTTGTGTATGATGCGCTGCAAGATTTCGTCGACCGCGGGCTGCACGCCCTGGCGATTGAAACCCTCTGATACCTTTCCAGTGACCCCCTAGGGACCTCCCATGAAGCACCTTCTCCTGTCCGCGGCCGCGGCAGCCGTGTTCGCCCTTGCCCTGCCCGCCGCCGCCCAGAACGTCGCGATCGTCAACGGCAAGCCCGTTCCCAAGTCCCGCGTCGACGTGCTGGCTTCGCAGATCGCGCGCACCGGCCGGCCGGTCAGCCCGGAGATGCAGACCCAGCTGAAGGAAGAAGTGGTCCTGCGCGAGATCTTCATGCAGGAAGCGCAGCAGCGCGGCCTGGACGGTTCCGACGACTTCAAGAACCAGATGGAGCTGGCCCGCCAGACCATCCTGATCAAGGAGCTGTTCACCGACTACCAGAAGAAGAACCCGGTGACGGACGCCGAAATCCAGGCCGAGTACGACAAGTTCGCCGCGGCCTCCGGTGGCAAGGAATACCGCACGCGCCACATCCTGGTCGAGGAAGAGGCCCAGGCCAAGAAGATCATCGCCGACCTGAAGAAGGGCGCGAAGTTCGACGACCTGGCGAAGAAGCAGTCCAAGGATCCCGGCTCCGCGCAAAAGGGCGGCGACCTGGACTGGGCCACCCCCTCCAGCTTCGTGCCCGAGTTCGCGCAGGCCATGGTCAAGTTGAACAAGGGCCAGGTGACGCAGGAGCCGGTCAAGAGCAACTTCGGCTGGCACGTGATCCGCGTGGACGAAATCCGCGAGGCGCAGCTGCCCAAGCTCGAGGAAGTCAAGCCGCAGATCGCGCAGCAGCTGCAGCAGCAGAAGCTGGCGAAGTTCCAGGAAGACCTGCGCGCCAAGGCCAAGGTCGAATAAGCGGATTCCTAGTCGAGAAAAACGCGGCCCCCGGGCCGCGTTTTCCGTTGGGAAACGCGACCCCCGAGCCGCGTTTTTCATTTCTTGCCGGTGATCGCGGCGACGGCGCTCAGGAGGCCGATCATCACTGGCTGGTGCACCATGTACCAGCTCAGGCTCCAGCGGCCCATCCAGGCCAGTGGCGCGGTCGCCTGCGGCAGCGGCCGCGCCACCCAGTGGCGCCTGTTCGCAATCAGCCATAGCCCGGCCGCCATGCCCCACCACATCACCCCCAGCCAGGGCAGCAGCGGCACGTAGTCCTCGGTGACCGGCTTGCGGCTGACCAGGCCCAGCCAGTTCCAGATGCGGCCGTTCAGGAAATCGAGCGCGGGCCACTGCGCGTGGGCCAGTTCCGCCACCGGCTTGGCAGCGATCGCCAGCGCGCCGGCCAGCCACAGCCAACGGCCCCAGTTCGACGAGCCGCGCACCACGATCAACATCAGCGCGATGCCGTGCAGCACCCCGAAGTAGATGAAGCTGTGCGGGAACATCCAGTAGGAGCCCAGGGTGACCAGCAGCGCGCAGCCCGCGACCTGCAGCCAACGCCGCCGGAAGCGCGCCCAGGACTGCGCCTGCGCCACGGCCACCGCCTGGCCGAGGCCGGCGCAGAACAGGAACAGGCTGACGATGGCCGTGCGCTGCCCGGTCCAGAAGGGATCGCGGTAGAAGTCCTGCCGGATCCAGCCGAAGTAGTTCAGGTCGAAGCAGAAGTGGAACGCCGTCATCCAGACGATGGCGGCGCCGCGCAGGGCGTCGATGCTGTCGTAGCGCTGGCCGGGCATGGGACTAGTTTAGGGCTGGGCCCACCTCGAGCCGGCCCGCCACCGGAGGGATGGACCGGGAGACTTCAGGCCGGCTGCTTGCCGTAGCAGCCCCGGTACGCATGCCAGCTCGCGTGCCCCAGCCAGGGCGCGACCACCAGCAGCCCAGCCGACCACGGCAACAGCATCGCCGCCAGCAGGAGCAGCACGATCAGCATCGCCCACAGCAGCATCGGCCCCGGATGGGTGACGACGGTGCGAATGCTGCTGATGCCGGCGCTGATCGCGTCGGTGTCGCGATCGAGGATCATCGGAATCGACACCACGCAAGTGGCATACACGAGCGTGGCGAACACACCGCCCACGGCCGTGTACAGGGCGACGAACTGCCAGTTGCGGGGATCGAACAGCGCCTGCACCACGCTGGCGGTCGCCGGCATGCCGGTGTTGAAGAACACCGCGAAGATCACCAGCGCCGCCCGCCCCCACAACAGTTCCAGCAGCAGCAGCACCAGCACCAGCAGGCCCATGCTGCCCATGTGGCGGTCCCAGCAGGTCAGCGATGCGCCCAGGTCCTGCGGCTCGCCCGCCTCGTGCCGCCGGCTCGATTCGTACAGGCCCATGGCCAGGAATGGCCCGACCAGGAAACAGCCCGACACGAAGGACATGGTGTACTCGGGCTTGTTGCGGAAGATGGCCGCCAGCACCACGGCCATCAACCAGAAGCACAGGCCATAGAAGATGCCGGTGCCGGGTGCCGCGCGCAGGTCGCGGGCGCCGGCGGCGAGCCATTGGAACGGGGCGCCCCAGGCGACCGGCAGCAATGGCGGCAGGAAGCTCGCTCGCTGTGGAGGCTGGGTCTGTTCCGGCTGTGTCATGGACGCATTGAACGTCCTCAGCCGCCGCTTGCCTCTCGGTGCGAACCCGTTAACCCACTGTCCGCGTGGGAGATCAGCGCCCCGGTTCCTATCCGGACTTCTTCCTCACCGATTCAAACGGGTCCAGGTCATCGAACTGGCTGGATTTCGCGTTCCGGTCCTGGATGCGCGCGGACTGCGGCAAATCGCCCATCTGGCTGTCCAGTTCCATCATGGAGCTTTCCCAGGCGCTCCAGTCCGCCTCGGTGTTGCCTTCAGTGACCTCGCCCACGGGCGGCGGCTCCAAAGGGGCGGGGCGCGCGGCACGGGCCGGACGGGACTGGGGAGCGGGCCGGGTGGGCGCACGGCCCGCGGGCGGCGACTTCTTGAAGAAGCTGAACATGGGCAACTCCTCTCCGCATCGACGTGACTCCGTCCCAGCACTGCTGAGGCTGGGGCGTTGAGGCGCGATTGAACCTGCTTGCGCCGCCGCGGTCAAGCGCCGGGGCTCACCCGACCCACTTGCGCGCGTTGCGCCACAGGCGCATCCAGGGGCTGAACTCGCTGCGCTCGCCCGAGGTCCAGCTCATCTGGATGTTGCGGAACACCCGCTCCGGGTGCGGCATCATGGCCGTGAAGCGCCCATCGGCGGTGGTCACGGCCGTCAGGCCCGCTGGGCTGCCGTTCGGATTGAACGGGTACAGCTCGGTGGCGCGGCCGAGGTTGTCGGTGAAGCGCGCGGCGGCGATCACCTTGCTGCGGTCGCCGCGGCGGGAGAAGTTCGCATAGCCCTCGCCGTGCGCCACCGCGATCGGCAGCCGGCTGCCGGCCATGCCGGTGAAGAACAGGCTGGGCGACTCCAGCACCTCCACCATCGACAGCCGCGCCTCGTAGCGCTCGCTGCGGTTGGTGGTGAAGCGCGGCCAGGCCTGCGCGCCCGGGATGATGTCCGCCAGTTCCGCCAGCATCTGGCAGCCATTGCACACGCCCAAGGCGAAGGTGTCCGGCCGGCCGAAGAAGCCGCGGAACTGCGCCGCCAGCGGTTCGTTGAACATGATGCTGCGCGCCCAGCCGATGCCTGCACCCAGCGTGTCGCCGTAGCTGAAGCCGCCGCAGGCCACGAAGCCCTGGAAGTCGGCCAGCCTGGCGCGGCCCGACTGCAGGTCGGTCATGTGGACGTCGAAGGCGTCGAAGCCGGCCTCGGTGAAGGTGTAGGCCATCTCGACGTGCGAGTTGACGCCCTGCTCGCGCAGGATCGCCACCTTGGGCCGCGAGAGATTCAGGAACGGCGCCGCCACGTCCTGCGTCGGGT
The DNA here is from genome assembly GCF_001580455.1 of Ramlibacter tataouinensis. Lineage (NCBI taxonomy): Bacteria > Pseudomonadati > Pseudomonadota > Betaproteobacteria > Burkholderiales > Comamonadaceae > Ramlibacter > Ramlibacter tataouinensis. The sequence goes on from NZ_CP010951.1 coordinate 4,826,443, forward strand.
CGAACGACAGCGACACATGCAGGCCGGGGTCGGCCGGATCGCCCGCGGCCGCGTGCTCGCTGTCCGCGCCCGCCGGGTTGTCCCGCTCGCGGCAGATCTTCCAGCTCACGTTGTCCCAGACCTGCTGCAGGTCCGACAGCTTGGCCGAAAACACCGCCTTGGTGTCGCGCCAGACCTGCAGCTCGCCCTTGCCAAGGTCGATCTCGCTGGAGGCCGGCCGGGTCTTGCCGACGAAATGGCTGTACTTCGACAGGCCATGCTGGCGCAGCACCTTCATCACCTCGTCGCGCGTTGCGGTCGGCACCTGCAGGACGACGCCGAGCTCCTCATTGAACAGCGCCTTGAGCGTGAGCTCTTCGCGTCGCGCGCTGACCTGCGAGGCCCAATTCTTGGCGTCGCCGTACTCGGCACGGCTGTCGCCGATGCCGTCGCCCTCGGTCACCAGCAGGTCCACGTTGAGCGACACGCCGACCTGGCCGGCGAACGCCATCTCGCAGGCGGCGGCGAACAGGCCGCCATCGCTGCGGTCGTGATAGGCCAGGACATGGCCCTGCGCGCGCAGCGCGTTCACGGCCTGCACCAGGCGCACCAGGTCCTGCGGATCGTCGAGATCCGGCACCGCGTCGCCCATCTGGCCGAGCGCTTGCGCGAGCACGCTGCCCGCCATCCGGTGGCGGCCCTTGCCCAGGTCGACGAGCACCAGCGTGGTGTCGCCCTCGGCCGCCAGTTGCGGCGTCAGCGTGCCGCGCACGTCGGCCAGCGTGGCGAAGGCCGACACGATCAGGCTGACGGGCGACGTCACCTTCTTCGTCCCGCCGGCGGCGCTCCATTGGGTGCGCATCGACAGGCTGTCCTTGCCGACCGGAATCGAGATGCCCAGCGCCGGGCACAGTTCCATGCCGACGGCGCGCACGGTCTCGTACAGGGCCGCGTCCTCGCCCGGCTCGCCGCAGGCCGCCATCCAGTTGGCCGACAGCTTCACGCGCGACAGGTCGATCGGCGCCGCCAGCAGGTTGGTGATCGCCTCGGCGACCGCCATGCGGCCCGAGGCCGGCGCATCGACGGCGGCCAGCGGCGTGCGCTCGCCCATGCTCATGGCCTCGCCGGCGAAGCCCTTGTAGTCGGCCAGCGTGACGGCGCAATCGGCCACCGGCACCTGCCAGGGGCCCACCATCTGGTCGCGGTGCGTGAGGCCTCCCACGGTGCGGTCGCCGATGGTGATGAGGAAGCGCTTGGAGGCCACAGTCGGGTGGCTCAGCACCTTGATGGCGGCCTCCTGCAGGTTGAGGCCGGTGAAGTCGAGCGGCGCGAACTGGCGCTGCACGGATTGCACGTCGCGGTGCATCTTCGGCGGCTTGCCGAGGAGCACGTTCATGGGCATGTCGACGGGTTGACTCCCTCCCCCGCCGGGGGAGGGTTGGGGTGGGGGCGCTAGCGCTTTGACCGAAGCGCCCCCATCCCTGCCTTCCCCCGGAGGGGGAAGGGGCAAGTCCACATTGCCGACGACCAGTTGTCTTTCCTCGGTCGCCACCCCCACCACCGCGAACGGGCAGCGCTCGCGCTCACAGAAGGCGCGGAACTGGTCCAGTGACTCGGGGGCGATCGCCAGCACGTAGCGCTCCTGGCTTTCGTTGCACCAGATTTCCTTGGGCGCCAGGCCGCTTTCTTCCAGCGGGACCCGCCCCAGGTCGAAGCGGGCGCCGCGGCCGGCGTCGTTGGTCAGTTCAGGGAAGGCATTCGACAGGCCGCCGGCGCCGACGTCGTGGATCGCCAGGATCGGGTTGGCGTCGCCCAGCGACCAGCAGTGGTTGATGACCTCCTGCGCGCGCCGCTCGATCTCCGGGTTGCCGCGCTGGACCGAATCGAAATCGAGCTCGGCCACGTTGGTGCCGGTGGCCATCGAGCTGGCAGCGCCGCCGCCCATGCCGATGCGCATGCCAGGGCCGCCGAGCTGGATCAGCAGCGTGCCGGCCGGAAACTCGATCTTCGTCGTGAGGCCGGCGGCAATGTTGCCCAGGCCGCCCGCGATCATGATGGGCTTGTGGTAGCCGCGCATGAGCTCGCCGGCCTGCTGCTCGTACTCGCGGAAGTAGCCGAGCAGGTTGGGCCGCCCGAACTCGTTGTTGAAGGCCGCGCCGCCCAGCGGGCCTTCGATCATGATCTGCAGGGGACTGGCGATATGCCCGGGCTTGCCTTCCGCCAGGTCCGACCAGCCGCCCCACAGCTTGGACACCGTGAAGCCGGTCAGGCCCGCCTTCGGCCGGGACCCGCGACCGGTCGCGCCCTCGTCGCGGATCTCGCCGCCGGCGCCGGTGGAGGCGCCCGGAAAGGGCGAGATCGCCGTCGGGTGGTTGTGCGTCTCCACCTTCATCAGCACATGGTGCAGCGCCTCCTGCTTGCGGTACAGCGGCGCATCGGGCGCGGCCATGAAGCGCTCGATGGGCGAGCCCTCCATGACCGAGGCGTTGTCCGAGTACGCGACCACGGTGTGCTGCGGGCTCACCTGGTGCGTGTTGCGGATCATCGAGAACATGCTGCGCTCCTGCGGCACGCCGTCGATGGTGAACGATGCGTTGAAGATCTTGTGGCGGCAATGCTCGCTGTTGGCCTGGGCGAACATCATCAGCTCCACGTCGGTCGGGTTGCGCCCCAACCGCTTGAAGGCGTCGACCAGGTAGTCGATTTCGTCCTGGGCCAGCGCCAGGCCGAACTGGGTGTTGGCCTGCTCCAGCGCGGCCCGTCCGCCGCCCAGCACGTCCACGTGCGCCATGGGCGCGGGCGCGAGCTCGGTGAACAGCGCATGGGCCTCTGCGCGCGCGAACATCACGCTTTCGGTCATGCGGTCGTGCAGCACTGTTGCCAGCGCTTGCAGGCGGGCGGGCTCGGGCGTCTTGCCCTTGAGGGTGATGCGGAACTCGGTGATCCGCTCGACGCGCCGCAGGGCCAGGCCGCAGTTGTGGGCGATGTCCGTGGCCTTGGACGCCCACGGCGACACTGTGCCCAGGCGCGGCGTCACCACGACCAGGGCGCCATCGGCCGGCGTGGCGGGGTCGCCGTAGGTCAGCAGCGCGGCCAGGCGCTCCTTTTCGGCCGCCGCCGGCGCGTGGTCGGCTGCGACCAAATGGACGAAACGCGCGGAGATGCCGCGGACCCCGGCATCGATGGCCGCAAGGCGCGGGATCAGTTGCTGGATGCGGAATTCGCTGAGGGCATTGCCGCCCTCGAACTCTGTGATGTGCAAGGTCACTGTGTTGCCTGATGTCGTCGGGGGCGTTCGCTGGCGGACCGCTGACTGGGGCCCGAGCGTGGAGTCGTCATTGTACCTGCGTGGTTTCCGGCCCTCTGGGATAATCCCCGGATGATCACGACCAAGGACGCCGAGGGCATCCAGGGCATGCGCACGGCGGGGAGGCTTGCCGCCGAGGTGCTGGATTACCTGACGCCCCATATCAAGCCCGGCATCACCACCCGGGAGATCGACCAGCTCGCCGCCGAATGCATGAAGCGGCAGGGCACGACTTCGGCCACGCTCGGCTACCAGCCGGCCGGCTACCCCCCCTACCCGGCTTCGCTGTGCACCTCGGTGAACCACGTCGTTTGCCACGGCATCCCGAACGACAAGCCGCTGAAGCGGGGCGACATCGTCAACGTCGACGTCACCGTCATCAAGGACGGCTGGTACGGCGACACCAGCCGCATGTTCATGGTCGGCGAGGTGTCCATCGCCGCCAAGCGCCTGGCCAGCCTGACCTATGAGGCGATGTGGCACGGCATCGCCAAGGTGCGGCCCGGCGCCCGCCTGGGCGACATCGGCTGGGCCATCCAGAAGTTCGCCGAGAGCAACGGCTTTTCCGTGGTGCGCGAGTTCTGCGGCCACGGCATCGGACGCAACTTCCACGAGGAGCCGCAGGTGCTGCACTACGGCAAGCCCGGCACACTGGAGGAGCTCAAGCCCGGCATGACCTTCACGATCGAGCCCATGATCAACGCCGGGCGCAAGGAAGTGAAGGAGTTCGGCAACGACGGCTGGACCATCGTGACCAAGGACCATTCGCTGTCGGCGCAATGGGAGCACACGGTGCTGGTCACCGAAACCGGCTGGGAGGTGCTCACGCTGTCGGCGGGCAGCCCTCCCCCGCCGCCCTTCGTGAACGCATGATGCCTCCGGGGCTCGCCCCGGGACACGCGGCGCACCCTGTACAGGCGCTGCGGGACGACTATCGCGCCCGCAGGGAAGCCCTGCTCGATTCGTTGAAGGCGCAGGGCAGTTCCACCCGCGGCATCCACACGCTGCTGCAGCAGCTCGCCCGCGAGGCTGACGCCACCCTGAGGAAGCTCTGGGACGCTGCGTCCTTCCCCGCCGACTTCGCGCTGCTGGGCGTGGGGGGCTACGGGCGCGGCGAGCTGTTCCCGCATTCCGACGTCGACGTGCTGGTGCTGCTGCCCGACGGGAGCGGCGCCGACCACGACGAAGAACTCAAGCGCAAGATCGAGGCCTTCATCGGCAATTGCTGGGACGCCGGGCTGGAGATCGGCTCCAGCGTTCGCACCGTGGCCGAATGCGTGGTGCAGGCGGAGGCCGACGTCACGGTGCAGACCTCGCTGCTCGAATCGCGCCTGGTCGCCGGCGACGCGAAGCTGTACGCCTCGTTCCGGCAGCAGTTCGAGGCCACCATCGACCCGAAGGCGTACTTCGTGGCCAAGACGCTGGAGATGCGCCAGCGCCACACCAAGTTCGAGAACACGCCCTACGCGCTCGAGCCCAATTGCAAGGAATCCCCCGGGGGCCTGCGCGACCTGCAGGTGATCCTGTGGGTGGCCAAAGCCGCCGGCCTGGGCAAAAGCTGGGACGAGCTGGCGCGCAAGGGCCTGGCCACCGCCTTCGAGGCACGCCAGATCAAGCGCAACGAGGCGCTGCTGAGCCTGATCCGCGCCCGCCTGCACGTGATCGCCAAGCGCCGCGAGGACCGCCTGGTGTTCGACCTGCAGACGGCCGTGGCCGAGTCCTTCGGCTATGCGAACCGGGTCAACATCGGCGGGCGCATGGTGACCCGCGCCAGTGAAGTGCTGATGAAGCGCTACTACTGGGCGGCCAAGGCCGTTACCCAGCTGAACCAGATCCTGCTGCTGAACATCGAGGAGTCGCTCAACCCGAGCGCCCACGAGCCGCAGCCGATCAACGAGCGCTTCGCCATCAAGGCCGGGATGATCGAGGTCACCAGCGACGACCTGTACCTGAAGAACCCGCACGCCATCCTGGAGACCTTCCTCGTCTACCAGCGGACCATGGGCGCCAAGGGCCTGTCGGCGCGGACCCTGCGCGCCTTGTACAACGCGCGCAAGATGATGGACGGTCGCTTCCGCGACGACCCGGTCAACCACGCGACCTTCCGCGCCATCCTGATGCAGCACGAGGGCATCACGCACGCCATGCGCCTGATGAACCAGACCTCGGTGCTGGGGCGCTACCTGTGGGTGTTCCGCCGCATCGTCGGCCAGATGCAGCACGACTTGTTCCACGTGTACACGGTGGACCAGCACATCCTGATGGTGCTGCGCAACGTGCGCCGCTTCTTCATCGCCGAGCATGCGCACGAATACCCCTTCTGCTCGCAACTGGCCGCGGGCTGGGACCGCCCCTACGTGCTGTATGCGGCCGCGCTGTTCCACGACATCGCCAAGGGCCGCGGCGGCGACCACTCGGCGCTGGGCGCGCGTGAGGTGCGCCAGTTCTGCCGCCAGCACGAGATCGTGGCCGAGGATGCGGCGCTGATCGAGTTCCTGGTGAAGGAGCACCTCACCATGAGCCAGGTGGCGCAGAAAGAGGACCTGAGCAATGCCGAGGTGATCAAGGCCTTCGCCGCGCGCGTGGGGAACGAGCGCTACCTGACGGCGCTGTACCTGCTCACCGTCGCCGACATCCGCGGCACCAGTCCCAAGGTGTGGAACGCCTGGAAGGGCAAGCTGCTCGAGGACCTGTACCGCTACACCTTGCGCGCGCTGGGCGGGCGGGCGCCGGACCCGGGCGCCGAGGTGGAGGCGCGCAAGCGCGAGGCGCTGGTGCAGCTGGCGCTCTACGCGCTGCCCTTCCAGGGCCACAAGAAGCTGTGGGACACGCTCGACGTCGGCTACTTCATGCGCCACGAGGCCGGCGACATCGTCTGGCACACGCGGCACCTGGCACGCCATGTGGACAAGCCCGGAGCGATCGTGCGCGCGCGCACCTCCCCGGTGGGTGAAGGCCTGCAGGTGCTGGTTTACACACCCGACCAGATGGACCTGTTCGCGCGCATCTGCGGCTACTTCGACCGGGCCGGCTTCTCGATCCTGGATGCCAAGATCCACACCGCCACCAACGGCTACGCGCTCGACACCTTCCAGGTGGTCAGCTCCATGCTGCCCGAGCACAAGCGCGAACTGATCAACATGGTCGAGTCGGACCTGCAACAGACGATCCAGGAAGCCGGGCCCCTCCCCCCGCCCAGCCGCGGCCGCGTGTCCCGGCGTGTGAAGAGCTTCCCGATCGCGCCGCACGTGAACCTGGCGCCCGACGAGAAGGCGCAGCGCTGGCTGCTGTCGATCTCGGCCAGCGACCGTGTGGGCCTGCTGTACTCGATTGCCCGGGTCCTGGCCCGGCACAAGATTAACCTGCAGCTGGCCAAGATCTCGACCTTGGGCGAGCGCGTTGAGGACACCTTCCTCATCGACGGTCCCGAACTGCAGCAGAACAGGAAGCAGATCGAGATCGAGACCGAGCTGCTGGAGGCCCTGGCGTAGTCATCGAGAAAAGTCGCTTCGCGACTTTTCTCGATGGTCTGATCAGTGCGGGGAGGCCCGGCAAAGCCGGTTCCTCCCCACAAGGGGGACCGCTCTGCACGTTGTTTCGCGCGGTCCACGTGCCGCGAGCGGGCTCACTTGCCCAGGGCCGACCGCCAGAACCCCAGCAGCAGCCGCACCGCTTCCTCGCGCCGGTACTCGTGCGCGGTGCGCCGGCCCTCTTCGATCATCACGCGATACGCCAGGCCGCCGTCACGCGCCAGACGCACCGCACGCGCGAGCTGCGCCACGCAGCCGGGCACGTCGTCCTCCTGCGCCCATAGGCCATTGCGCACGGTCGCCGAATCGGTGCCGCCCGCCAGCCCGGTGAAGCCGGCCACGATGCAGCCGGCAGCCATGGCTTCCAGCGCCGTCATGCCGTGGGCCTCCAGGCGCGCCAGCGAGAGGAACACGGCCGAACCGGCCATCGCCTCGGCCACCTGGGCCTCGGTGGCGCCGTGCATGTAGACCCAGGGCACGTCGCGCAGGTCGGGGTGCGCGGCGCGAAGCAGGTCCATGATGGCGCCAGTTTCCATCATGCGCTTGCGCGGCGCGCAGGCGATCTGCAGCGTCTTCTGCCGCGTGAACACGAAGCGCGATTCGTCGATGCAGAACGGCGTATAGGCCAGCTTCATCCCCGGGAACCGGTCGGTGCAGAACTGCAGCACCGAGTGGCTGGGCGCCATGATGAAGCTCACCCCATACTCGGCATACGATAGCCGCCCCGCGAGCCCCTGGTGCACCAGGAAGGGGTTCTGACAGAACACCACCTTGGGCTGGCGGCGGCTCGCGAACATGGCGAGGAACTGCGCGTTGTTCTCGGGAAACACCAGCACGTCATCGTCGGCGATCGCATCGAAGCGGATCACCGGCGCCGAGGTCTGGAACCATGCCGGCCGCTCCCCTTCGGCGCTGGCAACCACGGCTTCGATGCCGCCCTCATTCAGCATCTCCACATGCTGGAAGGCGACCTTGATGCCGCCGGCGATTTCGCTGACGGGCCAGGAGAGATAGACGACACGCGGCATGCGCCAAGCATACCGAAGAGCTTGATGGTGGAAGCCTCCGTCCCCGGGCCCGATATCAGTCGTCGTCTCCCGCGTCCATGCCAGGGAACAGAACCTCGGTGAACCCGAAGCGCGTGAAATCGCGTATGCGCATCGGATACAGCTTGCCCAGCAGGTGATCGCACTCGTGCTGCACCACGCGGGCATGGAAGCCGGAGACGGTGCGGTCGATCCGCTCGCCCCGGGGATCGAAACCGGTGTAGCGGATCTTCTTCCAGCGCGGGACCACGCCGCGCAGGCCCGGCACCGACAGGCAGCCTTCCCAGTCCTCTTCTTCCTCGCCGCCGATCGGGGTGATCTCCGGATTGATCAGCACCGTTCGCGGCACCGTCGGCGCATCGGGATAGCGCGGGTTCACCGCATCGCTGCCGAAGATCACCAGTTGCAGGTCCACGCCGATCTGCGGCGCTGCCAGCCCGGCGCCGTTGGCTGCGGCCATGGTCTCGAACATGTCGGCCACCAGACGGTGGATCTCGGGGGTGTCGAACTTCTTTACGGGCTTGGCGACTCGCAGCAGTCGCTCGTCGCCCATCTTCAGGATTTCGTGAACGGCCATCGCGCAAGCATACGCCGTCCCGATCAGCCCTTGAACGCGAGCACCTCGGCGTTGATGCGACGGAGATTGCCGACGGCAGGCATGGGCCCAATCCGGGTGCGCGCCGCAGGCACAATCCAGCCATGCGCAGACATCACCTCGCCCGCGCCACGGCCGCCGCCGCAGTGCCGGTGCGCTGGGCATTGGTCCTGCTGGCCGTGCTCTCGCTGGCGGTCGGCATCGTCGGCATCTTCGTGCCGGTGCTGCCCACCGTGCCCTTCGTGCTGCTGGCGGCCTGGGCGGCCGCGCGCAGTTCACCGCGCCTGTCGGCCTGGCTCGAGGGGCATCCCCGGTTCGGCCGCTACATCCGGGAGTGGCGGCAAGGTGGCGTGGTGCGGCGGCCGGCCAAGTGGGCCGCCAGCCTGGCGATGTCGGCCAGCGCGCTGATCATCCTGGCCACGGTGGGCCTGCGCTGGCCCGCGGCTTTGTCCATCGGCACCATGGCCTGTGTGGGGGCCTGGCTGTGGCGCCGGCCGGAGCATCCGCCGGCCTAGCCGCCGCGCAGCAGGCGCTGCAGGCCTTCCTCGTCCAGTACCGTCACACCGAGTTCGCGCGCCTTGTCCAGCTTGCTGCCGGCCTCGGTGCCGGCGATCACGTAGTCGGTCTTCTTGCTGACGGATCCGGCGACCTTGGCGCCGGCCGTTTCCAGCAGGTCCTTGGCCTCGTCGCGCGTGAGCGTGGGCAGGGTGCCGGTCAGCACCACGGTCTTGCCGCTCAGGGGCTTGGACGCGCGCGCCACCGGCTCGCCCTCTTCCCAGCCCAGGCCGCAGGCGCGCAACTGCTCCACCACCTCGCGGTTGTGCGCCTGCTGGAAAAAAGTGTGGATGCTCTCGGCCACGACCGGCCCCACGTCGGGCACCTCGAGCAAGTGCTCCACCGAGGCGGCCATGATGTCATCCAGCCGGCCGAAGTGCCGCGCCAGGTCGCGGGCCGTCGATTCGCCCACGTGCCGGATGCCCAGCCCGAACAGGAACCGCGGCAGCGTGGTCTGCTTCGATTTCTCCAGTGCCGCCAGCACGTTCTGCGCCGACTTGTCCCCCATGCGCTCCAACGCCGTGAGGCCGACCAGGCCCAGGCGGTAGAGGTCGGGCAGGGTCTTGATCACGTTGCCGTCCACCAGCTGGTCCACCAGCTTCTCGCCCAGGCCCTCGATGTCCAGGGCGCGGCGCTGCGCGAAATGCAGGATCGCCTGCTTGCGCTGGGCGCCGCAGAACAAGCCCCCCGTGCAGCGGTGGTCCGCCTCGCCCTCTTCGCGCACGGCGGCCGAGCCGCACACCGGGCAGGTGGCCGGCATGGTGAACGGGGCGGCCCCCGGTGCCCGCTTTTCCGGCACCACGGCCACCACCTCCGGGATCACGTCGCCGGCGCGCCGCACGATCACCGTGTCGCCCACGCGCACGTCCTTGCGCCGGGCCTCGTCCTCGTTGTGCAGCGTGGCGTTGGTCACCGTCACGCCGCCCACGAACACCGGCTCCAGGCGCGCGACCGGCGTCAGCTTGCCGGTGCGCCCGACATACACGTCGATGGCCTGCACCGTCGTGACCTGCTCCTGCGCCGGGTACTTGTGCGCCACCGCCCAGCGCGGCTCGCGGCTGACGAAGCCCAGCCGCTGCTGCAGCGCCAGGCTGTTGACCTTGTAGACCACCCCGTCGATGTCGAAGGGCAGGCTGTCGCGCTCGCCTCCCACGGCCCGGTGAAAGGCCACCAGGTCGTCGGCGCCGGTCGCGACCTGCGTGCGCGTCGACACCGGGAACCCCCAGGACTGCAGCGTGAGCAGCGCCTCGTACTGCGTGCTGAAGGCCGGCCCGCCCGCCTCGGGCGGCGACACCTCGCCCCAGCCATAGGCGAAGAAACTGAGCGGCCGCTGCCGCGCGATGCCGGGGTCGAGCTGGCGCACGGCACCGGCCGCGGCGTTGCGCGGATTGACGAAGGTCTTCTCGTTCTTCGCGCCCTTGGCGATCTTCTCGCGCTGCAATTCGTTCAGCCGCTCGAAGTCGTCGCGCCGGATGTAGACCTCGCCGCGCACCTCCAGCACGGGCGGCGCGTCCTTGGGCAGGCGCAGCGGGATCTGGCCGATGGTGCGGATGTTCTGGGTGACGTCCTCGCCGATGGCGCCGTCGCCGCGCGTCGCCGCCTGCACCAGCACGCCCTGCTCGTAGCGCAGGTTGATCGCCAGGCCGTCGAACTTGAGTTCGGCCACGTACTCCAGGGGCGGCTCGCCATCCTTGTAGCCCAGCTCGCGGCGCACCCGGGCGTCGAAGTTGCGCGCGCCGCTGGCCTCGATGTCGGTCTCGGTGCGGATGGACAGCATGGGCACCTGATGGCGCACCTTGGCGAAGCCGTCGAGCACGGCACCGCCGACGCGCTGGGTCGGCGAGTCCGGTGTCAGCAGGCCGGGATGCTCGGCTTCCAGCGCCTGCAGCTCGCGAAACAGCTTGTCGTACTCGGCGTCCGGGATCTCCGGCGCGTCGAGCACGTAGTAGCGGTGCGCATGATGATGCAGCAGCTCGCGCAGCGCATCCACGCGTTCCTGGACTTTGGCCGAAACCATGTTCCCGAGTTACGAAATCAAGAGAAAAGCCGCCGCGCCTGGGGCGATCCGGCCGCCAGGTCGCGCGCTTCGAGCACGTCGTACAGCTTTTCGAGGTCGGCGCCGATCACGTCCAATCCCTCGGCACGGATCACGTCGCCATTGTCGTCGGTGATGGTGCCCTCCATGGAGGCGGCGAAGGCGATGGCGCAGTCGCGCATGCGCACGAAAGGCTGCTCGCTGCGGTGCACCTGGGGCACGTCCAGGCTGAGCGTCAGTTCGCGCAGCGCCGATTGGGCGGGATCGTCCGCCATCGCCGCCTGGGTGTCGAAACTCAGCACCAGCACGGGCGGCGAACCGGGCATGCTCGCGGGCAGTACCAGCCGGCCGGGGATGACGCCGGGCACGAAACCGTGGCGCGCCGCGCTCTGGTTCACATAGCCGGGACTCCAGGCCGTCTGGCGCGCGCGCAGCGTGAAGCTCAGTTGCGCATCGTGGTCGCCGGCAAACTGGTCGAGTTCGCGGGCGCGGGCCACTTCGCTCAGCATTTCGGGGAAGTCTGGCGAGCCGTTCACCGCATCGGCAAAGGCCTGGGCCTTGACCACGAATTCGGAGTACTCAATCTCGTTCAGCTGCCCGTTCCGGTTGGCCAGTTGCACGCCGGCCTGAAATGCGGTGTAGCGCTGGCCCGCCTGCGGCGTTTCCCACAGGCCGGTGGCTTCGTTGCGGCCCTCGATCGCAAAGGGCTTGCTGCCGGCGCGGCGTGTAGGCGGCAGCGCGGCGATGGCCGCATCACCCGACACCGGCGCCTCGACGTGGATCGGGGCGATCGCATCGATCAGCGCGTCCAGGCCGGGCTTGCGTTCGGGGCCAGGAAGCGTCGGCTCGGAATCCAGCGTGGGTTCCTGCCTCAGTCCGGGCTCGATCGGTTCCAGTGGAGCACTGGGCAGTTCGGGCTGGCGCGGCGCGCTGCGGCGCGAAGTCCAGGTATTCCAGGCCACCAGCGAGGCGAGCACCAGCCCGCCCAACATGGCCACGCCGAGCGTAAAGCTGCTCATTGAGCCCCCACGCTTGTCACTCCGTGTACTGCGCTTGCCTTGCAGGCCGCGTCGCTGCTGCAAGCAGCGACTCTTCGCGCTGTCCGAGCCTGCGCAGGCAGGCTCGGAGCCGCAGCGCTCAGCCCCACGGGGGCATTCATGCAGGGGGGCGGCCCGGCGACGCTCATGCAGCCTGCGCCATCGACACGGCCGATTCCATGTCCACCGCCACGATGCGGGAGACGCCCTGCTCCTGCATGGTGACGCCGATCAGTTGTTCGGCCATCTCCATGGCGATCTTGTTGTGGCTGATGAACAGGAACTGGGTTTCCCGGCTCATGGCGGTCACCAGCTTGGCGTAGCGCTCGGTGTTGGCGTCGTCCAGCGGCGCGTCCACCTCGTCCAGCAGGCAGAACGGCGCCGGATTCAGCTGGAAGATGGCGAACACCAGCGCGATGGCGGTGAGCGCCTTTTCGCCGCCGGACAGCAGGTGGATGGTCTGGTTCTTCTTGCCCGGGGGCTGCGCCATGACCTGCACGCCGGAATCCAGGATCTCGTCGCCGGTCATCACCAGCTTGGCGTTGCCGCCACCGAACAGCTCGGGGAACATGCGGCCGAAATGCTCGTTGACGGTGGCGAAGGTGCTGCCCAGCAGCTCGCGGGTTTCGCCGTCGATCTTGCGGATGGCATCTTCCAGCGTGACCATGGCCTCGTTCAAGTCGGCCGACTGGGCATCCAGGAACTGCTTGCGCTCGCGCGCGGTGCCCAGTTCCTCCAGCGCGGCCAGGTTCACCGCACCCAGCGCCGCGATCTCGCGATGCAGGCGGTCGATCTCGTTTTGCAGGCCGGCCAGCCGCACCTTGCCTTCTTCGATTGACTTCGCCACCGCTTCCAGGTCGGCCTGCGCGTCGGCCAGCAGCTGCGCGTACTGCTCGAAGCCCAGGCGGGCTGCCTGTTCCTTGAGCTGGTAGTCGGTGATGCGCTGGCGCAGCGGGTCGAGCTCGCGCTCCAGCTGCAGGCGCCGCTCGTCGCTGGCGCGCAGCTTGGCGGTGAGGTCGTCGTATTCGCTTCGGCGGGCGCCGAGCACCTGCTCGCGCTCGGATTTGAGCTCCAGCGCCGACTGCAGCCCGGCCTGCGCCGCGGCATCGGTCAGGCGCGAAAGTTCGTCCTTGGCGCGCGACTCTTCCTCGGCGATGGAAGCCGCCTGCTGCTGCGCGGTTTCGATGGCGCGCTGCAGTTCGGCCCGGCGCGCTTCCAGCGCCCGTTGCGCGAACTGCGCTTCCTGCGCCTGGCGCTCCAGGCCCCGGTGCTGCTCGCGCGCCTCGGCCAGCTTGCGCTCGGCCTCGATCACGCGCTCGTCCAGCTGCGCATGCCGCTCCTGGCTGTCGGCCAGCTGCATGTCCAGCTCCTCGAAGCGACCCTCGGCGGTGACGCGGCGCTCCTGCAGCTGCTCGAGCTGGGCATCGACCTCGGCCAGGTCGCCGGCGATCTGCTCGCTGCGCGCCCGGGTCTGCTCGGCCAGCTGCGTCAGGCGCAGGGTCTCGACCTGCAATTCGTGCGCGCGGTCGCGCGTCTCGGCGGCCTCGCGGCGCGCGCCGACCAGGCGCTGCGAGGCATCGCTGTAGGCGGCCTCGGCGCGCACCAGCGCGCCCCGGGCTTCCTCGGCGATCAGCGCCTGGGCACGCAGCTGCTTCTCGAGGTTCTCGATTTCCTGCGCCCGCGCGAGCAGGCCGGCCTGCTCGGAATCCTGGGCATAAAAGCTGACGCTGTGCGCGGTGACCGCGTGGCCGCTCTTGACGTAGATGACCTCGCCGGCGGCGAGCTTGTCGCGCGCCGCCAGGGCTTCCTCGAAGCTTGGCGCCGTGTAGCAGCCGTGCAGCCAGCCGGCCAGCAAGGCTTTCTGCCCGGCGTCGTTCAGGCGCAGCAGGTCCGCCAGGCGCGGCAGCACGCCGGCCGCTTCCGGCACCGCAGCCTGGGGCGGGCTGTAGAAAGACAGCTTGGCCGGCGGCGCATCGCCGGCAAAGGCGCGCACCATGTCCAGGCGCGAGACCTCGAGCGCGTTGAGCCGTTCGCGCAACGCCGCTTCCAGCGCGCTCTCCCAACCCTGCTCGATGTGGATGCGGCTCCACAGGCCCTGCAGGCCGTCGAGCCCGTGCTTGGCCAGCCAGGGCTTGAGCTTGCCGTCGGTCCGGACCTTTTCCTGCAGCGCCTTGAGCGCTTCCATGCGGGCCGACAGGTCGGCCTGCTTGTGGCTCTCGCTGTTGACCGCCTGCTGCTTGTCGCGCCGGTCTTCGTCCAGCTGCGGCACCTGCTCCTGCAACTCGTGCAGGCGGGCGTCGGCGGTCTCGGCCGCCTCCTGCGCCGATTCCAGCTGGGTCCTGAGGTTGGCCAGCCGCGCCTCGTCGGGCGCTGCCAAGGCATTCTTGTCAGCCGTCAGGCGCTCGCGCCGCTGCGTCAGCTGGCGCGACTGCTCCTCGATGTTGCGCTGGTCGGCCGCCAGCACCTGGATCTGCTGCTGCACCTGCGCGACGTTGCCGCGCTGCTCGCTGGACTTCTGCTGCGCCTGGCGCAGCGACTCCTCGAGGTCAGGCAGCTGCAGCCCCTGCTCCTCGACCTGCGCGGCCAGCAGGGTGGACTTTTCTTCGGCTTCGACCGCTTGTCCGGCCAGGGTTTCGACTTCGGCCAGCGCCTCGTCCTTGCGTCCGGCCCACTGGGCGGTCTGCTCCTTGAGCTGCTGCAGCCGCTGCTCGACCCGCTGGCGGCCCTCGACCACGAAGCGGATCTCGGCTTCCAGCCGGCCGACTTCGGCGCTGGCTTCGTAGAGCGAGCCTTGCGCCTGGTTCACCTGGTCGCCGGCGGCATAGTGGGCCTGGCGGATGGTTTCCAGGTCGGACTCGACGCGCCGCAGGTCGGCCACGCGCGATTCCAGGTCGTTGACCGCTTTCTGGGCCTCGGCGTTGATCCGCGCCTGGTCGGCTTCGCTCTCGCCGCGCTTGAGGAACCACAGCTGGTGCTGCTTCAGGGTGGCGTCGGACTGCAGCGCGTTGTACTGCTGCGCGACTTCGGCCTGCTTCTCCAGCTTCTCGAGGTTGGCGTTGAGTTCGCGCAGAATGTCCTCGACCCGCGTCAGGTTCTCCCGCGTGTCGGACAGGCGGTTTTCGGTCTCGCGCCGGCGTTCCTTGTACTTGGAGACGCCCGCGGCCTCCTCCAGGAACAGGCGCAGTTCCTCCGGCTTGGATTCGATGATGCGGCTGATGGTGCCCTGGCCGATGATGGCGTAGGCCCGCGGCCCCAGGCCGGTGCCCAGGAACACGTCCTGCACGTCGCGCCGGCGGACCGGCTGGTTGTTGATGAAGTAGCTGGAGGTGCCGTCGCGCGTCAGCACGCGCTTGACGGCGATTTCCGTGAACTGCGACCACTGGCCGCCGGCGCGGTGGTCGGCGTTGTCGAACACCAGTTCCACCGACGAACGGGATGAGGGCTTGCGGCTGGTCGTGCCGTTGAAGATCACGTCCTGCATGGACTCGCCGCGCAACTCGCTGGCGCGAGACTCGCCCAGCACCCAGCGCACCGCGTCCATGATGTTGGACTTGCCGCAGCCGTTGGGCCCGACCACGCCCACCAGCTGGCCCGGCAACATGAAGTTGGTGGGTTCGGCGAAGGACTTGAACCCGGATAGCTTGATGGAATTGAGACGCACGGAATCCTGGGAAACGTCGTTTTTCGGCCGGCAAGCGCCGTGGACGCCAGATGTTACCCGAGCAGTTTGCCCTCCTGCCGAGCCAGACGCCCCGGGTGTGAACTATGGCCGAAACCACCCGTAACCGAGCCGCCCGCGCGAACTTTCTCTTTCTATGCGGCGGAACCGGCTTCGTGGCGGGCACGGTCCGCATCGGCGTCCCGGGCTGGCGCTACCCGCCCCTGGCGCGGCCATTTCTACCCGCGCGGGCTGGCCCAAGCCCCAGAGCTGGAATATGCCTTGCGCGCCGTCGCTTCGATCGAGTTGCACTGACGCACGCGTGCGCGGCCAGTTCCGCCGCCACGGCCTGACGGTCTATTGACCGCCGCGCGGCGGCTTCGCGGCTATTTCTTGCCCTGCGACAGCATCTGCTGGTACTCGGTGGACATCTTGTTCATGAAGTCCAGGGCCGCCTTGTACTGCTTGGAATGGAAGTCCATCAGCTTGTCGTACTGGTCGGCGGCCATCGCGAATGGCGGCCCCATGCCGCGCATCGAGTCCATCATGGTCTTCTGGGCCTTCATGACCATGTCCCACGCATCGTGAGCCTGCAGCGCCGCGGCTCTCGTTTGTTCGAACAAACTCTTGGCGAGCTCAGCCTGGGCCTTGTCGATCATGGCGTTTCTCCTTGTGTGGGTGCCGACCCCAGCAGGCAATTGCCCCAATCCCGAATGCATGTAGCTGAATTGGACGGCCTTCCCATACTGCCTGAGATGTGGCGCGCTGCCACGCCGATCCGCAGCAACAGATGAAACGCAAGGCCATCATGGGCGCGGGCACCCCGGCGTGCCTGGTGGATGAGCTGCGCACGCCTGATCCTCGCGACCTGAGTGTCTCTCGCTCCCCCGAAGGGGAAGGACCGGCGCCAGCACTGGCAAGCCCGGGTGACCTTGCCGCAGAGCTCTGCCTAGAATCACCCGATGCTGAGCCGCCGCCGACTGATCGCCGCTGCCCCGCTGGCCCTGGCCGGCTGCGCCACCCGCTTCTACGAGAACGATGCGCCGGCTGCCCCGCCGCGACTACAGGTGCAGAACCCCGGACTGAAGCCGCCCAGCGGCGCGCTGGACATCGATGCCGGCGCACTCATGCCCGGTGACATCCTGCTGTCCGCGGCCAACGGCACGACTTCGCTGGGCATTCGCCTGCTGACGCTGTCGGCGGTCAGCCATGCCTCGCTGTACGTCGGCGACTCGCAGGTGGCCGAAGCCGTCGGTGAAGGCATCCGCCGGCGCCGCATGCAGCAATTTCTCGACGAGGAATCGACGGTGGTCGCCTTCCGGCATCCGGGCGTGCGGCCCGACCACGTGCAGAAGATGCAGGACTTCGTCGCCGAAACCGTCGGCCAGAAGTACAACTATGTCGGCGTGCTGCTGCAGGCGCCGTTCTCGATCGAACGCCGCTTGTGCGAGCTGCCGCTCACGCCCTCGCTGGTGCGCGACTTCTGCCTGCAGGGCGTCGGCGCGATCCAGCTGGGCCTGGGCCGCAGCGACCGCTTCTTCTGCTCGCAGTTCGTGCTGGAGGCCTACCGGCGGGCCGGCCTGCCGCTGACGACGGCCGACCCCCGGCTGCTCAGCCCGGCCGACCTGCTGCACATGCGCGAAGGCGACGTGCCCTCCGTGCGCAGCAACCAGACGCTCAACTACGTCGGGCACCTGAAGTACGAGCGGCTGCTGGACTCTGCCTCGCGCAGCTAGCTCCCTTCGCACTGTCCTGGCAGCCGGGCGTGGCCAGGCCACGCCAAGGGTCTGGGGAGAGGGACTACTTCAGGTGGAAAGGAACCACCACGGTGACTTCCGTCGGTTCGCCATTGACGAGGTAGGGCTGGAACGTTCCGCCCCATGCCGAGTTGATGACTGCCTCGTCAAGATTCGGTTTCCCACTGCTTTCCAGGAGCGCCACGTTCCTGGTTTGCCCATTCTTGTCGACATGGAGCTTGACCATCGTGGTTCCGGACGGCGCGCCATCCCGAATCTTGTAGTGAACGCTCAGGCGCATCGGCTTGATGGGACGAACGTCTTCGATCCTGACGACCGTCTTCGGCCACTCCTGGCTTGACGGCGCTGACGCGCAGCCGGATATCGCGATCGCGCCGAAAAGAATGGGAAGAGATGCAGAAAACGGTGCCTTCATATTTTTGTTCCTAGTTCCCGATATGCATTGTGAATGCCGCGCCGTTCGAATGGCGGCAGGTGCCGGTTCCCAGTGTCGCCGAGTTCATCGTGTAGCGGCAGTTCAGGAAGCTTCCCCGGTTGCCGGCGCCATTGGCGACGCCGTCGCGCGAGGAGCCGGCCACGCGCGTCGCCTCGCCGGTGAAACTTTCCCCGTTGATGGCTGTGGAGAAGTGCCCGCGCCCATTGAGGTCGTTGGTGACCACCGCAGCCACCATGCCGTAGCCGCTGGCCAGGTCGTTGGCCGGGTAAAGGCGCGCGCTAAAGGTCAGAGGCTGCGGTGGCGCAGGGGGCAGCACCACTGCGCCGGAAGGCGCTGTCGCGGGCTGCAGGGGTACCACGTAGCAGCCGGTCAGCGCCCCGGCGGCGATGGACAGCGCGGCGATCTTCGCGATTCGCGCGGTGCGCTTCGCAGGAAGGGAGATCTTCATAGAGATCCTCGAGGCCCAAGCACATGCTTGTGGCGCGCACTGTGGCGGGCGAGATCGGAATCTCGTAGCGATTTTCTCTACCAGTTTATCGAAGATGCACCTTTAGTATCGCGAAGGTGTACCGCACCATGAACGTGTCAACCGAGCAAGCTGCGCACGCCCAGGCATCGGTGTCCGGGTCCGAGGGCGCACCGGGGCTGAAAGGATAATTCCCGGATGAATCCCCTGCTCTCACGCCTGCAGCCCTACCCCTTCGAGCGGCTGCGGCAACTGTTCGCCGGCGTCACGCCCAACCCCGCGTACCGTCCCATCAGCCTGGGCATCGGCGAACCCAAGCACCCGACGCCGGCCTTCATCAAGCAGGCGCTGGCCGCCGCGATGGAGGTGCCGGGCAGCGACCTGTCCGGTTACCCGCCCACCGCCGGCACGCCGCAGCTGCGCGAAGCCTGCGCCGGCTGGGTGAAGCGCCGTTACGACTTGACACTCGATCCGGCCACGCAGGTGCTGCCGGTCAACGGCTCGCGCGAGGCGCTGTTCGCCTTCGCGCAGACCGTGATCGACCCCACCCGGCCGGCCGTGGTGGTCTGCCCCAATCCGTTCTATCAGATCTACGAGGGCGCGGCCCTGCTGGCGGGGGCGCAGCCCCATTACGGGCCCAGCGACCCGGCGCGCAACTTCGCGGTCGATTGGGACAGCGTGCCCGAATCCGTCTGGGCCCGCACCCAGCTGATCTACGTCTGCTCGCCGGGCAACCCCACCGGCGCGGTGATGCCGCTGGCCGAATGGGAGAAGCTGTTCGCGCTGCAGGACCGGCACGGCTTCGTGATCGCCTCCGACGAGTGTTACAGCGAGATCTACTTCCGCGACGAGCCCCCCTTGGGCGGCCTGGAAGCCGCCGCGAAGCTGGGCCGCACGGATTTCCGCAAGCTGGTGGCCTTCACCAGCCTGTCCAAGCGCAGCAACGTGCCGGGCATGCGCAGCGGCTTCGTGGCCGGCGATGCGCAGATCCTGAAGCAGTTCCTGCTCTATCGCACCTACCACGGCAGCGCGATGAGCCCGATCGTGCAGGCGGCCAGCACCGCGGCCTGGAACGACGAGGCGCACGTGGTCGACAACCGCGAGCAATACCGCCGCAAGTTCGCCGAGGTGACGCCGCTGCTGGAAACGGTGCTGGACGTGCGCCTGCCCGATGCCAGCTTCTACCTGTGGGCCGGTGTGCGTGGAAGCGACACCGAGTTCGCTCGTCAACTGCTGGCTCAATACAATGTGACCGTCCTGCCGGGCAGCTACCTGGCCCGCGAGGCCGGCGGCGTCAATCCCGGCGCCGGCCGCGTGCGGATGGCGCTGGTCGCCGACACCGCCGAGTGCCTCGAGGCCGCGCAGCGCATCGTGCAATTCGTCCAGAACAGAAAAGACTGATCCCCATGACCCAACAGCTCCAGCAGATCATCGACACCGCGTGGGAAAACCGCGCGCAGATCAACGCCGTCTCCGCTTCCGCCGAGGTCAAAGACG
Source organism: Ramlibacter tataouinensis (assembly GCF_001580455.1). Classification (NCBI taxonomy): domain Bacteria; kingdom Pseudomonadati; phylum Pseudomonadota; class Betaproteobacteria; order Burkholderiales; family Comamonadaceae; genus Ramlibacter; species Ramlibacter tataouinensis. Next base: position 4,846,341 of record NZ_CP010951.1, read on the forward strand.
CGGTGGAACACGTGATCGCCGAGTTGAACAAGGGCCGGCTGCGGGTCGCCACGCGCCAGGGCGTGGGCCAGTGGACGGTGCACCAGTGGATCAAGAAGGCGGTGCTGTTGTCGTTCCGCCTGCGCGACAACGAGATCGTCCGCGCCGGCGACCTCGGCTTCTACGACAAGGTACCGACCAAGTTCGCCCACCTCTCGCCCGAGCAGCTGGCCGCCACCGGCGTGCGCGTGGTTCCGCCGGCCGTGGCCCGCCGCGGCAGCTACATCGCCAAGGGCGCCATCCTGATGCCCAGCTACGTGAACATCGGCGCCTACGTCGATGAGAACACCATGGTCGACACCTGGGCCACCGTCGGCTCCTGCGCGCAGATCGGCAAGAACGTGCACCTCTCGGGCGGCGTGGGCATCGGCGGCGTGCTGGAGCCGGTGCAGGCCGGCCCGACCATCATCGAGGACAACTGCTTCATCGGCGCGCGCTCGGAGATCGTCGAGGGCGTGATCGTCGAGGAGAACTCGGTGGTCTCCATGGGCGTGTACATCGGCCAGAGCACCAAGATCTACGACCGGGCCACCGGCACGGTGACGTATGGCCGCATTCCGGCCGGTTCGGTGGTCGTCTCCGGGAACCTCCCGAGCGCCGACGGCAAGTACAGCCTGTACTGTGCGGTGATCGTGAAACGGGTGGACGCGCAGACCCGGGCCAAGACCAGCCTGAACGACCTCCTGCGCGATTGAATGAACCAAGCCTCAAAGTAGTACAGACGGAGCAGAACCCATGTCAACGATGGAGCGGATCCTTCGCCTGATGGGCGAGAAAAAAGCCTCGGACGTCTATCTGTCCGCCCACGCGCCAGCCCTCATCAAGATCAACGGCCAATGCCTGCCGATCAACAACCAGTTGCTGCCGGCCGATGCGCCCAAGGCGCTGTTGTCCGAGGTGCTGCCGCCGAACCGCATCGAGGAGCTGGAGCGGACCGGTGAGCTGAACATGGCGCAGGCCATCGAGGGCGTCGGCAACTTCCGCTTCTCCGCGATGCGCCAGCGCGGCACTTACGCGGCCGTCATCCGCTTCATCACCACCGAGATCCCGCCCCTGGACAGCCTGGCCGTCCCCATGATCCTGGGCGACCTGATCATGGAAAAGCGCGGGCTCATGCTGATGGTGGGCGCCACCGGCGCCGGCAAGAGCACCACGCTGGCGGCGATGATGGATTACCGCAACGAGCGCGTCTCGGGCCACATCCTGACCATCGAGGACCCGGTCGAATTCCTGTTCAAGAACAAGAAATCGGTGGTCAACCAGCGCGAGGTGGGCAGCGACACGCATTCGATGCAGACGGCGCTGAAGAACGCCCTGCGCCAGGCGCCCGACGTGATCCTGGTCGGCGAAATCCGCGACCGCGAGACCATGTCCGCGGCTATCGCCTACGCGCAGTCGGGCCACCTGTGCCTGGCCACCATGCACGCCAACAACAGCTACCAGGCGCTGAACCGGATCCTGAGCTTCTACCCGGTCGAAGTCCGTCCGACCATGCTGGGCGACCTGGCTGCGGCGCTCAAGGCCATCGTGTCGCAGCGCCTGCTGCGCACGGTGCACGGCGGCCGCGCCCCGGCCGTCGAGGTGATGCTCAACACCAAGCTGGTGTCCGAGCTGATCGAGAAAGGCGACTTCTCCGGCGTCAAGGAAGCCATGGAAAAGTCCATGGCGGAAGGCTCGCAGACTTTCGAGCAGGACATCGCCCGCCTGATCATCGAAGGCACGGTGGACAAGAAGGAAGGCCTGGCCTACGCCGACTCGCCCACCAACCTGCAGTGGCGCCTGCAGAACGACTTCGCGGCCAAGGACATCGACCGCCCCGAAGACGGTGCCTCCGAGGAAGACCTGCAGGACGAACCGTCCTTCACCGAGATCACCCTCGATGTGAAGCACTGATCGCCAGCGATCAATGTCGAAGACCCTTCACCTTACCGAACAGCTCATCTCGCGCCGCTCGGTCACGCCCGAGGACGCGCAGTGCCAGGCGATCCTCGAAGCGCGCCTGAAGCCCCTGGGGTTCGCGTGCGAGACCATCGTCAGCGGACCCGACAACTTCCGCGTCACCAACCTCTGGGCCCGGCGCGCCGGCCGTTCGCCGCGCACACTGGTGTTCGCCGGCCACACCGACGTGGTGCCCACCGGCCCGCTCGAGCAGTGGAGCAGCGACCCGTTCACGCCCGCGCACCGCGACGGCATGCTGTTCGGCCGCGGCGCGGCGGACATGAAGACCTCGATCGCGGCCTTCGTGGTGGCGGTGGAGGAATTCCTGGCCGCCGATCCCGACCCCGAGCTCTCGCTGGCGCTGCTGATCACCAGCGACGAGGAAGGCCCCAGCGTGGACGGCACGGTGGTCGTGTGCGAGCGCCTGAAAGCGCGGGGCGAGCGGCTGGACTGGTGCATCGTCGGCGAGCCCACCTCGGTCGGACAGCTGGGCGACATGATCAAGAACGGGCGGCGCGGCACCCTGTCGGCCAAGCTCACCGTCAAGGGCGTGCAGGGCCATATCGCCTACCCGCAGCTGGCGAAGAACCCGATCCACATGGCGCTGCCCGCGCTGGCCGAGCTGGCCGCGACCGAGTGGGACCGCGGCAACGAATTCTTCCCGCCCACCAGCTGGCAGGTCAGCAACATCCACGGCGGCACCGGCGCCACCAACGTGATCCCCGGCACCGTTACGATCGACTTCAACTTCCGCTATTCCAGCGAAAGCACGGCCGAGGGCCTGCAGGCGCGCGTGCAGGAGGTGCTGCAGCGCCACGGCGTCGACCATGACATCCAATGGGTGGTGGGCGGATTGCCCTTCCTGACCACGCCGGGCGAGCTGGTCGAGGCGGTGCGCGCGTCGATCCGGGCCGAGACCGGCCTGGACACCGAACTGTCCACCACCGGTGGCACCAGCGACGGCCGCTTCATCTCGCGCATCTGCCCGCAGGTGATCGAGTTCGGCCCCGTCAACGCCAGCATCCACAAGATCGACGAGCATGTGCGCGTGGCCGACATCGAGCCGCTGAAGAACATCTACCGCCGCACGATTGAACTGCTGAACGCATGACCGTCATCGAACTGGTCGAGCGATGCGCCGCGCAACTGGACGGCGCGGGCGTGGCTTTCGGCCATGGCACCAGCAACGCCTTCGACGAGGCGGCGTGGCTGGTGCTGTGGCGGCTCGGCCTGCCGCTTCATGATCTGGACGGCGCCGCCGGCGTGGCGGTGTCGCCGCAGCAACTCGCGGGCGTCGAGGCGCTCATCGCCGAACGCATCGCCACGCGCAAGCCGGCGGCCTACCTGACCCGCGAAGCCTGGCTGCAGGGCATCCCCTTCTATGTCGATGAGCGGAGCATCGTGCCGCGCAGCTTCATTGCCGAATTAGTCGCCGACGGCTCCATCGACCCCTGGCTGTCGGACCGCACCCGCCGCGTGCTGGACCTGTGCACCGGCAACGGCAGCCTGGCGGTGCTGGCGGCCATGACCTACCCCGAGGTCGAGGTCGACGCGGCCGACATCTCGAAGCCGGCGCTGGAGGTGGCGCGCATCAACGTCGACCGCCACGGCCTGGCCGGGCGCATCCGCCTGATCGAATCGGACGGGCTGGCGGCGGCGCCGGGGCCCTACGACCTGATCCTGTGCAACCCCCCGTACGTCAACGCGCACAGCATGGCGGCCCTGCCGGCGGAATACCGCGCCGAGCCGGCGCTGGCGCTGGCGGGCGGCGACGACGGCATGGATTTCATCCGCCGCATGCTGCGCGACGCGCCCTCCCGGATGACCGAGCATGGCGTTCTCGTGCTCGAGATCGGCAACGAACGAAGCCATTTCGAGGCGGCCTTTCCCACCCTGGCGGCCGTGTGGCTGGAAACCAGCGCCGGCGAAGACCAGGTGCTGCTGCTGACCCGCGACAATCTGGCCTGATTTCCCGCGGCGCCGCGCCCGCGCAGCGGCCCGGCCGCGCCAAGCCATTTCATGATCACTCTCAAAAACCTGACCCTGCGCCGCGGCGCCAAGGTCGTCCTCGACAAAGTCTCGCTGGTCCTCAATCCCGGCGAGAAGGTCGCCCTGGTCGGCCGCAACGGCGCCGGCAAGTCCACGCTGTTCGCGCTGGTCGACGGATCGCTGCACGAGGACAACGGCGATTTCGCCATGCCCTCGCAGTGGCGGCTCGCGCAGGTGGCCCAGCACATGCCGGAAACCGAGGAGTCAGCGACCGGCTTCGTGCTGGCCGGCGACACCCGCCTGGTCCAGTTGCGCGCCGAACTCACGCGCGCCGAGGAAAGCGGCGACGGCATGGCCATCGCCCACGCACACACTGACCTGGCCGATGCCGGCGAGCACGACGCGATGCCGCGGGCGCAGGCCCTGATCCTGGGGCTGGGCTTCAAGTCGAACGAGCTCGACCAGCCGGTCAACAGCTTTTCCGGCGGCTGGCGCATGCGCCTGCAGCTGGCGCGCGCGCTCATGTGCCCGTCGGACCTGCTGCTGCTGGACGAGCCGACCAACCACCTGGACCTGGATGCGCTGGTCTGGCTGGAGGCCTGGCTCAAGCGCTACCCCGGCACGCTGGTGGTGATCAGCCACGACCGCGAATTCCTAGACGCGGTGACCGATGTCACGGTGCACATCGAGCGGCAGCAGCTCACCCGCTACGCCGGCAACTACAGCGCTTTCGAGACCCTGCGCGCCCAGCAGCTGGCGCTGCAGCAGGCCTCCTTCGAGCGGCAGCAGGAAAAGATCGCCCACCTGCAGAAGTTCATCGACCGCTTCAAGGCCAAGGCGACCAAGGCCCGCCAGGCGCAAAGCCGCGTGAAGGCGCTGGAGCGCATGGAGAAGATCGCGCCGGTGCTGGCCGACGCCGAATTCACATTCGAGTTCAAGGAGCCGGCGAGCCTGCCGAACCCGATGCTGGCGATCCGGGATGGCTCCTACGGTTACGGCGACACGGAGATCCTGCGCGGCGTGAACCGCTCGGTGCTCGCCGGCCAGCGCATCGGCATCCTGGGCGCCAACGGCCAGGGCAAGTCCACCCTGGTCAAGACCATCGCGCAGCAGATCCCCGCCCTCGGCGGCACCATCACGACGGGCAAGGGCCTGGCCATCGGCTACTTCGCGCAGCAGGAGCTGGACGTGCTGCGCCCCGAGGACGATCCCTTGCAGCACATGACGCGGCTGGCGCGCGAGCTCGCCGCCAGCCCCGGCGAGGTGGCGCGCGAGCAGGAACTGCGCAACTTCCTCGGCAGCTTCAATTTCAACGGCGACATGGTCAAGCAGGCGGTGGGCACCATGAGCGGCGGCGAGAAGGCGCGGCTGGTGCTGGCGATGATCGTCTGGCAGCGCCCCAACCTGCTGCTGCTGGACGAACCGACCAACCACCTGGACCTGAGCACGCGGGAGGCCCTGTCGGTCGCGCTCAACGAGTTCGAAGGCACGGTGATGCTGGTCAGCCACGACCGGGCGCTGCTGCGCGCGGTGTGCGACGAGTTCTGGCTGGTCGGCCGCGGCACGGTCGCTCCCTTCGACGGCGACCTGGACGACTACCAGCAGTACCTGCTCGACGAAGCTCGCCGCATGCGGGATTCCGCGCGGCAGGAAGCCGCCCCGCCCGCCGCCGCCGTCTCGGCGCAGGAGCAGAGAAAGCTGGACGCGCAGCAGCGCCAGCAGGCCGCCGCCCGTGCCCGGCCATTGAAGCGCGAACTCGAGCAGTCGGAAAAGCGCATGGCCGCCCTGTCGGATGAAAGGGCCGCGCTGGAATCGCGCCTGGCCGGCGGGCTCGCGCCGGCGGAACTGGCCGATGCCGGCAGGCGCCTCAAAGCCGTGTCCGAAGAGCTGGAGGGCCTGGAAGAACGCTGGCTGGAGTTGACGGAGCAGCTCGATAACATAGGCTGATGCCTACGGCGATCGATCTTTCCGAAGGTGATGCCGCCCTGACCGACGCGGTGCGCCGCTGCCGGCGCCTGCTGAACCGGCGCGCGCTGGTGGCCGCCGCCGCCAGCACCGTGCCCGTGCCCGGGCTGGACTGGGCGGTGGACGCGGCCTTGCTGTCGCGCGTGGTCCCGGCGATCAACGCGGAATTCGGCCTCACGCCCGTGCAACTCGACCGCCTGCCCGAACGCGATCGCGAGAAGGTGCAAAAGGCGCTGGCCTTGGTGGGTTCGGTGCTGGTGGGCAAACTCATCACGCGCGACCTCATCCTCCGCATGGCCCAGGCCATGGGCAAGCGGCTCACCGCGCGCCAGGCCGCCAAGTACGTCCCGATCGCCGGACAGGCGGTGTCGGCACTGATGGGGTACACAGCCTTGCGCTACCTCGGCGAGGAGCACATCAAGGATTGCGTGCGTGTCGTGCGCGAAGCGGGTCTCGCGTTACCCGCGCCGGCACGTTCCGGCAAGCCGGATTGACCCGCATGACGAAAGGCACTTTTACCTTTGGCGTGCTGGAACGCGTCGAACGTCAACCTTAGACTTCGCCCCATGCCTCTTCAGCTGACTATCCACCACGGGCTGCCTTACCTGCTCGTGGAAGTTTCCGGCACGGCGAGCCTGGCCGATCACCAAGGGGTGGTCTCCCTGGCTGCCACCGTTTGCGCGGGCACGCGCTACCGCAGATGCCTGCTCGACCTGCGGAGCATGGAGACCTCGCTGGCCTTCACCGAGCACCTGCAGCTGGGCACCTTCGTGGGCGAGAACGTGCGCAACCTGGAGAAAGTGGCCACCGTGGTGACGCCGGAGGTTCGCAGCGGCATCAGCGAGAAGGCCGCGCGGAAAACCGGCGCACGCCTGCGCGCCTTCACCTGCATCGAGCAAGCGACGGCCTGGATCCACAGCAACGAGCTCAGCCGGCCTGCTGAGCTGTCGGACGCTTGAGCACCAGTGTCAGGATGTCGTAGCTGGCCACCATCTCGCCGTCCTGATTGGTCACCTGCACGTCCCACGCGACCACCCCCTGTGCGGGCTGGTCCTTCTTCGCCGGACGGTCGATCTTGCGCTTGCAGGTCAGACGGGCCTGGATGGTGTCGCCGATGCCCACCGGCTTGACGAAACGCAGTGTGTCCAGGCCGTAGTTGGCCAACACCGGTCCCTTGGCCGGCGAAACGAACAGCCCCGCCGCCGCCGACAGCACGAAATAACCGTGCGCGATGCGCTTGCCGAAGGGTGACTCCCTGGCGGCGATCTCGTCGAAGTGCATGTAGAAGTAGTCGCCGGAGATGCCGCCGAAGGCCACGATGTCGGCGTCGGTCACGGTGCGGCGGTGCGTGAGCAGCGAATCGCCGACCGACAGGTCGTCGAACCATTTGCGGAAGGGATGCAGGTCTGCCTCCTGCACGCGGGCGCCGCGCACGTACTCGCCGGTCACCGCCGTCAGCATGGTGGGCGAGCCCTGCACCGCCGCGCGCTGCAGGTAGTGCTTGACGGCGCGCACGCCGCCCAGTTCCTCGCCGCCGCCGGCCCGGCCGGGGCCGCCGTGCTTGAGCAGGGGCAGCGGCGAGCCGTGCCCGGTGGATTCGCCGGCCGCTTCGCGGTCCAGGATGTGCACGCGGCCGTGCCAGGCCGCGATGGCGGGAACGACCTTGGCCGCCACGCCCGGATCGCGCGTGACCAGCGTGCTCACCAGGCTGCCTTTGCCGCGCGCGGACAGCTCGATGGCCTGCTCGATGTCGTCGTAGGGCATCAGGGTGCTCACCGGGCCGAAGGCTTCCACGTCATGCACCGCCGAGTTGGCCGCGCCGTCGCGGCACAGCAGCAGCGTGGGCGCGAAGAAGGAACCTTCGGCCGTGCCCTCGCCCATCGGCTTGAAGCCGCTCTTGTCGCCGAAGACGATCTCGTTGCCCGTGCACAGCAGCGCCACGCGCTCGGCCACGTCGGCCTGCTGCGCCTTGCTCGCCAGCGCGCCCATCTTGACGCCTTCCACCGAGGGGTCGCCCACGGCGATCTTGGCCAGGCGCGCGGCCAGGCGCTCGGCCACCGCGTCCAGGTGCTTGCGCGGCACGATGGCTCGGCGGATCGCGGTGCACTTCTGCCCGGCCTTCACCGACATCTCGCGCGCCACCTCCTTGACGAACAGGTCGAATTCCTCGTCGTCCGGCGTGACATCGGAAGCGAGGATGGCGCAGTTGAGCGAATCGGCCTCGGCATTGAAGGGCACGCTTCGCGCGATCAGGTTGGGGTTGGCGCGCAGGCGCGCCGCGGTGTCGGCCGACCCGGTGAAGGTCACCACGTCCTGGCCGTCCAGCCGGTCCAGCAGGTCGCCGGTGCTGCCGATCACCAGCTGCAGCGCGCCTTCGGGCAGCAGGCCCGATTCGTTCAACAGGCGCACCATCGCTTCGGTGAGGTAGCTGGTCGCCGTCGCCGGCTTCGCAATGCAGGGCATGCCAGCGAGGAAGGTCGGCGCGAATTTCTCCAGCAGGCCCCAGATCGGGAAGTTGAAGGCGTTGATGTGCACCGCCACGCCGCCGCGCGGCACCAGGATATGGGTGCCGGCGAAACTGCCCTTCTTGCCCAGCGGCACCGCCGGGCCCTCATGCACGATGTTGCCCGAGGGCAGCTCGCCTGCGCCGACGCCGGCATAGGCGAACAGCGTGCCGGATCCACCCTCGATGTCGATCCAGCTGTCCGCGCGCGTCGCACCGGTGTGATGCGAGATCGCATACAGCTTTTCCTTGTGCTCGATCAGGTACGCAGCCATCGCCTTCAGGCGCGCCGCGCGCTGCTGGAAGTCCATGGCCAGCAGCGACTTGATGCCGGCGCGGCGCGCGAACGCCAGCGCCTCGGCGAAGTCGATCGAATCGGCATGCGCATGAAAGACGGTCTTGCCGTTGATCGCGCTCTTCAGGGCGCCGGCGGCCTGCTGGCCGATCCAGCGGCCGGCGATGAAGCTTTGCAGCGTGGGGGCGGATGTTTGCATGACGGATCTCTTTCGATGTCAAGAATGGGTGGGCGGCGCCTTCAGCGGCCCTCGTAGTTCGGCCGGCGCTTTTCCAGGAACGCCGCGATGCCTTCGTTGCGGTCCTGGCTGGCGGCCAGCAGCACGAAGGCCTTGCGCTCGGCCTCCAGCGCCGGCGTGAGCGCGGATTCGTAGGACAGGAGCAAGGCCTCCTTGGCGGCGCGCAGCGCCAGCGGGGCCTTGCCGGCGATCAGCCGGGCCAGCGCCAGCGTGCGCGGCACGACCTGCTCATCGGGCACGACCTCCGACACCAGCCCGCATTGCAGGGCGCAGGCGGCGTCGATGGGTTCGCCGGACAGCACCATCTGCATGGCGCGCGACTTGCCCACCACGCGCACCAGCCGCTGGGTGCCACCCGCGCCGGGAATGATGCCGAGGTTGATTTCCGGCTGGCCGAACTGTGCGCCCTCGCCGGCGATCACGATGTCGGCCTGCATGGCCAGCTCGCAGCCGGCGCCCAGCGCGTAGCCGCTGACGGCCGCCAGCAGCGGCTTGGGGAAGGCCGCGATGCGCTTCCAGTAGCGCGGCCGTCCATCGGCCAGCAGCTCGATCGGGCCGAGCGCGCCCATCTCCTTGAGGTCGGCGCCGGCGGCGAAGAATTTCTCGCTGCCGGTGATGACCACGGCGCCCAGGTGCGCGTCGGCGGCCACGATGTCCAGCACATCCACGATCTCGGCAAGCGTGGCGGTGCGCAGCGCATTGCGCACCGCGGGGCGATGCAGCTCGACCAGCACCACGCCGCCCGGCTGCAGCGAGACCGCGATGTCTTCGTAGGGGTTCACGACCAGGTTCGTTGCCATGTGATTTGCCCTGTGATCACATGCCCAGGTAGGCGGCCTTGACCTGCTCATTGTTCAGCAGCTGCGCCCCGGGCCCGCTCAGGATGGTGTGGCCGGTCTCGATGACGTAGCCGATGTCCGCGATCGACAGCGCCGCCTGTGCATTCTGCTCGACCAGGAAGATGGTGATGCCCTCGGCCTTGAGGCGCCTGACCACGCGGAAGATCTCCTCCACCAGCAGCGGCGCCAGGCCCATGGAGGGCTCGTCCAGCAGCAGCAGCTTGGGGCGGCCCATCAGCGCGCGCGCCATCGCCAGCATCTGCTGCTGCCCGCCCGAAAGCGTGCCCGCGGGCAGCATGCGCTTTTCCTTGAGGATCGGGAACAGGCCGTACATGCGCTCCAGGTCCTGGGCGATCTCGGCATCGCGCCGCGTGTAGGCGCCCAGCCGCAGGTTGTCCTCGATGCTCATGGGCCCGAAAACCTGGCGCCCTTCGGGCACCTGGCACACGCCCAGGCGCACGCGCCGGTCGGGCGCCACGCGCGTGATGTCTTCGCCGAACAGCTCGATGGTGCCACCCGAGGCCGGCTGCACGCCGGAGATGGTGCGCAGCAGCGTGGTCTTGCCGGCACCGTTGGCGCCGACCAGCGCCACCAGCTGGCCCTGGCGCACCTCCAGGTCGATGCCGTGCAGCGCCTGGATGCGGCCATAGTGGCTGGTGATGCCGCGCAGCTTCAGCACCGTCTCGCGCTGCGCTTCGGGCGCAGCCGGCACCACCGGCTCGGCCGGGGCGGCGCCGCCCAGGCCCACCGGGGCCGGCGTGAGCGCGATGATGCGGGCCTTGATCTCCTCGAACTCGGCGCGCACGCGCTCGCCGAACAGCGGATCGTCGTTGTCCAGGAAGGCTGCGTCGATCGCCTGCCAGTCGGCGGGGGTCAGCACCTTGCGCGCCTCGGGCATCACGTGGACCTCTTCCTGCCGGATGTGCGCACGCAGCTGCTCGGTGAAGGCCGCCACGCGCTGCACCAACGGCTGCGCGTCGGCGGCGCGGTCGGCCGCCACCGCCTGCACCGCCTGGCGCAGCTCGTCCCGGTAGCGCGGCCCATCGCGATGCTCCTGCTGGAGCCGCTCGATCATCGGTCCGACGCCGTTGGCACGCCGCCCCAGGGCGCTGAAGAGGTACTGGTCTTCCTTCGGGTGGTGCACGCGGTCGACGTAGCTGTCGATGTAATCGAGCATGGCCGCGATCGCCCGGATCGCGCCCGCCCGTTCGGCGGGCTGCGCCAGGGTCTGCGCCAGCGCATCCATCGCGGTGGCGAGGCGCCACATGCCGCGGTGTTCGGCCTGGATGATGTCCAGCGCCCTCATCGTCGTGACGGTCGTGCTACTCATTGGATAACCTTCGCCCTGCGGGCTGCGGTGCCATGAGCCTTCGGAGCGGCCGTGCGGCTCATCATGCCGAAGCGCCCAGGTAAGCCGCGATCACGTCCGGGTTGGCGCGCACCTGCGCCGCCGTGCCCTCGGCCAGCTTCTTGCCGTAGTCCAGCACCAGGATGTGGTGCGAGAGGTTCATCACCATTTTCATGTCGTGTTCGACCAGCACCACCGTGACGCCAGAATCGGCCACCTTTCGAACCAGGACTTCGATCTCCGCTTTCTCGGTGGTGTTCAGGCCCGCCGCCGGTTCATCGAGCAGCAGCAGCTGCGGCTTGGCCGCGAGCGCGCGGGCGATCTCCAGGCGCTTGAGCGCGCCATAGGGCATTTGGCTGGCGTGGGTACGGATGTACTTACCGACCCCGACGAATTCCATCAGCTGCGCCGCCTCTTCGCGGCAGTCGCGGTCGGCCCGCCGCAGCGATGGCCAGCGCACCATGGCCGTGAACACCGAGGGGTCCAGCCGCAGGTGCGCGCCGACCATCACGTTGTCGATCGCGCTCATGTTCATGCACACCTGCAGGTTTTGGAAGGTGCGGCTCATGCGCCGGCGCGCCAGTTGCTCGGGCGCCATGCCGGCGACGTTTTCGTTGCGCAGCAGGATCTCGCCGCCGGTGGGCGTGTAGACCCCGGTGATCAGGTTGAACAGCGTGGTCTTGCCCGCGCCGTTGGGGCCGATCACCGAATGGATGGTGCCTTCGGAAATGCGGAAGGACACGTCCTGCACCGCAGCGACGCCACCGAAGGACTTGGTCAGGTTCTTGACCTCGAGCATCAGGAGGTCCCCCGGCCGAAGCGGTTCTTCAGCGTCGGCACCAGGCCGCGCGGCAGAAAGATCATGGTCAGCATCAGGATCACGCCGAAGGCCACCGTCTCCCAGCCTTCCAGCGTCGACAGCAGCTGCGGCAACATGGTCAGGATCAGCGCGCCGAAGATGCAGCCGTACACCGAGGCCATGCCGCCCACCACCACCATGGTCACCAGTTCGATGGAGTGGAAGAAGCCCGCGAGGCCCGGCGTCAGGAAGCCCACGTAGTGCGCATAGAGGCTGCCCATCACGCTGGCCAGCGCCGCCGACAGCACGAAGATGCGGGCCTTGAAGGCGCTGGTGTCCACGCCGACGACGCGCGAGGCGACCTCCGAGCCGTGGATGGCCTGCAGCGCCCGCCCGGCGGGCGAGTCGATCAGGTTAAGCGCGAGCCAGGTCACCACCAGCAGCACCCCGGCGCTCAACCAGTACCACGGGCGCTCGCCCGAAAGTTCCTTGCCGAACGCAGACAAGGCGCTCACCGGCATGCCGTCCGGGCCGCCGGTCCAGGCGGTCTCGTTGACAATGACGATGGAGATGATGATGCCGAGGCCCAGCGTCGCCATGGCCAGGTAGTGGCCCTTGAGTTTCAGGATCGGCCGTGCCACCACCCAGGCCAGCAGCGCGGTGCCGGCCGCGGCAGCGACGAGCGCCGCCAGCGGCGGCCAGCCCCAGCGCGAAGTGAGGATGGCGGAGGCATAGGCGCCGATGCCGAAGAAGCCGGCGTGGCCCAGGCTGATCTGACCGGTGTAGCCGATCAGCAGGTTCAGTCCGATCACCACGCTGGCGTTGATCGCCACGCGGATGGCGACGTCGAAAGCGTAGGCGTTGGGCAGCGCGAACGGCAGCACCAGCAGCACGGCGGCCAGGATCACCAGCCCGGGGTGCGATTTCAGATAGTTCATACGCGGTCCGTGCCCTTCTTGCCGAACAGGCCCTGGGGCCGGAAGAACAGGATCAGCAGGATCAGCACGAAGGGCGTGGCGTCCTTGTAGGCCGAGGAGACGTAGCCCGCCGTCATCGATTCCACCACGCCGAGCAGCAGGCCGCCGACCACGGCGCCCAGGCCGCTGCCCAGGCCGCCGAGGGTGGCGGCGACGAAGCCCTTGAGGCCCAGCATGATGCCCACGTCGTAGCTGGTGTAGTTGATCGGCGCGACCAGGATGCCGCCCACCGCGCCCAGCGTGGCCGACAGCACGAAGGACAGCAGCAGGATGAACCGCGTGTTCACCCCCACCAGCTGCGCCGCCAGCTTGTTGTAGGCGGTGGCCAGCATGGCCTTGCCCACCACCGTGCGGCCGAAGAACCAGGCCAGCACCGCGACCACCACGGCCGTGACGCCGATCGCCCACAGGCTTTGCGGCAGCAGCGTGGCTCCGAGCACCGCCAGCGGCGTGTCGCCCGAGAAAGCCGGCAGGGAGCGCGTGCCCTTGCCCATGAAGACCTGCACCAGCCCGCGGATGGTGAGCGAGGCGCCGATGGTGATGATGATCAGCGAGACGACTTCGGCATTGCCCGCCGGCTCGATCGCCAGCTTCTCCACCAGCACGCCCGCCAGCGCCGCCAGCAGCACCGCCAGCACGATCGCCAGCGGCAGCGGCACCCCGAACTGATAGAACAGCGCCGCGAACATGCCACCCAGCATGATGAACTCGCCCTGGGCGAAGTTGATCACGCCGGAGGCGTTGTAGATCAGCGCGAAGCCGAGCGCCGCCAGCGCGTAGGTGGCGCCGACGGTGACACCGGAAAACAGGAATTGCAGGAATTGGGACACGTTCTCCTCGCAGTCCTAACGCACGTCGAGCAGCTGCCCGGCAGGCGGCGTCTGCGGAGGATTCTGCGGGAAGTAGCCCTCGGTGTGGATCAGGTCCTGCCTGGCCCCCAGGGCCTTGGCGGCGGCCACGCAGTCATCCACGAAAGCCGGCGAGCCGGCCACGAAGATGCTGTGGCGCGACAGGTCCTTGAAGAGTGTGGGCAGCACGGCCGGAATGCGCCCGTGCAGCCCCTTGGCATCGGCCGGCTGCTCACGGGTGAGCGTCGGGCGGTAGCGGAAGTTGCGGTGCCGCGCCTCCCACCAGGACATCATGCCGGCGTCGTAGAGGTCGGCCTGGGTGCTGGCGGAGAACAGCAGGGTCACCGGATCGGAATAGCTGCGGCGCAGGGCCGCTTCGGTCAGCGCGAGGATGGGTGCCAGCCCCGAGCCCGCGGCCATGCACAGCACCGGCGTTTCCACGGATGGGTCGCCGATGAAGGTGCCGTAGGGCCCGCTGACCTCGATGCGCGCGCCCGGCACCAGCTTCTCGTGGACCCAGGCGCTGGTGCGCCCGTCGTCCTGGCGCGTGATCTGCAGCACCAGTTCGCCGTCGTTGCGCGGTGCGTTGGCCACCGAGTAGCTGCGCAGCGGCACGCCGGCTTCGGCATCGCCCAGCATCACGTACTGGCCCGGCCAGTAGCGCATGGCCTCGCGCGTCGGGCGCAACCGCAGCTCGATGATCCGCGGCGTACGCGCGATGCGGTCGGTCACCACATAGGGCTGCTTCTCGCGCGGGGGAAACAGCTTGGGCTTCGCATCCGCTGTGCCCCACTCGATCACGAGCTCGCTGGACACGGGCTTGGCCATGCACATCAGGCCAAAGCCCTTCATGCGCTCTTCCGGCGCCAGGGCCATGTCCAGGACGAAGCCCTGGTCGTACTGGCCTTCGAGCACCTTGACCTTGCACTCCCCGCAAGCGCCGGCACGGCAGTTGTTGGGCAGCGCGTAGCCGGCTTTCTCGAGCGCCTCGAGGACGGTGGCGCCTTGCGGCGCCTCCACCACATGGCCCGAGGGATGCAGGCGGATACAGCTCATGGTGACCTCTTGGACCTCTTAGAACACCGGGATGATGTCGACCATGTCGGCGTCACTGACTTCCTGACCGGTGATGCCCACCTCGGGGATGGCCGGGAAGGCGATGCCGTACTTGTCCAGCACGCCCTTGAGGTTGAGCATGGCGCTGCGCCAGTTCTCCTTCTTGGCTTCGTACTCGGGAATGTGGAAGCCGGCCTTGCGCGCCACGGCCTCAATCTCGCGCTGGAAGGCGACGAAGTCTGCCGGGATGTCCCAGAAGTCCTCCGGCGGCTCGAACAGCACCCCCGACAGGAACAGGTAGCCGGCGCGGATCTGCTTGGTGATCAACGGCTTGTCGGACAGGTCCATCTTCGGGTAGTCGCGCTCCATCAGCTGCATGCAGATCGCCATGTGGCGGCCTTCGTCGCGGCCGATGTTGCGGAAGGCTTCCTTGAACACGGGCTCGGTGCACTTGGCGGCCATCTGGTGGAAGATGGTCGCGGCGGCGATCTCGCCCATCAGGAATGAGCTGAACAGCACGGCCAGGCTGTACTTGGGCACGGCGTTCTTGTAGCCGGCCCAGTAGCGGGCGCCGTTGTAGTAGAGCCACTGCGCGTTGCGCTGCGCCTTGCGGCCGATCTCGGTCTTGGGCACGTAGGTCAGCGGGTCGGCGTGCTCCAGCAGCTTGGTGATTGCCAGGCCGCAGACCTGCTCGTGGTTCTGCTCGTCGCGCGTGACCGAGAAGAAGCAGCGGCGAACCGGGTCTTCCTCGTGGGCTTCGTAGGTCTTGATCAGGGCAGCGGCGAACACCGGCGGCGCCGAGGCGTCGAACACCGACAGGATGGTCCACCAGTACGCGATGGCTTCCCGCTCTTCCCAGCTGTAGCGGCTCACGTCGAAGCTGGCCCAATCCAGCTTCTTCGGGTCCCAGTATTCGCGCTGGGCGGCGTCCCAGACCTCTTCCAGCTTGGCCGTATGCGCGTGCCAGGACAGCGGATAGACGTTCGGCTGCTCAATGGCGGGCGGAAGCGCCATGCGGCGCGCCAGTTGTTCGTGCTTACCCATTCAAATCATCTCCACGTTGCGGAAAAAAAAGGGCCGATGGGACTCGGCCCGGACAGGACTACTTGGCTACTTGACGGTGACCCATTCACCGCCCTTGATCTCGAGCAGGCGGAACGCCGAGAGGTCGAGGCCCATGTGGTCGGTGGCGGACATGTTGAACACGCCCGTCACACCGACGAATCCCTTGGTTTGCTCCAGCGCGGCGCGCACCTTCTCGCCGTCGGTCGAGCCGGCGCGCTTGATCGCGTCCATGGCCAGCGCGAGCGCGTCCTGGGCGTAGCCGCCGAAGGTGGAAGGCTCTTCCTTGTACTTGTCCTTGTAGGCCTTGTAGTAGGTGCTGACCGGGCCCTTCTGCGGGTCGTTGGCCGGCAGCGTGTTGGCGATCAGCAGCGCCGGCGACGGCAGGCGCACGCCTTCGGCCGCGGTGCCGGCGAGCTTGATGAACTCGTCGGACGCCACGCCGTGCGACTGGTAGTGCGGCAGCTTGATGCCCAGCTGCGCGATGTTCTTGGCCGCCACCGCCGGGCCCTGGCCCAGGCCGAACACGAACACGGCCTGCACGCCCGCTGTGTTCTTGATCTTGGTCAACTGCGCCGTGATGTCGGAATCCTTGGGACCGTAAGTCTCGTCGGCGACCAGCTCGATGCCGTACTTGGACGCGACCGCCTGCGCTTCCTTGCGGCCCGACTGGCCGAAGCCGCTGGTCTCGGACAGCAGGCCGATCTTGGTCAGGTTGCGCGCCTTCATGTCGGTGAAGACCTTCTCCACCGCCATGCGGTCGCTGTGCGGTGTCTTGAACAACCACTTCTTGACGGGCTCGACGATCACCACGCCGCCAGCCAGCGAAATCAGCGGCACGCCGGCCTTCTCCACCAGCGGCGCCATGGCCATGGTCGCGCCCGTGGTCGAGGCGCCCAGGATGATGTCGACCTTGTCCGACTCGAGCAGGCGCTTGGCGAAGGCGTTGGCCTTGCCGGCCTCACCGCCGTCGTCGTAGTGGATGAATTCGATCTTGCGGCCCAGCACGCCGCCCGCCGCATTCAGGCGCTCGACCTGCAGTTGCAGCGTCTTGAGTTCCGGCTCGCCGAGGAAGGCTGCCGGTCCGGTGACCGAGAGGACGGAACCGACCTTGATCGGGGCGTTGCCCTGGGCCGCCGCGCCGAGCGCGAACGACGCCAGCAGGGAACCGGCCATGCCCATCCAAATTCTCCTGGTGCTCTTCATGAAGTCTCCTTGTGGTGGTTGATAGATGCGCGTTGCGCGATGAGGACTTTCAATACTTCAAACACGTTCGATGACCAGCGCGATGCCCTGGCCTACGCCGATGCACATGGTGCAAAGCGCGTAGCGGCCGACATTGCGCTCGAGCTGGTTCAATGCCGTGATCACCAGCCGGGCGCCCGAGGCGCCCAGCGGGTGGCCGATGGCGATGGCGCCGCCCCATGCGTTGACTTGGGCGGCGTCGTCCGGCAGCCCGAGGTCGCGCGTCACCGCCAGCGCCTGCGCCGCGAAGGCTTCGTTCAGTTCGATCACGTCCATCTGGTCCAGCTTCAGGCCGGTGAGGGCCAGGACCTTCTTCGTCGCCGGCGACGGACCGAAACCCATGATGCGAGGCGCGAGACCCGCCACCGCCATGCCCAGCACGCGGGCGCGCGGCTTCAGGCCGTGGCGGCCGGCCGCGGCTTCGCTCGCCAGCAGCACGGCGCAGGCGCCGTCGTTCACGCCGGACGCATTGCCCGCGGTCACGCTCCCGTCGGGCCGGACCACGCCCTTGAGCCTGGCCAGCATCTCGATCGTGGTTTCGGGCCGCGGATGCTCGTCCACCTCGAAGGCCTTGGGATCGCCCTTCTTCTGCGCCACCATCACCGGCACGATCTCGCGCGCGAACAGGCCCTGCTGCTGGGCGCGCGCCCAGCGTTGCTGGCTGCGCAGCGCGAACGCATCCTGGTCGGCGCGCGCGATGCCGAAGTCCGCCGCCACGTTCTCCGCGGTTTCCGGCATCGAGTCGATCCCGTACTTGTCCTTCATCAGCTTGTTGACGAAGCGCCAGCCGATGGTGGTGTCCTCGACCCTGGCCGTGCGAGAGAACGCGCTGTCCGCCTTGCCCATGACGAAAGGCGCGCGGGTCATGCTCTCCACACCGCCGGCGATCACCAGGTGCGCCTCGCCGGCCTTGATGGCGCGCGCGGCGGTGCCCACCGCATCGAGGCTGGAGCCGCACAGCCGGTTCAGCGTGTTGGCCGGCACATCCACCGGCAGGCCCGCCAGCAACGCCGCCATGCGGCCCACGTTGCGGTTGTCCTCGCCGGCCTGGTTGGCGCAGCCGTAGATCAGGTCGTCCACGGCGGACCAATCCACCTTGGCATTGCGCTCGACCAAAGCCTTGATCGGGATCGCGCCCAGGTCGTCGGTGCGCACCGTGGAGAGCGCACCGCCGTAGCGGCCGAAGGGAGTGCGGATGGCGTCGCAGATGAAAGCTTGCTGGGTCATGACGATTGCCTCAGAGAATCTTGGGTCGTTTGTCGAACACACGCTTGGCTTTGCCCTGGCTGCGCTCGATGCTGCCCGCGGCCATCACGCGCACCTTGGTGCTGACACCCACGTAGGTCTTGATGCTGTGCTCCAGCGAACGCGCCAGCCCGTCGGATTCGGTGCTGGTCAGACGCGCGGAGATCTCGGGCCTCGCCTCCACCAGCACATCGAGCTTGTCCAGGTGGCCGTCGCGGGTGACCACCAGTTGGTAGACGGGCGCCAGCTTGTCGCCCTTGCAGATCAGCTCTTCAATCTGGGTCGGGAACACGTTCACGCCCCGGATGATCAGCATGTCGTCCGAGCGGCCGGTGATCTTGCCCATGCGGCGCATCGAGCGCGAGGTGGGCGGCAGCAACTGCGTCAGGTCGCGCGTGCGGTAGCGGATGATGGGCAGGGCTTCCTTGGTGAGCGAGGTGAACACCAATTCGCCCGGCTCGCCGTCCGGCAGCACCTCGCCGGTCTCCGGATCGATGATCTCGGGATAGAAGTGGTCCTCCCAGATCACCGGGCCGTCCTTGCTCTCCACGCATTCGCTGGCCACGCCCGGTCCCATCACTTCGGACAGGCCATAGATGTCCACGGCGTCGATGCCGGCACGCGTTTCGATCGCGCTGCGCATGGCGTCGGTCCAGGGCTCGGCGCCGAAAATGCCGATCTTGAGCGAGCTGTCGGATGCGCTCATGCCCTGGCGCTCGAACTCCTCGATGATGTTGAGCATGTACGAGGGGGTCACCATGATGATGTCCGGCTTGAAGTCGCAGATCAGCTGGACCTGCTTCTCGGTCTGGCCGCCCGACATCGGGATCACCGTGCAACCGAGCTTTTCCACGCCGTAGTGCGCGCCCAGGCCGCCGGTGAACAGCCCATAGCCATAAGCCACGTGCACGATGTCGCCGGCGCGGCCGCCCGCGGCCCGGATCGAGCGAGCCACCAGGCCGGCCCAGTTCTCGATGTCGTTCTTCGTGTAGCCGACCACCGTGGGCTTGCCGGTGGTGCCGGAAGAGGCGTGCACGCGCACCACCTGCTCGCGCGGCACCGCGAACATGCCGAAGGGATAGTTGTCGCGCAGGTCCTTCTTGGTGGTGAAGGGAAACTTCGCCAGGTCCTTCAGGTCCCTGCAGTCCTCGGGCCGCACGCCGGCGGCGTCGAAGGCGGCGCGGTAGTGCGGCACGTTGTCGTAGGCACGGCGCAGCGTGGCCTGCAGGCGCTTGAGCTGCAGGCTGGCGATCTCGTCGCGGCTGGCGCGTTCGATCGGCTCGAGTTCGTCGGGGGTGGGATGCAGGCGGGGCATGTCTGTCTCTCTGTTTGCTTCTGAGGTCAGGCGCCGGTGAAGCGCGGCGCGCGCTTTTCCATGAAGGCCGCAACGCCTTCGCGGTAGTCGGCGCTGCGGCCGAGCTCGCGCATGAAGTCGCGCTCCAGATCCAGCTGCGCTTCCAGCGTGTTGAGGCCGCTGGCCTGCAGCGCCTGCTTGGTGCGCGCCAGGCCCAGCGTGGGCGCGGACGCGAAGTGGCGCGCCAGCACGTCCACCTCAGCCGCCAGCTGTTCGTCGTCCACGCACTTCCAGATCAGGCCCCAGGCCGCCGCCTGCTCGGCGCTGAGCTTGTCGCCCAGCATCGCCAGCGCGGTGGCGCGTGCGCTGCCCAGCAGGCGCGGCAGGAAGTAGGTGCCACCGGTGTCGGGGATGAGGCCGAGCTTGCAGAAGGCTTCGACGAAGCTCGCCGAGCGCGCGGCGACGACGATGTCGCAGGCGAGCGGGAGGTTGGCACCGGCGCCCGCCGCCACGCCGTTGACGCCGCAGATCACGGGAATCGGCAGGCGGCGCAGGCCCAGCACCAGCGGGCCGTAGTATTTCTCGATGGATTCGCCCAGGTCGGGCGCGGCCTGGCCCGGCGCCACCGCGCGGTCCGACAGGTCCTGCCCGGCGCAGAAGCCCCGACCGGCGCCGGTCAGCACCAGCACGCGCACGCTGCGGTCGGCGGCCACGCGCGCCAGCGCGTCCTTCACCTCCAGGTGCATGGCGACATTGAAACTGTTGAGCCGCTCGGGCCGGTTCAGCGTGAGCCGCGCAATGCCGTCGCGACTGTCGAACAGGATGTGCTGGTAGTCCATGGCTTGATGGAGCCGGATTCTGGGGATCGGACAATGCGGCGTGCAGACGGCTTTTTCTGAAAGCGCGTTCGGGTAACTACCTAGTCCCATGAGCGCTTGAGAATCGTCAAGCGCAAGTGGCTCAGGCTGGGGACAATTCCGCATTTCCAACGCAAACGGGGTTTCCGGTAGTAATGGACGGTGTCAGCAAGGAAGGCAGCTGGAACATGGTCGCGCTCGATGACGTGCCCTTCCGCGGCATCGTGGAGCAGTCGCTGGCCGGCATCTACGTGGTGCTGGATGAGCGTTTCATGTACGCCAACGACACCTTCGCGGCGATGTTCGGCTACAGCCGCGAGGAGTTCATCGGCCGCCGCATGGTGGACTGCGTGACGCCCGATTCGATCGGCGAAGTCATGCAGAACTACCGCCGGCGCATCAGCGGCGAAGTGGACGCTATCCACTACTTCACCAAAGGCGTGCGCAAGGATGGCCGCATCGTCCACCTCGAACTGCACGCCTCGCGCGTGCAGTGCCAGGGGCGACCGGCGCTGGCCGGCGTGGCGCTGGACATCACCGAGCGCGTGCGCGCCCAGGAGGAGCTGCGCCAGTCGCGCGAACGGCTGCGCGAACTGGCGCAGCGCATCAATGCCACGCGCGAAGCCGAACGCGCGCGGCTCGCGCGCGAAGTGCACGACGTGCTGGGCGGCATGCTCAGCTCCATCAAGTTCGACCTCTCGCGCGTCGTGCGCCGGACCGGCGGCGCGGAGCTGCAGGAAATCAACCGGATTGCCGGCGAGGCGATGGCCCTGGTGCAGGACACCATAGACACCGCGCGCTCCATCTCCGACGAGATGCGCCCGGCCAGCCTGGACCTGTTCGGGCTGGGCCCGGCGCTGCAGCAGACGCTGGAGCGCTTCGGCACGCGCCACGGGCTTTCGGTGGCCGCGCGCATCCCGTCCGAGCCGCTGCGCCTGCCGCGCGACGTCGCCACGCAGATGCTGCGCATCGTGCAGGAAGCCCTGACCAACGTGGCCTGCCACGCGCAGGCCACCCGGGTCGAGGTGGAACTGGCGCAGGACGCGGACGGCGTGGTGATGCGCCTGCGCGACGACGGCATCGGCATCGACAGCGTGCCGCGGCGGCGCGGCTCCATGGGCGTGTTCAGCATGGCCGAACGCGCCAAGGAGATCGGGGCGACCCTCGAGGTGCGCCGCGGCAGCGCAGGCGGCACCGAAGTGGTGTTGCACCGCCCCGCCCTGCCCGGCGAACAGGAGCTGCCGCGATGATCCGCGTGCTGGTGGTGGACGATCACCGGATCTTCCGCGCGGGCATTGCGCGCCTGATGTCCGACGAGCCCGATATGCGTGTTACGGGCGAAGCCGCCGACGGCGCCTCGGCGCTCGCGCTGCTGCGCGGCCACGACTACGACGTGGTGCTGCTGGACATCAACATGGGGACGCGCAACGGCTTCGAGACGCTGGGCTCGATCCGCGCCGAGCATGCCCGCCTGCCCGTGATCATGCTGTCCATGTACGCGGAGTCGCACTACGCGCGGCTGGCCATCAAGTCACGCGCGAACGCCTACCTGTCCAAGGACGTCGGCACCGACGAACTGCTGCGCGCGGTGCGGCAGGTGGCCGGCGGGGGCGTCTACGTTCCGCTGGGGATCGGCTTCAACGCGCCGGCGCCAGGTCCGGTCAGCACCGGCGCGCCACCGCACGAATCGCTCAGCCCGCGCGAGATGCAGGTGATGCTCAAGATCGCGCAAGGCATCTCGCTCACCGACATCGGCACCCAGCTGTGCCTGTCCGTCAAGACGATCGGCTCACACCGCACGCGCATCCTGGAAAAGCTCGCCATCTCGAGCAACGCGGAACTGGTGCAATACGCGATGCGGCACGGCCTGGTGGACTAGGGCCTGCATCGACCCGCGGGCAGCTCACCGTGTGGCTTGAGCGCCCTGCGCCAGTTCCTGCACCAGGAGGGCCGCCGAAACTTCCTTGCAGCCGCTGGTGTTCTGACCCGCCCACAGGGGCGTGAAGCCCGTCTGGCCCAGGCTCTCGGCCTTGGCGCGCAGGGGCGCGATGGCCGATGTGGCCAGCGGGAATGCGGGGGCAGCGGTGCTGATGGGGCCCAACTCCCGCATCACCCGGTTCACGATGCCGCGTGCCGGCCGCCCGGTGAACAGATTGGTCAGCGCCGTCACGTGCGCCGCCTCGCTCTTCAAGGCGGCGCGATGCAAGGGCGTGGTGGCGGCCTCGGGGCACAGCAGGAAGGCTGTGCCGACCTGCACGCCCGCCGCCCCGAGCGCCATGGCAGCGGCGACGCCTTTCGCATCCGCGATGCCGCCCGCCGCGATGACCGGCACCTTCACCGCCCGCGCCACCTGCGGCAGCAGCGCGAAGCTGCCTACCTGCGTGCTGATGTCCTCGGACAGGAACATGCCGCGATGCCCGCCCGCTTCGACGCCCTGCGCGATAACCGCATCGACGCCATGCGCCTCCAGCCAGCGCGCCTCCTCCACGGTGGTGGCGGACGAGAGGACCTTGGCGCCCCAGCGCTTGACCCGCTCCACCAGTTCTGCAGGCGGCAGGCCGAAATGAAAGCTCACGACCGGCGGCTTGAATTCCTCCAGCACCTCGGCAGCTTCGCTGCTGAATGGGATGCGCCCCGGGCCCACGGGAATGCTGCCGGGGTCGATGCCGTACTCGCCGAAGTGCGGCCCCAGCGCCGCGCGCCAGGCGGCCTCGCGCCCGGCGTCGGGCTCGGGCAGCCGGTGGCAGAAGAAGTTGACGTTGTACGGCCGGCTGGTCTGCGCCTTGATCGCCGCGAGTTCCTTGCGCATCGCCTCGACGCCAAGCATGGCGCAAGGCAGCGAGCCGAGCCCGCCGGCATTGCAGACCGCTACGGCGAGCGCACTGCCCTGCACCCCTGCCATGGGCGCCTGGATGATGGGCAGATCGATGGCGAGGAGTTGCTGAAGGCTCATGGTCCCGATGGCTTTGGTCCGAGGTGCGGTCGATTCTAGGGGGCCGCTGAGCCTTGAACGACCTTGCGACTGAGTGTGGAGGGACACGGGCGCCGCCGGAGAAGGCCGTGGCGCCCTGAAGGATCGAGGATCGATGAACAGCTACGCCAATGTCCGACAAGATCGACCTGGCTAACAAGGCCCTACCGCCGCACCTGCTGGTGAACGGCATAAGCCCACTTGGCCGGCTTTACGCCGTGCTGAGCGACGGTGTCCACGGCCTGTCCGATGCCGAGTGCTGGATCGCGCTAGCACCGCAACGAAGTGCCTCACTTACCTTGCCGGTGAGCTCGCGGCTAGGAAAAGTTTGCGCGAGCAGTTCGTGAAGAACCTAGGCAAGCTCTAGGTTCGGGCGCACACCGCGAGCGGCCGGCGCTTTTTTGGTCAGTCTATCCTCTGCCGCCGTTTCCGTTTCCGTTTCCGTTTCCGCCGTTCCCGTTGCCGGGGTTTGTGCCGCCGCCCGGGTTATTGGCACCGCCGTTGTTGTTCGAGCCGTTGTTATTGCCGCCACCATTGTTGCCAGCGCCTCCCACACACCCGAGAGATGTGCCTCCAAGCAAGGCCCCAACCCTGTCGCTAACCCCACAGATCCCATTGCCGAGCGCTGGAAGGGCTAACACCAGGGACAGTGACACGACGGCGATGAGCAGCGCGTACTCGACAACCTGAGCGCCCCGTTGACGCCTTAGCGGGTGAACGTATCGCATGAAAGGCTCCTTGGTGTTCGCCTGCAAAGCCCCGTTTAGTATCCCACTGTTGAACTTGTGCAAGCGGTCGAACTTGTTGTCTACCACGAGTATTTTTGAGGTTCACCATGAGCGTCCGCCTCAACTCAGCATAAGGTTTCCCGATCCCAATCGAGCTTGCAGAACCAACCGCCTGATTGGAAATTCTGGCAACGATCTGGCAACCGTGGCCAGAATGAAAAAAGCCTGCTACCGTTTTAGTAGCAGGCTTTCCTTATTTGGCGCGGTTTTGGTGGTAGGACGTACAAGATTCGAACTTGTGACCAACGGATTAAAAGTCCGCTGCTCTACCAACTGAGCTAACGTCCCGCAGCAAAGCCCATGATTATAGCGGGACGCTGGACCGTTTTCGCGACTGGATGAGTTCAAGCGCCCAACCGGCGGCGCATTGGCCGAAGGTGGCGGTGACGCTGACCACCGAACCGTAGCCGTGGCAGTTGAGGGAGCCGTCGCCTTCGATGGCGCAGGAGGCGTCGGGCGGCGCAACGGCTTCGCGGCTGAACACGCAGGCCACGCCGATGCGTTTGCCCTCCCGGGGCGCGCCGTGGAACTTGCGCAGGCGATAGCGCAGCTGTGCCAGCAGCGGGTCGTGCGTGGTGTGGGCCAGGTCGTCCACGTCCACCTTGTGCGCGAGGCGCTTGCCGCCGGCCGCGCCACAGGTGACGAAGGGCAGCTTCGTCTCGCGCGCCCAGACCGCCATGGCGGTCTTGGCCTTGAGCTGGTCGCAGGCGTCGATCACTGCGGTGACGCCCGGCGGCAGCAGCCGCGGCCAGTTGTCGGCGTCCACGAAGTCGTCCACTTCGTGCACCAGGCAGCCCGGATTGATCTGCGCGATGCGTTCGCGCATGGCCCGCACTTTGGCCTGGCCGACGGTGGCGTCGAGCGCGTGGATCTGCCGGTTGATGTTGGATTCGGCGACGTGGTCCAGGTCGATCAGGGTGATCTCGCCGACCGCGCTGCGCGCCAGCGCTTCGGCGGCCCAGGAGCCGACGCCGCCGATGCCGACCACCGCGACATGCGCCGCGCGGATCGCGGCGGCGCCCTCGATGCCATAGAGGCGCTCGATGCCGCCGAAACGGCGCTTCAGGTCGGCGGATTCGTCGAGATGGGTCACGCGCCGATTCTAGGCAGCAGAGCCGCTGCCCGGAATCACCTGAGCCGCGCCAGCCGTTCCTTGGCGGCGCCGGCCGCCTCCGACTGCGGATAGGTCTTCACCAGTTCGTCCAGGGTCTTGCGGGCGCCCGCCGTGTCTTTCAGTTCGATCTGGCAGTTGGCGATCGACAGCACCGCCTCGGGCGCGCGCGAATGTTCGGGCGCGGACTGCAGCAGCGCGCGGAAGTTCGTGATGGCGCCGCGGTAGTCGCGGTTCGCGTACTGCGCGTTCCCCAGCCAGAACAGGGCCGTCGGCCGGAAGCCGCTTTGCGGGTAGCGCTTGATGAAGTCGCCGAACTGCGTTTGCGCGGCCGGGAACTCGCCCTTGCGGAAGGTCCCCAGCGCCGTCTCGAAGTCGCGCGCCTCCAGCGGGTCGGCGATGAATTCGCGGCCGTCGACCGACACCTTGGCGGGCTCCATCTTGCGCAGGCGCTCGTCCATGCCCGTGGCGATGTCACGCTGCCGCCGCTGCAGCTCGGCAGTGTCCTTCAGCAGCTGCTCGTTCTGGCCGGTCATGCGTGCGACCTCCCCGCGCAGCGTCTCGATCTGCGTCTGCAGGTCGAGCAGGCTGCGGCGCAGCTGCGCCAGTTCCGCCCGCTGGGCCTCGGCATCGCGCTCGCTGGCCAGGCGCTGCGCATCCATGCGCTGCCGCAGGTCGAGGATGGCGCGGCGGGCCTCGTCGTCCTCGAACAGCGCCGCCTGCGCGCCGCCGGCCGCGCCCAGGGACAGGGCGAACAGCGAGGCAGCGAGGATGGCGCGGGGCTTGTACAAGGATCGCATGGAGGCCCTCATCAACGGTAGACGATCTCGGCCCGGCGGTTCTTGGCCCAGGCCGCTTCATCGCTGCCCGGAGCCGCCGGCTTTTCCTTGCCGAAGCTTACCGCCTCGATCTGGTTGTCGGACACGCCCAGCAGGCCGAGCGCACGGCGCACGGCCTCGGAGCGGCGCTGGCCGAGCGCCAGGTTGTACTCGCGCCCGCCGCGATCGTCGGTGTGGCCCTCGATGGCCACGCGGCGGTTCGGGTTGGCCTTCATGAACTTCGCATGCGCGTCGAGCAGCGACTGGAACTCCGGCTTGACGACGTAGCTGTCGAAATCGAAGTAGATCAGGCGCGCGACGTTCTGCGGGCCGTCCTTGCTGCCTTCGACCGCGTCGCTGACCACCGGCGCCACCTGGCTTTGCGTGGCGGGCGGCTGCGTGACACCGGTGGGGTTCTTGTTCTCGACCGGAACGTCATCGAGCTTCACGCTCGAGCAACCGGCAACGGCGATGGCGACCGCAAGGGCCAAAAAACTCTTCTTCATCATTCGCAAATTCTCCATCGAATTCAATTTGTACCAATTTATTTCTGGAAAGGGCCCCAATCCGGCTCGCGGATGTCGCCCCCCTGTCCGGCTAGGCGCGCCTTGATCTTCCCGTCCAGCGTGGTGGTCATCAGGGCTTCGCGGCCGCCTTGCCGCGTGGCATAGACGATCAGGCGGCTGTTCGGCGCGAAGCTCGGGCTCTCGTCGGCGCTGGTGTCGGTGAGCGAGGTCACCGCGCCGCTCGACAGCTCCATCACCTGCAGCTTGAACTGCCCGCTGATGCGCGAGATATAGGCCAGCCAGCGCCCGTCCGGGCTGAGCGCCGGCGAGATGTTGTAGTTGCCGGTGAAGGTCACCCGCTCGGGGTTGCCGCCCGTCGGCGGCATGCGGTAGATCTGCGGCGCGCCGCCCCGGTCGCTGACGAAGTAGATCTGGCGGCCGTCGGCCGAGTAGACCGGCTCGGTGTCGATGCCCGCGGACTGCGTCAGGCGCCTCGGCTCGCCGCCACCCGCGTCGATGGTGTAGAGCTGCGAGCCGCCCTCGCGGCTGAGCGTCACGGCCAGCGTGCGGCCGTCCGGCGACCAGGCGGGCGCGCTGTTGGAGCCCTTGAAATTGGCGATCAGCCGGCGCCGGCCGCTGGACACGTCGTGCACGTACACCACCGGCTTGCGCGACTCGAAGGACACGTACGCCAGCTGGCTGCCGCTGGACGACCAGGCCGGCGAGATGATCGGCTCGGTGCTGGCCAGCGCCGATTGCGCGTTCTCGCCGTCGGAGTCGGCGACCCACAGGTTGTAGTTGTTGCCGCCCTTGGTGACGTAGGCGATGCGGGTGGAGAAAACGCCCTTCTCGCCGGTCAGCTTCTCGTAGATGAAGTCGGAGATGCGGTGCGCCGCCAGCCGCAGGTCGCCCGCGGTGACCGCGAAGCTCTGCCCGCCCAGGTCCTGGCCCTTGACCACGTCCCACAGCCGGAAGCGCACGTCCCAGCGGCCGTCGGCCAGGCGCGAGGCGCTGCCGACCACCAGCGAGTCGGCGTTGCGCTGGCGCCAGGGCGTCAGGTCCGGGCGGCTGGTTTCGTCCAGGCTGCTGCCGGCGGCATCGACCGGCCGGAACTGGCCGCTGCGTTCCAGGTCGGCCGTCACGATGGCGGCGATCTTCTGCGGCGCCTGCGCCTCGCCGCGGAAGGGCGCGATCGCAATGGGCAATTGAGTCAGGCCCACGCCGGTCACTTCCACGCGGAATTGCGCGAACGCGGGCGACACCGCCAAGCCTGCCAGCAGGGCGGCCGCATCGCGGCGGCGCCAGAGCAAAGGATGTGTCATGGTTCTTAGTCTCTCATTTGCTGTTGAGTTAAGCGGGTTACTGTTGAGTTCAGCCGTTAAGTTCGGTTACGACGGCTTCCGGCGCATCACCTGCCTCGGCCATTCCCCGTTCGGCCCGTATCATGCCGCTTTCGAGCCGGGCCTCCACCCGGGCGCGATTGGCAATTTCGCCCTCGCGGCTGTTCTCGCGGTGCCACAAGTGGAACACCTGCGCCCCCAGCACCGCGTCGTTGCGCACCGTGCCATGGTTGTGCAGCCGCAGCGCGATGTCCGCATCCTCGTGGCCCCAGCCGGTGAAACTCTCGTCGAAGCCGTTCACGGCCGCGCAATCGTCCTTCCAGAGCGCGAAGTTGCAGCTGCGGATGCCCTTCCACTTGAAGCCGCGCCGCACCCGGCTGAAGGGGCCCAGGCCGTCCAGCAGGTGTGAGGACTTGTTGGCGTCGCCCGAGAGCCGCAGCCGCATCCAGTCCGAGGGCGTCAGCCGGCCCAGCGCCACGTCGCCGTGCAGCACCCTGCGCGTCAAGCGCTCGCTGAGCAGCACCCGCCCGCCGATCACGTACTGGCCGCGCTGCGCCAGCCGTTCGTGCTGCGCCACGAAGCGCTCCACGGGCACGCAATCGCCATCCATGAACACCAGGTAGTCGGCCTCGGCGCGCGCCGCGCACAGGTTGCGCGCCCGCGCCGCGGTGAAGCCCACGTCCGGATGCCAGACGTGGCGCACGCGGCAGCGGAAGGACGGCAATCCGGCGCGCATCGCCTCCACCTGTTCCGGCCGCGAGCCGTCGTCGGCGATCAGCAGCTCGTGCCCGGCACCCAGTTGCGGCGCCAGTTCGCGCAGCACCGCCAGCAGCGCATCGGAACGGTTGTAGGTGAGGACGATGAAGGCAGTCTTCATCGGCGCTGCAGCAACCACAGCTTGAGGTAGCGGTAATACGCGCCTTGCGCGTTCGAAACGGCCAGCGCGAACCCGAGCCGGCCGTCGAGGAAGCCGCGCTTGAACAGGTAGGTGCGCACGAAGGCCCAGAAGCCGTGGCCGACCGCCTTGCCCAGCGAGCCGCGCACGCCCCGGGCATCGAGCGCCCGCGCCGAGTCGCTGGAGTAGCGGTTGACCTTGTCCAGCACCGATTCGAAGTCGTCGAAGCTCTCGTGCAGCAGCTCGCCCTCGAGCGCGCCGGCGGTGCCGTCCACCAGCAGCCGCTCGTGCACCAGGTCGCCGGAAAAGCGCGCCTTGCCGCGCCGGAACAACCGCACCAGCCGGTCGGGGTACCAGCCCGAATGCCGCATGTACTGACCGCAGTAGCTGGAGCGGCGGTCGACCGTGTAGGCCTCGAAGCGGGACTGCACCATGGCGGCTTCGATCGAGGCGCGCAGCCTCGGCGTGACGCGCTCGTCGGCATCGATCGACAGCACCCATTCGCCGCGCGCCATGTCCAGGGCGCGGTTTTTCTGCGGGCCGAAACCCGGCCAGTCCGCGGTCTGCCGCACGTTGGCGCCCAGTGCCTGCGCGATGGCGACGGTATCGTCAGTGCTGCCGCTGTCCACGACCACCAGCTCGTCCGCAAACGCCACCGACTCGAGGCAGGCGCGAAGCCGCGCCGACTCGTTGCGCGTGATGATGATGACAGTGAGGCGGGGGGGTCTGGTCAAGTCGAAGATAATTTGCTGTTCCGCAAGGATTATGAAGGGGTCGCTTTTGCTTACACCTCCGGGGCCCGGGACTGTCCGGTCCGCGCCGGCCTCATGACGCGCCCCGACTGGTCCGCGCTGCGCTGGCTCGTGCCCTATTTCGGCCGCCAGCGGGGCGTCTGGGCGGCCGCCGCGGTGGCGACCATCGTGACGTCCGCCACCGAGCCGGTGCTGCCGGCGCTGATGAAGCCTTTCCTCGACCAGGGCCTGCAGCCGGGCGGCTTTCCGCTGTGGTGGGTGCCGGCCGCGCTGCTGCTGCTGTTCGCGGTGCGCGGCACCGCCGGCTTCCTGGCCGATCTCGCGCTGGCCAAGATCACCCAGGACGGACTGGTGCAACTGCGGCGCGACATGTTCGCGCGACTGCTCGACGCCCAGCTCTCTCTGTTCAAGCGGCAGAACGCGACGGCCTTGTCCAATGCCCTGGTGTTCGAGGTGCAGAACGGCGCGACGCTGCTGGTCAACGCGGTCACCGGCGTGCTCAAGGACAGCGTGGCGCTGATCGGCCTGCTCGTCTACCTGCTGTACCTGAACTGGCAGCTCACCCTGATCGTGTTCCTGATCGCCCCGGCCGTCGCCTGGCTGATTCGGACCGTGTCGCGCCGCCTCTACAGCATCGCGCGCCGCACCCAGACGGCCACCAACGACCTGGCCTACGTGGTCGAAGAGAACGTGCTGGCCGCGCGCGTGGTGCGCCTGCACGGGGCCCAGGCCGAGCAGGCCGAGCGCTTCTTCGGCCTGAGCACTGCGCTGCGGCAGCTGGCGATGAAGACCGCGGTGGCCTCGGCCTCGGTCACGCCGCTGACGCACATGCTGGCCGCGGGCGCGCTCTCGGTCGTGATCTGCATCGCGCTGTGGCAAAGCCGCGGCGGCCTCACCGTGGGCGCCTTCGCCGCCTTCATCACGGCGATGCTGATGCTGATCGCCCCGATCAAGCGCCTGTCCGAGGCGGCCAACCCGATCTCGCGCGGCCTGGCGGCGCTGCAGCGCGGCATCGACCTGATCGAGCAGACGCCCGCCGAGTCGGGCGGGCGCTACCAGGCCGAGCGCGCCGATGGCCGCATCGTGCTGCAGTCGGTCAGCGTGCGCTACCGCGACGATGCCGCCCCGGCCCTGGATGGCGTCTCGCTCACCGTCGAGCCCGGCGAGATCGTGGCGCTGGTCGGGCCGTCCGGCTCCGGCAAGACGACCTTGGCGAACCTGCTGCCCCGCTTTGTCCAGCCGACGGCGGGCCGGGTGCTGCTGGATGGCCACGACGTCGCCGGCTGGGACCTGCACTCCCTGCGGCGCCAGTTCGCCCTGGTGAGCCAGGACGTGGTCATGTTCAACGACACGCTGGCCGCCAACGTCACGCTGGGCGGGACCCGCGACGAGGACAAGCTGACCCGCTGCATCGCCGCCGCCAACCTGCGTGAAGTGGTGGCGGCCCTGCCGCAGGGCGTGGAGACGGTCGTCGGCCACAACGCGGTGACGCTCTCGGGCGGGCAGCGCCAGCGGCTGGCCATTGCGCGGGCGCTGTACAAGGACGCGCCGGTGCTGATCCTGGACGAGGCCACCTCGGCGCTGGACACCGCCTCCGAGCGGCAGGTGCAGGAGGCGCTGCAGCGGCTGATGGCCGGCCGCACCACGCTGATCATTGCCCACCGGCTCTCGACCATCGAACATGCCGACCGCGTGGTGGTGCTTGAGCACGGCCGGCTGGCCGAAGCCGGCACGCACGACGAGCTGCTGGCGCGCGAGGGCCTGTACGCCCGGCTGCACGCGCTGCAATTCGGCGCATGAAGCCGGCGCCGGCGCCCCGGCAGGTGCTCGTGGTCGCCACGCGGCAGATCGGCGATGTGCTGCTCACCACGCCCCTGATCCGGGCCGCCCGCGGCCTGTGGCCCCAGGCGCGCATCGACGTGCTGGGTTTCAAGGGCACCCTGGGCATGCTGCGCGGCAATCCCGACGTCGCCGAACTGATCGAAACGCCCGCGCGCCTGGGGCTGCGGGGCGGCCTGGCCTTCGTGCGGCGCCTGTGGCGGCGCTATGACCTCGCGCTGGTGACCGATGCCGGCGACCGCGCGCACCTGATGGCCTGGATCGCCGCCCGGCGGCGCAGCGGCCTCCTGCCGCAGGGCCACGGCAGCGACTGGTGGAAGCGCGCCCTGCTCGATCACGTGGTGCTGGCCGCCGGCGACCGCGGCGACCGGCACGTGGTCGCCGAGAAGCTCGACCTGATCGCGCCCTGGCTGCCATCACAGGCCGGCGCGCCTACGGTGGTGCCGCCGGCCGGCGCGCCGCTGCCCGGCGACATCGCCGCCGCCGTGCAGGCCGGCTGCGTGATCGTGCACGCACCGTCCATGTGGGCCTACAAGCAGTGGCCCCTCCCCCACTATGAGCAGCTGATCCGCGAACTGCTGGCCCAGGGCCGGCAGGTGGTGCTGACCGGCAGCGCGAGCGAGCGCGACCAGCAATGCATCGCGCCCCTGCGCGGGCTGGCGCCGGCACCGCAGCTGCTCGACGTGTCGGGGCGGCTCGACTTCAACCAGCTGGCCGGATTGATGCAGGACGCCTGTCTCTACATCGGGCCGGACACCTCGGTCTCGCACCTGGCCGCGGCGACGGGCGTGCCGGTGATCGCGATCTTCGGCCCCACCAACCCGGTGCGCTGGGGCCCCTGGCCGACCGGGGTCGATGCCGGCGAAGGCTACGAGCGGGCCGTCCCGCTGCAGCGGCTGGGCAACGTGATCCTGATGCAAAGCAGCCTGTCCTGCGTGCCCTGCGGCCGCGCCGGATGCGAGGACCACCGCCAGAGCCGCAGCGACTGCCTCATCGATATCACGCCGGAGCGCGTGCTGGCGCAGGCGCAGCGCATCCTGGATGAGCGCGGCGGCACCAAGCGCTGCGCTAGACTCGCGCCATAGAAAGAACAAGTTGAAGAGGCGCTGCCTCCACGGACCAGCCGCGTAGTTGGGTCGGCGTTCCAACGTCCGCCTTCGCAGCGTCGCAAGCACGGCCGTGCCTTCGACTTCCTTGAGAACAATGGAACAAGTTTCATCGACGGCAGCTGCGCGAATGGCAGTACTGGGACAGACGCATCCCGACCGAAGCATGGCCCTGGCGGCGCCCTCACGCGCGCTCATGACCGCGCGCGGGCTGCTCATGGCGATGGCCGTGGCGCTCATGTACTCGCCGCCGGTGGTCGTGGCACTGCAGGTGGCGCTGCTCGTCACCTTCCTGGCCTCGTCCGAGTTGCGCGCGCGCTTCGCCGCCGTATGCCGCCAGCCGATGGTGATCGGCATGTTCGCCTTCTACCTGATGCTGGTGGTCGCGGCGACCTACAGCATCGCGCCGCTGCCCGACGCCGCGCGCATGCTCAACGGCTGGCGCAAGCTGCTGCTGCTGCCGGCCGCCGCCGCGGTGTTCGACGACCCGGGTGCCAAGCTGCGCATTGCGCTGCTGCTGGTGATGGCCACCGTGATCGGCGCCCTGCTCTCCTATGGCAGCCTGCTTTCCGGCATCCCCCTGCAATCGAGCGATCCGATTCCCGGCATCGTGGCCCGCAACCACGCCACCCAGGGCATGCTGTTCGCCGTCGGCGCTTTCGTGGCGGCGGCGCTGGCGCAGTTCGGCCCCTTCGAACGGCGCGGCCGCGTGCTGCTGACCGCCGCCGCGGTGCTGCTGACCACCAACGTCGCCTTCACCACCCACGGGCGCAGCGGCTACCTGGTGCTGATGGCCTGCGCCCTGGCACTGGCGGTCTTTGCCCTGCGCCGCCCGTCGGCGCGCACGCGCTGGGTGGCGGTGGTGATGCTGGCCGCCGTCGTGGCCGTGCTGCTGGGCGCCCCGAAGGCGCAACAGCGCGTGCACCAGGCCGTGACGGAAATAAACACCTACTCGCAACTGCCCGACCGGACCGAGGTCGGCATCCGCGTGCATTTCTGGAAGAACACACTGGAGATGATCGGGCAGCGCCCCCTGCTGGGCGTGGGCACCGATGGTTTCCTGACCGCCTACCGGCACCAGGTAGCCGACAAGACAGGCGTGGCCGCCACCGAGACCTCTGACCCGCACAACCAGTTCCTCAAGATCGCGGCCGAACAGGGCCTGATCGGGCTGGCGGTCTTCCTGGCGTTCCTGCTGGCGACGGCGGTGCTGCAGCGGCCGGACCCGGTCTATCGCCTGCTGGGACTGGGCGTGCTGTTCGCCTGGTGCGCCAGCAGCATGGCCACCTCGCACTTCTCCACCTTCGCCGAGGGCACCTTCATCTACCTGTGGCTCGGCGCCATGCTCAGCGACCCGGGTTCAGTGCGCCGCCGCAAGACCTGACGATTGGACCGTTCGGGATGAAGGCATGAAAACTGGCGCGCGCTCCATCGAGCGCGGAGCGCCCGGCCCTACAGCAGCACGATGTCGTACTGCTCCTGCGACATCGCGGTCTCGCTTTGCAGCGAGATCGGCTTGCCGATGAAGTCCGACAGCCCCGCCAGATGCTGGCTTTCTTCGTCCAGGAACAACTCGATCACCTTGGGCGAGGCCACCACGCGGTATTCGCGCGGGTCGAACTGGCGGGCCTCGCGCAGGATCTCGCGCAGGATGTCGTAGGCGACGCTGCGCGCGGTCTTGACCGTGCCCTTGCCCTCGCAGGCCGGGCAAGGCTCGCACAGCATGTGGGCCAGCGACTCGCGGGTGCGCTTGCGCGTCATCTCGACCAGCCCCAGCTGCGAGAAGCCGCCCGCCATGGTCTTGACCCGGTCGCGGGAGAGCTGCTTGCGGAATTCGGCGAGCACGGAATCCCGGTGGTCCTCGCGCGCCATGTCGATGAAGTCGACGATGATGATGCCGCCCAGGTTACGCAGCCGCAGCTGCCGGGCGATGGCCTGCGCGGCCTCCAGGTTGGTCTTGAAGATGGTGTCGTCGAAGTTGCGCGCGCCCACGAAGCCGCCGGTGTTCACGTCCACCGTGGTCAGGGCCTCGGTCTGGTCGACGATCAGGTAGCCGCCGGATTTCAGCTCGACGCGGCGGCCCAGCGCCTTGGCGATCTCGTCGTCGATCGAGTACAGGTCGAAGATCGGCCGCTCGCCCTTGTACAGCTGCAGGCGCTCGGCCGCCTTCGGCATGAACTCGCGCCCGAAGGACTGCAGGCTGGTGAACTGCTCGCGCGAGTCGATCCGGATGGTCTGGGTGTCCTCGGTCACCAGGTCGCGCAGCACGCGCTGCAGCAGGTTCAGGTCCTGGTGCAGCAGCGAGGCCGGCGGCAGCCGGGTCGCCGAGTCGCGGATGCGCGCCCAGGTCTTGCGCAGGTAGGCGATGTCGTCGGCCAGTTCCGCGTCCGAGGACTCCTCGCCGTTGGTGCGCAGGATGAAGCCGCCGCCTTCCTGGCCGACCAGCGCCTGCAGGCGCGTGCGCAGGGCATCGCGCTGCACCGAGGGGATCTTCTGCGACACGCCCACGTGATCGTCCTGCGGCAGGAACACCAGCAGCCTCCCGGCGATGCTGATCTGCGTGGACAGCCGCGCACCTTTGGTGCCGATCGGGTCCTTGATCACCTGCACCATGATGGCCTGGCCCTCGAACACCTGCCGCTCGATCGGCACCAGCGGCGCCGAATTGCGCGCGAAGCCGGGCGGCTCGCCATCGGGCTGGCGGTGCCAGACGTCCGCCACGTGCAGGAAGGCCGCCCGCTCCAGGCCGATGTCGATGAAGGCCGACTGCATGCCGGGCAGCACCCGCGCCACCTTGCCCAGGTACACGTTGCCGACCAGGCCCCGTTCCAGCGTGCGTTCCACGTGCAGTTCCTGCACCGCGCCGTGTTCCACGATGGCTACCCGCGTTTCCTGCGGTGCCCAGTTGATCAGGATGTCCTGTTGCATGCTTGTCCGTCCTGCCTACACGGGGCAGGACACCAGCATAGCCGACTGCAACAGTTTGCCTGGTGTCCTGTCCCACAAATAGCTGGCATATCGTTCGGCACCTACGGGGATGATCGGCGTGTGGCCAGAGGGGGTCAAGACTGGACGTCTTGACCCCCTCTGGACGCACGGCGAGGGCCACGCAGGCGCCGAACCCTTCGGGCTGCGCCGTATCAGGGCGCATGCCGCGTTGCGGCTACGGGTCAAGCCGCCAAGGCTTGACCCGCACCCGCGCCTTGCCTGCGCCCCGATACGGCGCAGCGATGTGCCAGCTATTTGTGGGACAGGACACGGAGTTACACCCGATCGAACGGCGCGACACGCAGGGACCGCAGCAACTGCGCGGTCTCGTGCATCGGCAGGCCCATGATCCCGGAGTAGCTGCCGCAGATGCGCGCGACGTGGGCGGCGGCGCGGCCCTGGATCGCATAGGCCCCGGCCTTGCCCATGGGCTCGCCGCTGGCCACATAGTCCCTGACCTGCGCCGGCGTGAGCCGGGCGAAGGTGACGCGCGAATCGCTGAGCGTTTCCACGCGCTTGCGGCCCGATTGCAGCGCCACGGCCGTGAGGACGCGGTGCGTGCTGCCGGAGAGCTCGCGCAGCATGCGGGCCGCGTCGCGCTCGTCCTCGGGCTTGCCGTAGATCCTGCGCCCCAGCGCCACGGTGGTATCGGAGCAGAGCACGGGCGCCGGCGGCAAGCCGCGCCGCTTCAGGCGCTCCACCGCGGCGTCCAGCTTCAGGGCGGTGACGCGGCGCACGTAGCTCACCGGCGCCTCGCCCGGGCGCACCGCCTCCAGCGCCTCGCTGTCCTCGTGGCCATCCGGCAGCAGCAGTTCGTGCCGCACGCCCAGCTGCTCCAGCAACTGGCGCCGGCGTGGGCTCTGCGAGGCGAGATAGATGAAGTCACTCACGGTGGTAGGGATGGTTGGCGTTGATCGACCAGGCGCGATAGAGCTGCTCCACCAGCAGCACGCGCACCATGGCATGCGGCAGGGTCAGGTCCGACAGGCGGATGCGCTCGTGGGCCGCCTGCCTGAACGCGGGATCGAGGCCGTCGGGGCCGCCGATCACCAGGGCGACATCGCCCCCCTGCAGTTGCCAGGCCTTCAGTCGCTGCGCCAGCGCCACGGTGGTCAGGGCCGTGCCGCGCTCGTCCAGCGCCACCACCTGGGCGCCCTTGGGAATCGCGCTTTCGATGCGGCGGCGCTCGGCGGCGTAGATGGACTCGACCGTCTTGGAGGCGCGCGGCTCGGTCTTCACCGCCTTGAGCTCGACGCGCAGCTCCGGCGGGAAGCGCTTGGCGTAGTCGTCCCAGGCCGCCTGTGCCCAGTCGGGCACCCGCTGGCCCACGGCCACGACGACCAACTTCATCAGCGCGTCTTGCGCGGCGCGGAGGTCTTCTTCGCGGGGGCTTTCTTCGCGGCCGTCCTGGCGGAGGTCTTGGCCGTCGTCTTGGCGCCTGCCTTCACGCCTGCCTTCACGCCTGCCTTCACGCCTGCCTTCACGCCTGCCTTCACGGGCGCCTTCACGGGCGCCTTGGCCCTTGTCTTGGCCGGGGTCTTCGCCCCGGTGGCTTTCTTCGCAGTTGCCTTGCTCGGTGCCTTGGCGGGCGCGGTCTTCAGTGCCGCTTTCTTCGCCGTCGTCGTCTTGCCGGCGGCCTTCTTGGGCGTCACCCGTTCGCTTTCCGCCGGCGCGGGTTTGGGCGCGCCGAACTTCAGCCGCACGGGCTTCTCGCCCCAGATCTCTTCGAGATGGTAGTACTGGCGGATGGCCGGCTGCATGATGTGGGCGACGGCCGCGCCGCAGTCGACGATGATCCACTCGCCGTTTTCCTCGCCCTCGATGCGCGGCTTCGGGAATCCGGCTTCGCGCACCGCGTCACGCACGCTCGCGGCCAGCGCCTTGGTCTGCCGGTTGGAGGTGCCCGAGGCGACGATGACGCGCTCGAACAGGGGCGAGAGGTGTTCCGTGTTGAACACCGCGATGTTCTGCGCCTTCACGTCCTCCAGGCCATCGACGATGGCTCGCTGCAATCGCTGTGTGTCTTTCCGGACGGCGCTTTCCTGGGTCATCAGTGTTCTTGGTTTTGGTAAAGGTGATGGCGCGCAATATAACTTGCCACGCCGGACGGGACCAAATGGGTGACGGGCAAGTGCTGGGCCAGCCGCTCGCGCACCTCGGTCGCGCTCTCGGGCATGCTCGGCAGTCGAAGCGGCCGCACCTGCGCTTGTTCCGGCACACCGGCGGGTGCCAGGTTGGCGTGCGCGCGCGCATCCGGCCGCGCCGCCACGCACAGGGTGGCCATCTGCACGATAGCTTCCCACTCGCGCCAGCGGGTGAGCGTGATGGCCTGGTCCTCGCCCAGCACCAGGAACAGCTGCGCGCCGGCCCGCTCGGCCTGCAGTTCCCGCAGCGTGTCGACGGTGTAGGTCGGGCCGGCACGCCGCAGTTCGCGCTCGTCGATCACGGTCCGGGGCAGCTGCCCGAAGGCCAGTTGCGCCATGGCCAGCCGGTGTTCCGGCGCCGTCAGTGCCTGCGCCCGGTGCCAGGCGCTGCCGGTCGGGAAGATCCGCAGTTCGTCCAGCTGCAGTTGTTCGAGGGCCGCCTGCGCCAGCACAACATGGGCCTTGTGCGGCGGATCGAAGGCCCCGCCGAACACGCCCAGCCGCGGCGGCTGCGTCACACCCAGTCCCTTCGCACCAGGAACTTCGTGTAGAGCTCGGCTTCGGGCGAACCGGCCTGCGGCTGCGCGCCGTAGGACCAGCTCACCAGCGGCGGCATGGACAGCAGGATGGACTCCGAGCGGCCGCCCGACTGCAGCCCGAAGTGGGTGCCACGGTCCCACACCAGGTTGAACTCGACGTAGCGGCCGCGCCGATAGAGCTGGAAGCCGCGCTCGCGCTCTCCGAAGGGCGTGTCCTTGCGCCGCATGAGGATGGGCAGGTAGGCGTCCAGGAAGGCGTCGCCGACCGAGCGCGTCATGGCGAAGGCGTTGTCGAAACCACCCTCGGCGAAATCGTCGAAGAAGATGCCGCCCACGCCGCGCTGTTCGGCGCGGTGCCGCAGGCAGAAGTACTCGTCGCACCAGGTCTTGAAGCGCGGGTACTTGTCGGCGCCGAACGGCTCCAGCGAGCGCTTGCAGGCCGAATGGAAGTGCACCGCGTCTTCCTCGAAGCCGTAGTAGGGCGTGAGGTCCATGCCGCCGCCGAACCAGTGCACCGGCTCGCCCTGATGGGGCAGCGCGCGCAGGCAGCGCACGTTCATGTGCACCGTGGGCGCATACGGGTTGCGCGGATGGAACACCAGCGACACGCCCATGGCCTCGAACGAGGAGCCGGCCAGCTCCGGCCGGTGCTGGGTCGCCGAGGGCGGCAGCTTGGGGCCGCGCACATGCGAGAAGCCGCAACCGGCGCGCTCGAACACCGGGCCGCCCTCGGTGATCATGGTGATGCCCTCGCCTTGCAGCGTCTCGCCGGGCTCCTTCTTCCAGGCGTCCTCGAAGAAAAGCCTGCCGTCGATCTCGCCGCAGGTGGACGTGATGCGGCGCTGCAGGTCGAGCAGCCAGGCGCGCACGCCGTCGGAACCGTTGCTCATGTCGTGATGGTAGCCAGGGCGGCGGACAGGCGGCGGTCAGCCGCGGGCGGCACGGAAACCGATGTCCCGGCGGTAATGCGCGCCGTCGAAACGGATGGCCTGGGCCACCTCATAGGCACGCTGCTGCGCTGCCTTCACGCTGTCGGCCAGCGCCGTCACGCACAGCACCCGGCCGCCGCTGGTGAGGATGTCCTCGCCCGTCTTGGCCGTGCCGGCGTGGAACACCACGGCGTCTTCGGCCGCGGCCGGCAGTCCGGTGACCCGGTCGCCCTTGCGCGGATTGAGCGGATAGCCGGCGGCGGCGATCACCACGCCCAGCGCGGTGCGGCGGTCCCATTGCAGCTCGACCTGGTCCAGGCTGCCCGAGGTGGCGGCCATCATCACGTCGAAGAAGTCGGACTTCAGCCGCATCATGATGGGCTGGGTCTCGGGGTCACCCATGCGGCAGTTGAACTCCAGCGTCTTGACCCGGCCGGCGGCATCGATCATGAGGCCGGCGTAGAGAAAGCCGCTGAACGGGATGCCGTCCTCGCGCATGCCCTTGATGGTGGGCAGGATGATCTCGCGCATCGCCCGGGCGTGGATCTCCGGCGTGACCACCGGCGCCGGCGAATAGGCGCCCATGCCCCCGGTGTTGGGGCCCATGTCGTGGTCGAGCAGCCGCTTGTGGTCCTGCGAGGTCGCCAGCGCCGTGACGTTGGCGCCGTCGCACAGGACGATGAAGCTCGCCTCCTCGCCCTGCAGGAACTCCTCGATCACCACGCGGGCGCCGCCCTCGTTGTGGGTCACGCCCAGCTTGTTGTCCAGCAGCATGAAGTCGATCGCCTCATGCGCTTCCTCCCGGGTCATCGCCACCACAACGCCCTTGCCCGCGGCCAGGCCGTCGGCCTTGATGACGATGGGCGCGCCCTGCCGGTCCACATAGGCGTGGGCCTCGGCGGGATCGGAGAAGGTCTCGTACTCGGCCGTGGGGATGCCATGGCGGCGCATGAAGGCCTTGGAGAAGGCCTTGGAGCTCTCCAGCTGCGCGGCCGCCCGGGTCGGGCCGAACACGCGCAGGCCGTGCGCCTGGAAGTCGTCCACCACGCCGGCGGCCAGCGGCGCCTCGGGGCCGACCACGGTGAGCGCGATCTTGTTGGCCAGCGCCCAGTCGCGCAGCGCCGGGATGTCGGTGATCGGCACGTTCTCCAGCCGCGGATCCAGCGCCGTGCCGCCGTTGCCCGGGGCAACGTACACCGCCTGCACCTTGGGCGACTGCGCCAGCTTCCAGGCCAGCGCGTGCTCGCGGCCGCCGCCGCCGATGACAAGTACTTTCATGCGTTCCTTGAGTTGGGCCTCCGGCAGGCCGCTCCCAGGTGGCCGATGGCCCCCTCGAAGTGCGGCGCGTGGGGGCTCATGATCTGTTATTCGTTGATTTCGGCGTTGTGGAAGACGTCCTGCACGTCGTCCAGGTCTTCCAGGACGTCCAGCAGCTTCTGCATGCGAGCCGCGTCTTCGCCGCCGAGCTCGATGGTGTTCTCGGGACGCATCGTCACGCCGGCCACCTCGGGCTTGAGGCCGGCGGCCTCGAGCGCGTTCTTGACCTTCTCGAATTCGGCCGGGGCGGTCACCACCTCGATGGCGCCGTCGTCATCCGTGATGACGTCCTCCGCGCCCGCGTCCAGCGCCACTTCCATCACCTTATCTTCGCTGGTGCCGGGCGCCAGGATCAGCTGGCCGCAATGCTTGAACTGGAAGGCCACCGAGCCTTCGGTGCCCATGTTGCCGCCGTACTTGGAAAAGGCATGCCGGACTTCGGCCACCGTGCGCACCTTGTTGTCGGTCATGGTGTCCACGATGATCGCCGCGCCGCCGATGCCGTAGCCCTCGTAGCGGATCTCCTCGTAGCTCACGCCCTCGAGGTTGCCGGTGGCCTTGTCGATGTTGCGCTTGATGGTGTCGGCCGGCATGTTGGCGGCCTTGGCCTTGTCCACCGCCAGCCGCAGCCGCGGGTTGGCCGACAGGTCACCACCGCCCTGGCGCGCCGCGACCATGATCTCGCGAATGCAGCGCGTCCAGATCTTGCCGCGCTTCTCATCCTGCCGGCCCTTGCGGTGCTGGATGTTGGCCCATTTACTGTGTCCAGCCACGATCGTCCCTTTTCTCTCGTCCGTTGATATATTGAGCTCCCGCATTTTACTTTTCAGCCATGGCCGAACCCATCCTTGTCGCCAGGAACGATTCCATCCAGTGTGAACTGCTGCCGGGCCTGGCCAACCGCCACGGGCTCATCACCGGCGCCACCGGCACCGGCAAGACCGTCACGCTGCAGACCCTGGCGGAGAGCTTTTCGAAGATCGGCGTGCCGGTTTTCATGGCGGACGTCAAGGGCGACCTGACCGGCATCAGCCAGCCCGGCAAGGTGGCCGGCAAGCTGGCGGCGGTGCTGAAGGAACGCGGCTTGCCGGAGCCGGAATCCTTCGCCGCGCCCTCGGCGCTGTGGGACGTGTTCGGCGAGCAGGGCCACCCGGTACGCGCCACCATCTCCGACATGGGCCCTCTGCTGCTGGGCCGCATGCTGGGGCTGAACGAGACCCAGGCCGGGGTCCTGAACCTGGTCTTCAAGATCGCCGACGACAGCGGCCTGCTGCTGCTGGACCTGAAGGACCTGCGCGCCATGCTGCAGCACGTGGGCGACAACGCGGGCGACTTCCGCACCGCCTACGGCAACATCAGCGCGGCCAGCATCGGCATCATCCAGCGCGGGCTGCTGCAGATCGAAACCCAGGGCGGGGACCGCTTCTTCGGCGAGCCCATGCTCAACATCGAGGACTTCCTGCAGACCGACGAGCAGGGCCGCGGCATTGTCAACATCCTGGCGGCCGACAAGCTGCTCCATGCGCCGCGCCTGTACGCCACCTTCCTGCTGTGGATGCTGTCCGAACTGTTCGAGCAGCTGCCGGAGATCGGCGACCCGGACAAGCCCAAGCTCGTGTTCTTCTTCGACGAGGCGCACCTGCTGTTCGACGAGGCGCCCAAGGTGCTGGTCGAGCGCATCGAGCTGGTGGTGCGGCTGGTGCGCTCCAAGGGCGTGGGCGTGTATTTCGTGACCCAGAACCCGCTGGACATCCCCGACAGCGTGCTGGCACAGCTGGGCAACCGCGTGCAGCATGCCCTGCGGGCCTACACCCCGCGCGACCAGAAGGCGGTGAAGGCCACGGCGCAGACCATGCGGCAGAAGCCCGGTCTCGACATCGAAACGGCCATCACCGAACTGGCGGTGGGCGAGGCACTGGTGAGCCTGCTCGATGGCAAGGGGCGGCCCAGCGTCACCGAGCGCGTCTACGTGCTGCCGCCGGGCAGCCAGATCGGCCCCATCACGCCGCAGCAGCGCCAGCAGCTGATCGCCGGCTCCCTGGTGGCCGGCGTCTACGAGAAGACCGCCGACCGCGAGTCGGCCTACGAGAAGCTGCAGGGCCGCGCCGAAGTAGCCTCCGCCGAGGCCGCCAAGACCAAGGAAGCCGTCCAGGCGGGCGGAGGGCTGATGGGCGGCCTGAACGACATCCTGTTCGGCTCCACCGGCCCGCGAGGGGGACGCCGCGAAGGCCTGGCCGAAAGCATGGCCAAGTCCGCCGTCCGCACCATGGGCTCCACCGTCGGCCGCGAAATCATCCGCGGCGTGCTGGGAAGCATCATGGGCAGCAAGCGGCGCTGAGCCCGCGCTGAGCCCGCGCTGGGCAGGCCTGCTGTAAAGTGCCTCCTTTGAAGGCATGACATGTCCGTTGCAACGCCCGGGCCGCGTCACATCCGACTGACCTCGCACTCCGGCGGTCACGGCGCCCTGCCCATCCATTGGGCCGCGCCGACGCCGCAGGAACGCGGCCCCGTCGTGGGAACCACCACCCAGCGCGCCCACCGCAACGTGATCGGCACCCATAGCGGCTCCTACAGCGTCTACCGGGCGCTCGCCGTGGCAGCCGGCGCGCTGTCGCGCAGCCACAAGGCCGACCTGACCAATACCGCCCCGACCGATGCGATCGGGCCCTACCCGCAGTGGAGCGAGCCCGGCCGCATCGTCAGCATGGACCCCTGGGGCGCCACCGTCTCGGAGGTGTTCGCCGAGCAGCTGGCCGCCGGCTACGACATCCGCCCGACCATCGCGGTGACCAAGGCGCATGTGATCCTGCCCGAGGTGATCGAGGCGCTGCACACGGGACGCCTGACCGCAGACCACAAGTTCCTCACCGCGCAGGGCGCGGCGGTGGTCACCAAGGCGGCGATCGAGCCGGTGTGGTGGCTGCCCGGGCTGGCCCGCCGCTTCGGCTGCGCCGAGACCGATCTGCGGCGCGTGCTGTTCGAGGAGACCGGCGGCATGTACCCGGAACTGGTCACGCGCAGCGACCTCGAGGTGTTCCTGCCGCCCATCGGCGGCCAGACGATCTACATCTTCGGCCGCGCACGCGACCTGGCGGACCCGAACGTCGAGCTCACCGCCCGGG
Organism: Ramlibacter tataouinensis; assembly: GCF_001580455.1. Classification (NCBI taxonomy): domain Bacteria; kingdom Pseudomonadati; phylum Pseudomonadota; class Betaproteobacteria; order Burkholderiales; family Comamonadaceae; genus Ramlibacter; species Ramlibacter tataouinensis. The sequence continues at coordinate 4,890,043 of NZ_CP010951.1, forward strand.
TGCACGACGAGTGCAACGGCTCGGACGTGTTCGGCTCGGACATCTGCACCTGCCGGCCTTACCTCACCCACGCCATCGAGGAATGCATCCGCGGCGCGCAGCGCGGCGGCGTGGGCCTGATCGCGTACTCGCGCAAGGAGGGGCGCGCCCTGGGCGAGGTGACCAAGTTCCTGGTCTACAACGCGCGCAAGCGCCATGCCGGCGGCGACACCGCCAGCCAGTACTTCGCCCGCACCGAATGCGTGGCCGGTGTGCAGGACATGCGCTTCCAGGAGCTGATGCCCGACGTGCTGCACTGGCTGGGCATCCGCAAGATCCACCGGCTGGTCTCGATGAGCAACATGAAGTTCGACGCCATCCTGAAATCGGGCATCGAGATCGGCGAGCGCGTCAACATCCCGGATGGACTGATTCCGCCCGACGCGCAGGTGGAGATCGACGCCAAGATCGCCGCCGGCTACTTCACGCCCGGCCAGGCGCCGGATGCGGAGGAACTCGGCAAAGCGAAGGGACGGGGGCTGCAGGCCGACCCATAACGCCAATAAAGGGCGCTCCATGGACAGCACAGAACCGGAGTTCGAGCATGGCGCGGCCGAAGCCGCCGCCTCCACCCTGCGCACCACGGTGGCGATCCGCGAGCGCGCGGGCCAGCTGCTGCGGCGGGCGCGCCACGGCGACTCGCCCTGGTTCACGGTCGACGACGGCCTGATGGATGCGACCGCGGCCGAGGTGGTGATCGCCGCGATGCACCGCTTTCCGGGGCTGCACGTCCCCCTTCACAGCCGCTGGCGCCACTTCGAGGCCGGGGGCGTGCATCGCCGCGCCGAGCTCGAGCGCTGGCTGGGCGCGGTGCCGCTGGCGGCCCGGGCGCACAGCCTGATCGACCTGACGGTGGTCAGCGTGCTGCTCGACGGCGGCGCCGGTCCCGACTGGAAGTACACCGAAGCCGCGAGCGGCCAGACGTTCACGCGCTCCGAAGGGCTGGCCGTGGCCAGCTACCACGCCTTCGTGGGCGGGCTGTTCTCCTCCGACCGCAACCATCCGCTGCAGGCCGATTCGACCGGCCTGCGCGCGCTCATCCCCGACCATCTGGCCGCCGCCTTCCAGGTCACGCCGACCAACCCCCTGGTCGGCCTGCAGGAGCGCGCCCTCCTGCTGCACCGCCTGGGCGAAGTCATCGCCGAGCAGCCCGAGGTCTTCGGCGAGGACGCCCGTCCCGCCGGCATGTTCGACATGCTGATCTCCCCGCTCGGGCCCGACGTCCCGCACACCGCGGACGTCGCCGCGCACGACATCCTGTCCCAGCTGCTGTCGTCCCTGTCGGGCATCTGGCCGGCGGACAACGCGATCGGCGCGTTCCCGCTCGGCGACTGCTGGCGCCACCCGGCCGTGCGCGGCGAGGGCCTCACCGACGGCTGGATGCCCCTGCACAAGCTGTCGCAGTGGATGGCGTATTCGCTGCTGGAGCCTTTCGAGTGGAGCGGCGTGAAGGTGCGCGAGGTCGACAAGCTGACCGGCCTGCCGGAATACCGCAACGGCGGGCTGCTGATCGACACCGGGCTGCTGCGGCTGCGCGACGAACAGGCGGCGCGCGAGCTCTGGCGCCCGGGCGACGAGATCATCGTGGAATGGCGCGCGCTCACGGTGGCGCTGCTCGACGAGGTCGCCGCTGCCGTGCGCCGGCAGCTGAAGGTGGACGCCGTCCGCCTGCCGCTGGCCCGCGTGCTCGAAGGCGGGACCTGGGCCGCCGGACGCGAACTCGCGCAAAAGCACCGTGGCGGGCTGCCCCCGCTGCGGGTGGCCAGCGACGGCACCGTCTTCTGAACTTTCCCCAGCAGCGCGGATGCAAAATGCAACCATGACCAGCAACGTCCACCTCATCGACCATCCGCTCGTCCAGCACAAGCTCACGCTCATGCGCAACAAGGAGGCGTCCACCAACAGCTTCCGCCGCCTGCTGAACGAGCTGTCCACGCTCATGGCCTACGAGGTCACGCGCGACATGCCGATGCAGGAGGTGGAGGTCGAGACGCCGCTGGAGACCACCAAGGCCAAGGTGATCGACGGCAAGAAGCTGGTGTTCGTCTCCATCCTGCGCGCCGGCGGCGGCATCCTGGACGGCATGCTGAGCGTGGTGCCGGGCGCACGCGTGGGCCACATCGGGCTGTACCGGGATCCCAAGACGCTGACGGCGGTGGAGTACTACTTCAAGATGCCGCACAGCATGCATGACCGCGACGTCGTCATCGTGGACCCGATGCTGGCCACCGGCAATTCCGCCATCGCCGCCGTCGAGCGCATCAAGGAACTGGCCCCGAAGTCGATCAAGTTCGTGTGCCTGCTCACCTGCCCCGAGGGCATCCGCGCGATGCACACCGCCCACCCGGATGTGCCGATCTACACCGCCGCGATCGACCGGCAACTGAACGAGCACGGCTACATCCTCCCGGGCCTGGGCGACGCCGGCGACCGCATCTTCGGCACGAAGTAGGCGGCACGGCCGGCTGGGCTGGCAATCTCCACCAGTTGAATGATGCGGCGTCGCGATGCCGCCGATAGGCTCGCCTCGAGCGTTTGCCCGAGGAGCGAGCCATGCCTGTACGCCAGCTGACCGTAGGAAACAAGTCCGTCGTCCTGGACGTGCGGCCGGACCGGCTGGACCTGAGGGACCGGATGTACCAGCCGCCCACGCTGGCCCTGCCGCCCCAGTTCCCCAGCGACGAGGACATGCGGCGCTTCATCCCCGGCTACCTCGAACAGGGGCTGGTGCTGAACCAGGGCAAGGAAGGCGCCTGCACCGGCTACGGCCTGGCGGCGGTCATCAACTACCTGCTGTGGTCGCGGGCGCTGGCATCGGGCAGCACGGAAGGCTTCCGGTCCGTCAGCCCGCACATGCTGTACGACCTGGCCCGCTTCTACGATGAGTGGCCCGGCCAGGACTACGACGGTTCGAGCTGCCGCGGCGCCATGAAGGGCTGGCACAAGCACGGCGCCTGCGAAGCGCCGCTGTGGCTGCAGTCGATCTACCGCGAGAACAAGAAGAAGCCACAGAGCACCTACCGCCCCGACGAGACCTGGGCCGTGGAGGCCACCGCGCGGCCGCTGGGGGTGTACTACCGCATCGACCGCCGATCGGTGACCGACATGCAGACCGCGATCCGCGACGTGGGCGCGGTGTTTGTTTCGGCGAGCGTGCACGGCGGATGGGACCTGGCCGGCAACGGCGCGCCGCCGCGCAAGCTGGGCCATGCGCACATCCCGCGCATCGCCTACGACGACGCGACCGAGATCGACGGCGGCCACGCCTTCGCGCTCGTCGGCTACAACGAGGACGGCTTCATCGTTCAGAACTCCTGGGGCCCCGAGTGGGGTCTGCACGGCTTCGCGGTGATGTCCTACGACGACTGGGTGGCCAACGGCGACGACGCCTGGGTTTCCACGCTGGGCGTGCCGCAGCGGCGCAACGGCGCAACGCGCGCCCAGGCTTCGCGCACCCGCCGCGCCGCCAGTTACTCGATGGTGATGGGCGACTCGCAGCCGCGGGTGGCCCCCACCAACCCGGCGGCCCAGCCCTGGCCCACCGAACAGGCCTACCTGCACAGCATCGTGGCCGGCAATGACGGCGCGGTCGACACGGCCCGGCCCGACCGCGCCAGCGCCGAGGACCATGTACGCGAAGTCGTCGTCGAGCGCGCCATGCAGTGGGCCAGGGACACGGGCCAGCCCTTGCGCCTGGCCATCTACGCCCACGGCGGCCTCAACCCGGAGGAAGACGCGATCGAGCGCGCGCGCATCCTGGGACCCTACTTCCTCGGCAACGGCATCTACCCCATCTTCATGGTGTGGAAGACCGGCTTCGTGGAAACGTTCAAGCAGACCTGGGAAGACCAGTTTGCCCAGCCCGAAGAGGCGCGGCTGGCCAGCGGCATGGTGACCGATGCGCGAGACCGCTTCGTGGAGGCGATTGCCCATGGCCCGCTGCGCTGGGCCTGGCGCCAGATGAAGAGCAACGCGCAGCTGGGCGCCGAGGCCGGACGCGGCATCGCACTGCTGGCCGGGGCGCTGGCCGACCTCAAGGCCGCCGTCCCGGCAGTCGAAGTGCACCTGGTGGGCCACTCGGCCGGCTCGTTCGTGCTGGGGCACTTGCAGGACCGGGGCGTGCGGCCCGATTCGCTGACGCTCTACGCGCCCGCCTGCCCGCTGGACTTCGCGCTCCAGAAGATCGTTCCCCATGCCCCCGCGGACAGCACATGGCTGCACATCCTTTCGGACAAGGTCGAACGTGACGACTGCGTGGGCTCTGACCTGATCTATGGCAAGTCGCTGCTGTACCTCGTGGCGCGCGGCTTCGAGGACGTTCGCAAGACGCCGCTGGCCGGCCTGGAGCGCTGCCTGGACCTGGACGCCGACGACCCGGACGACGACCTCTGGGTGGATCGCTACTGGCCGGACGTGCAGACCTGGCGTGCCTGGACGCAAAGCCTGCCGCTGCAGGCCGACGGCCTGCCCCCGGTCGAAATCTCCGAATGGGTGCAGGTGGATGCCCAGGGCAAGAAGCGGGCCGCCACGCACGGCGGCTTCGACAACGACGTGCGCACCATCACCCGCACCCTGAACCGGATCCTGGGCCAGATGCCGGATGCGGCGCTGCCGCTGCCGGTGGAAGACCTGGACTACTAGCGGCCCGCGGAAATGCGCCGGCCGGCGTATCGCTAGACTTGCCTCCAGGACAAAGCTGAGGAGGTCGGCGTGCGCGGATGGATTGTTTGCCTTGCGGTATTTCTGAACGTCATCACGGCCGGCTGTGCCAGCCTTGACAGCGGCGACACGCCGCGCGTGGCGGTCATCTCGGCTTTCCCTGCCGAACTCGCACTGCTGCAGACCAAGGTCGAGCAGCCGCGCAAGCAAACGATCAACGGCGTGGAGTTCACCACCGGCACGCTGCAGGGCAAGCCGGTCGTGCTTTTCCTGAGCGGCATCAGCATGACCAATGCCGCCATGAACACGCAGTTGGCGCTGGACCGCTTCAAGGTCAGCCACGTGGTCTTCAGCGGCATCGCCGGCGGCGTGAACCCGGCGCTGAAAGTGGGCGATGTCGTGGTTGCGCAACGCTGGGCGCAGTACCTGGAGGTGCTCGCGGCGCGCGAGAAGGCGCCCGGGCAGTACCAGGTGCCGTCCTGGATGGACGACGCGAAGCTGCCGAACTTCGGCATGTGGCACCCTCGGTCGGTGGGCGTGGTGTCGAAGGCCCATCCCGGCGGCGAGAAGAAGCTGTGGTTCGAGGTGGATCCAGCCCTGATGGAAATCGCGCGCCGCTCCGCCGGCGTGAAGCTGGAACGCTGCGACACAGAGCAGCGATGCCTCAGTCACGAGCCGCGCGTGGTGATCGGCGGCAACGGCGTGTCGGGCCAGGCCTTCGTGGACAACGCGGGCTTGCGTGACTACACCTTCCGAACTTTTGCCGCGAATGTGCTCGACATGGAAACCGCGGCCACCGCGCACGTGGCCTACGCCAACGGCGTGCCCTTCATCGCCTTTCGCTCCCTCAGCGACCTGGCCGGCGGCGGCGAGGGCGAGAACGAGATCGGCACCTTCTTCAAGATCGCGGCCGACAACTCCGCGCGCGTGCTGCTCGCCTTCCTCAGCGCCTGGCTGTTGCCCGCGCGGGACGGTTCACCGGCTGGATGGCGGTGAGGGCGGGACCGGCGCCGCGACGCCGATCTGCTCGTCGCCGTCTCCGGGCGAGCCACCCCCGCCGCCGCAGGCGGCGAGACCCCAGGCAAGAAGAAACGCGCCAATGCACGCGGACACAACGCGCAGGACCCCGGATCGACGCGCAAACTTCATGGCCTTGCTCCTGGGACTGGACACCCTGATGATTGCGGAAAGACTGCCCAGCCTTATTCGCCTTGCGATGTAATAGCCCTGAGTGTTTGTGATGCGGCGTTGCCGTCCGCAGCCATCCCACCGCCACCACCATGCTCGACCTGCTCATCACCCAAGCCTCGCTGCCGGACGGCCGCACCGACATGTCGGTGGCCGTGCAGGGCGGCAAGATCGTCGAAGTACGCGAAGGACTGTCGGCGCCCGCCCGGGAAACCGTGGAAGCCCGGGGCATGCTGCTGTCGCCGCCTTTTTGCGACGCGCATTTCCACATGGACTCGGCGCTCACCTATGGCCGCCCGCGCGTCAATGAAAGCGGGACGCTGCTGGAAGGCATCGCGCTGTGGGGCGAACTCAAGCCCACGCTGGCCCAGGACGACATCATCGGGCGCGCCCTCACCTATTGCGAATGGGCCGTGGCGCAGGGGCTGCTGGCCATCCGCAGCCATGTGGACACCAGCGACCCTCGCCTGCTGGCAGTGGAAGCGCTGCTGGAAGTCAAGCGCCGGGTGGCCGGCTGCATCGACCTGCAACTGGTCGCCTTCCCGCAGGACGGCGTGCTGCGCTCGCCCGGCGGGCTCGCCAACATCGAGCGGGCGCTCGACATGGGCGTGGACGTCGTCGGCGGCATCCCGCATTTCGAGCGCACCATGGGCGAAGGCGCGGCCAGCGTCCGGCTGCTGTGCGAGCTCGCTGCGCGACGCGGCAAGCCGGTGGACATGCACTGCGACGAAACCGACGACCCCCTGTCGCGCCACATCGAGACGCTGGCCTTCGAGACGCAGCGCCTGGGCTTGCAGGGCCGGGTGACGGGCAGCCATTGCACCTCCATGCACAGCATGGACAACGCCTACGCGAGCAAGCTGCTGGCGCTGGTCGCCGAGAGCGGGGTCGCCGTCATCGCCAACCCGCTGATCAACATCACGCTGCAAGGCCGCCACGACAGCTATCCGAAGCGGCGCGGGATGACGCGCGTGCCCGAATTGATGCAGGCCGGCGTCACGGTCGCCTTCGGCCACGACTGCGTGATGGATCCTTGGTACGCCATGGGCAGCGGCGACATGCTGGACGTCGCGCACATGGGCCTGCACGTCGCCCAGATGACCAGCCAGGCCGGCATGCGCGCCTGCTTCGAGGCCGTGACCGGCAACGCCGCGAAAATCATGCAGCTGCCCGGCTACGGCCTGGCGCCCGGCTGCGACGCCAGTTTCGTGCTGCTGCAGGCACGCGATGCGGTGGAAGCGATCCGGCTGCGCGCGAGGCGGTTGAAGGTGTGGCGGCAAGGAAGCCTGCTCGGCGAGATGCCCGAGACGGCGTTCCATCGCCAGGTCGAATTCCGCGCCTGACGGCCGGCGCACGCACTACTGGAGGAGACTCGGATGTTCATTGGTCATTTCGGCCTGGGCTTCGCGGCCAAGCGCGTGGCGCCGCGCCTGTCGCTCGGCACGGCCTTTCTCGCCGCGCAGTTCCTGGATTTGCTCTGGCCCACGCTCCTGCTGCTGGGACTGGAGACGGTGCGCATCGCACCGGGCGCGACGGCGGTCACCCCGCTGCTGTTCGAGCACTACCCCATCTCGCACAGCCTCGCCGGGGCCGCGGCCTGGGCCGTCGTCGTCGCGGCGCTGCATTTCCTGGCGCGCCGTCAGTTCCGCCTGGCGGTCGTGGTCGGCCTGCTGGTCCTGAGCCATTGGCTGTTGGACGCCCTCGTGCACATCCCCGACCTGCCGCTCGTGCCTGGCGGCAGCACGCTGATCGGCCTGGGCCTTTGGCAATCCAGGGCGGCGACGCTGGCGGTGGAAGTCCCGCTCTTTGCCATCGGGGTGTGGCTCTATGTCAAGGCGACGCCGACCATGGACAGGACCGGCCGCCTCGGACTGGCCGGGCTGGTGGCCTGTCTCGCGCTCGTTCACATGGGCAACCTGTTCGGCCCGCCTCCTCCGGGCGTCACCGCCATCGCCTGGGTCGGACAGGCGCAATGGCTGCTGGTGGCATGGGCCTATTGGGTCGACTCGCGCTGCGCGGACCGAGCGACGGCCGGCCTCGCGCAAGCGGCCTGAGCGCAGCTCATCCACAAATTGCTACTGGCGCAGTCCTCTCGAAAAGCGTAGATTTCGCGCGGATTCTTCAATCGGAGACCGGGAGCGGCGATGAACCCCAACAAAGCACTTTGGGAAAAGGGCGACTTCACGCGGATTGCCGCGGCGATGCGCGAAAGCGGTGAGTCCCTGGTGAAGGAACTGGGCGTCACACCCGGGATGAAGGTGCTGGACCTTGGCTGCGGAGACGGCACCACCGCCCTGCCCGCGGCGCAACTCGGGGCTGACGTGCTCGGGGTGGACATCGCGGCCAACCTGGTCGCCGCGGGCAATCGCCGCGCCGCCGAAGCCGGCCTGGGCAACCTCCGCTTCGAAGAAGGCGATGCCAGCAATCTGGAAAACCTGGAGAACGACAGCTTCGATCGCCTCGTCACCATCTTCGGCGCGATGTTCGCGCCCAAGCCGGTGGACGTGGCCAAGGAAATGGTGCGCGTGACCAAGCCGGGCGGCCGCATCGTGATGGGCAACTGGATCCCCAACGACCCCACGCTGGTCGCGCAGATCCTGCGCATCAGCGCCGCCTATTCGCCGCCGCCCCCCGAAGGCTTCATCAGCCCCATGACCTGGGGCGTGGAGGCCCAGGTGCTCGACCGTTTTGGCCAGGCCGGCGTCGACCAGGAAGACGTCGTCTTCGTGCGCGACACCTACACCTTCCGCTTCGCGGGCACGCCCGTCGAATTCGTGGACAACTTCCGCCGCTTCTACGGGCCCACGATGAATGCCTTCGACGCGGCCGCGAAGAACGGCCGCGAAGACGAGTTGCGCAAGGAACTGGAAGAACTGTTCGCCAGCCAGAACCGCAGCGCCGATCCGGGGCGCACCGAGATCCCGGCGACCTTCCTGCGGGTGACGGCGAACGTCCGCTGAAGCTCTCCCCCTTTGCGGGGCGGCGGATGCACACCGGCCGCGCCCGGCTACCATGCAGGGCCCCAAACCAAGGAGCCCCGATGCGCAAACTGTCGATCCTCGCCGCCGCCTGCCTTTTTGCAGGAGCCTGTGCCGCCGCCAAGCCGGTCACCACCGCCAGCGGCCTGGTCTATGAGTCCCTCAAGGACGGCTCTGGCGCTTCCCCCGTGGCGAGCGACGTCGTGCGCGTGCACTACCGCGGCACCCTGCCGGACGGCAAGGAATTCGACAGTTCCTACCAGCGCGGCCGGCCGGCCGAGTTTGCACTCAACCGCGTGATCAAGTGCTGGACCGAGGGCGTGCAACTGATGAAGCCGGGCGGCCAGGCGCGCCTGACCTGCCCGCCGGGCCTCGCCTATGGCGAGCGCGGCGCCGGCGGGGTGATCCCGCCCAATGCCACGCTGGTCTTCGAAGTGGAACTGCTCGATATCCTGCGCTGAGCGCGCGGCAGCGCGTCACGAAGCCAGCAGGGCCGCCAGGTTCCACAGGCCGGCCGCGATCATCAGCAGCCCCAGCATGAAGGCGACCCGCTCGCCGTAGGGCGCCATCTTCTCGATGGCCACCACGATGGCCAGGGCGACCACCCAAGCGAGGTTCATCGCGCCACCGACGAACAGCAGCACCATCAGGGCCCAGCAGCAACCGGCGCAGAGCAGGCCATGATGCAGGCCCATGCGGAAAGCGCCGCCCGTGCCGCTTCGCCACTCGCCCATCAGGAATCCCAGCGGTGAGCGGCAGCGGGCCAGGCAGTGCTTCTTGAGCGGCGAGAACTGGTAGAGCCCGGCGATCAGCAGCAAGGACCCCGTGAGCCACACGGATGTGCTGACGATCATGGGGTTGATCCAGTGCATGGCCTGCAGAGCCCATTGCAGGGCGGTTGCCGCGGCACTGAAGGCCAGCCACACCAGCAGGTAGGCGGCCACGAACACCCGCCCCCGGGCACGTTCACCCTGTCGAAGGCTCAGGTGGGCGAAGGTCAGGACCACCGGCAGCGCGGCGGGCAGCATCATCGCCGCCATCATGACCGCCCACATGAGGAAGATCGCGAAGCTGTTGGCCGCGTCCCAGCCGGCGGTCGGCGGCATCATCAATTGCGCGAGCGGATGGCCCATGTCGAGCGCCATCCAGGCGGTGAAGGTCCAGGCCGCCAGGCTGATGGCCAGGATCAGGGCCGTGCGCGTGGGGTGCTGGACCACCAGCGCCGACAACATGCCCGGAATCCCCGAAGCTGACCGACCCCACCGTCGCATCGCACCTCCATGCTGCTGACCTGCCCGCTCGTACCATCCTTGCCTTTGATGGGCTTGTCAAGCGAGTTACAAAGTCTTGCCCGGCGTCGCTAACGCCCCGTGGTGCCGCCACCTAAGCTGAAAGCCATCCACTTCGTTCAGGAGCTGCGACCATGGCCTGGCAGATTTCCGGTCAGTATATGGAGACATGCAACTGCACCTTGCTGTGCCCGTGCATCTTCACCAACCTGGCAGGCCGGCCGACCGAAGGCGACTGCAAGGCCGCGCTGGCGTTGCGCATCGACAAGGGAAGCAAGGACGGCGTTTCCCTGGACGGCATCAACTTCATCGTGATGCTGCAATCGCAGGGGCCCATGGGCGCGGGCAACATGACGGTGGGACTGATCGTCGATTCGGCCGCCTCGGATACGCAGGTCGAGGCCATCGGTGCGATCGCCAGCGGCGCTGCCGGCGGGCCGATGGCGATGCTGGCGCCCCTGGTGGGCAAGATGGCGGGCGTGGAGCGGCGTGAAGTCCGCATCGACAACGACGGCGTGACCTGGTCGGCCAGCGCCGGGGAACTGCTCGACGAAGCCTGCGAAGGCTTGCTGAACCTCTCGACGCCGCCCGAGCTGATGGCGATCGACAACGTGTCCCACCCGCTCAACTCCCGCCTGGCGCTGGCCAAGGCCACGCGCAGCAAGATGGACGCCTTCGGCATCAAGTGGGACGACAGCACGGGCACCCGCAACGGCCACTTCGCACCGTTTGCCTGGTCCGGCTGACCGCGGTCGAGTGCCCGGCGCAACTATTGGGCTTGGACCGCCCCCGGCGGCGCGCCCATGGTCGCGGTGTCGGTCCCTGCGGGCGGCAAGGGCTTGCCCACCAGCACCGACTGGTTCACGGCCGAAGGCTTCGCCGCCGCGGGCGCAGGCTTGGCAACCACGGCGCGCGAGGCCGTCTCGGGCTGCGAATAGCGCGGGGGCGGCACCGTCGCCACGCGCGCAGGCGTCGCGCCCGGTGTGGCGGCCTTGGCCCGGGTAGCCGGTGCGTAGCCGCTATACCAATCGGGCGCCCAGCGACGCGAGCTGACGCCGGCGTCGACCGGCCCGCCTGCCGAGCCTCCACCGTCGGCTGCCGTGGCCGCCGCGGCACTTGACGGTCCTGTCGAACTCGTGCCTCCCACGCTGGCGGAAGCCCCCGGCGCCCCGGCACCGGACGAGGGACCTGCGGCCGCGGCTGCAGCTGTCCCGGCACTTCCGGCCGATGCCCCGCCTGCCGATGTACCTGCTGCCGTGCCACCGGCTGCGGCGCCGCCGGCCGCACCGGCACCACCTGCGCCAGCGCCACCTGCGCCAGCGCCACCTGCGCCAGCGCCACCCGCGCCAGCGCCACCCGCGCCAGCGCCACCCGCGCCAGCGCCACCCGCGCCAGCGCCACCTGCGCCGGCGCCACCTGCTCCGGCACCACCTGCTCCGGCACCACCACCTCCGGCACCACCACCTCCAGAGCCACCACCTCCAGAGCCACCACCTCCAGAGCCACCACCTCCAGAGCCACCGCCTCCAGAGCCACCGCCTCCAGAGCCACCACCCCCAGAGCCACCGCCTCCAGAGCCACCGCCCCCAGAGCCACCACCGCCGCCGCCCCCTCCGCCGCCTCCGCCGCCTCCGCCTCCGCCTCCGCCTCCGCCTCCGCCACCTCCGCCTCCACCCCCGCCACCTTTGGCGAAGACATCAGGAGGCCAGGTGGCCGTTCCGAATGCAACGGTCAGGGCTGCCACCAGCGCCGTGAGGCTCAGTCTCTGTCGAAGGGTGCTCATGTGGGTTCCCCTTGCGGAAGTTGCGCAGAGGCGACCATGGTGTGCGCGTTGCCCCCGTTGGGGAGTCAGCGCCGCGCTTGCGCCGCGACGGCGCGCGCCGAATCAACACGTACGGAAATACAGACTCAGCGTGCGGCTGCCGCGTCCGTGACCTGCGTGACCTGCTTGGACTCCAGCAGTTTCACCAGTGACCACAGCACGCGGTTCGCCGGCGTGGCAACGCCGAGCAGCTCGCCGCGCCGGACGATGTGTCCGTTGAGGTAGTCGATTTCGCTCGGCTTGCCGCGCGCCAGGTCCTGGGCGGTCGAGGAATACTGCCCGGGCATGGTCTCCACGATGCGCCGCACCGCCGACTCGACGTCGCCCGGGACGGTCACGCCCTCGGCCTTCGCCACGGCCAGGCACTCGCCCACCACGTCGCGCATGACCTGCGGAATGCCCGAGCCTGCCACCGTCTGGCCGTAGGGCAGCTGCGAGATCGCGGACACCGCGTTGTAGGCGCAGTTCAGAATCAGCTTGAGCCAGAGCGCGCCGCGCACGTTGTCGGAGACCTCGGTCGGCACACCCGCGGCGGCCAGCGTCCCGGCCAGCTCCGGCAGCCGGCGAAGCGGGTCGATCACCAGTTCGCCCCGGCCGTGATGCTTGACGTGTCCTGCCCCGGCCATTTCCGTGCCCACGTAGACCACCGCCGCCGCCACTTCGGGCCGCGCCAGCACCGTGCGCAGGCGCTCCGCATTGTCGACGCCGTTCTGCAGGCACAACACCACGGCCTCGTCCGCCAGATGCGGCTGCACCTGGCGGCCGGCCGCTTCGGTGTCGCCCGACTTCACGCAGAACAGCACCAGGCCGGCCCCGCTCACCGCAGCCGGATCGCTGCTGGCGCGCAGCTTCACCCGCTCATCGAAGCTGCGCGTTTCCATGCGGAGCCCCTCGCGCGCGATGGCCTCCACATGCTGGGGCCGCGCGATCAGCGTCACCTGGTGCCCGGCACGCGCGAGCATGCCGCCGAAATAGCAGCCGACGGCGCCCGCGCCCATGACGGCAACGCGAAGGGGTGTGGAGGTGTTGCTCATGGCGGCGAATTCTAGGCCGCCATAATGCCGCGCATGGCCCACGTGGATTTGTCGCAGGACCCGGCAGCGATGCGCCGCATCTTTCTTTCGCTGGGTCTGGCGCAGCCCGACGAACCCGTGGTCGCCAGCGCGCTGGCGGGCGGCGTCTCGTCCGGCATCTATCGCGTGGACCTGCGCTCGGGCAGCTATTGCGTCAAGCAGGCCTTGCCCCGGCTGAAGGTCACCAAGGAATGGCTGGTGCCGGTGGAACGCGTGTTCGGTGAGATCGGCTACCTGCGCACGGCGCTGCGGATCGTCCCTGGGCATGTGCCGCGCGTGCTCGGCGAGGACGAGGCGAGCAAGAGCTTCGTGATGGAGTTCCTCGGCCCGCAGTTCCGCAACTGGAAGTCGGAGCTGCTGGCCGGCCGCATCGATCCCGCCGTGGCGCGGCAGGTCGGCGAACTGCTCGGTCGCATCCACGCGGCCACGGCGCATGATGCGCAGCTGGCGAAACAGTTCGCCAACGACGAGCATTTCATGGCCCTTCGGCTGGATCCTTACCTCGTCGAGGCAGCCCGGGTGCATCCCGCGCTGGCCGGGCGGCTGCTGCCGCTGGTCGAGCGGACCGCCAACACGCGGCGGGTGCTGGTGCACGGCGACGTGAGCCCGAAGAACATCCTGGCCGGGCCGCGCGGTCCGGTGCTGCTCGATGCCGAATGCGCCTGGTTCGGCGACCCGGCCTTCGATGTCGCGTTCTGCCTCAACCATTTCCTGCTGAAGGCGGCGCACCTGCCCGCGCTGGCCCAGCCGCTGCTGGCCTGCTTCGACGCGATGCAGGGCGCGTACTTTGCGCAGGCCCGCTGGGAAGCGCAGGAAGCGCTGGCCGGGCGCGTGGCGTCCCTGCTGCCGGGGCTCACGCTGGCGCGGGTGGACGGCAAGTCGCCGGTCGAATACCTCAGCGAGCCGGCGCGCCAGGCGGTGCGCGGCCTCGCGATCCAATTGCTGAAACAGGAAGGGCTGTCGCTGGAGGCGATCGCCGCCTGCTGGGCCCGGGAATTCAAGTCATGAGAATCAGGCAAGTACTGGCCAGGCGCATCTGGGATTCGCGCGGACGGCCCACGGTCGAAGTGGAAGTGGTGAACGAGGACGGCACCCGTGGCCTGGGCCTGGCCCCCGCCGGTGCTTCGCGCGGCACGCGTGAAGCGGTCGAGCTGCGCGACGGCGGCGACCGGTTCAAGGGCCTGGACGTGCGCCGCACGGTCGAGGGGATCGCGCGCGAGATCGCCCCTGTGCTGATCGGCCGCGAGGTGGAGGACCAGGCCGGCATCGACGCCGCGCTCATCGCGCTGGACGGCACGCCGAACAAGGCACGGCTGGGCGGCAACGCGCTGATCGCCACGTCGCTGGCGGTGCTGCACGCGGCCGCCGCGAGCGCGGGCCTGCCCTTGTGGCGCTATCTCGCGCCGGATCGCGCGGTCGCGCTCCCCTTGCCGCAGATCCAGATTTTCGGCGGCGGCGCGCATGCCGGCCGCCGCGTGGACGTGCAGGACTTCATGGTCATTGCCAACGGCGCGGCGTCATTCGAGCGCGCGCTCGAAATGACGGCCGAGGTGTACCGCTGCGCCGGCGAGCTCATGGCGGCGCGCGGGCCGTTGGCCGGGGTCGCCGACGAGGGCGGCTGGTGGCCGGCCTTCTCGCGCAACGAGGAGGCCCTGGACACCCTGGTCGGCGCGATCGAGAAGGCCGGCCTGGTGCCGGGCAGCGAGGTGTCCATCGCGCTGGACATCGCGGCCTCGGAGTTCGGCCGCGGCGGCCGCTACCGGCTGGCGCTGGAGAACCGCGAGCTGGATTCGGACGCCCTGTGCGAGCGGCTGGTGCGATGGACGGAGCGCTATCCCATCGTCTCCATCGAGGACCCGCTGGCCGAGGACGACGAACAGGGGCTGGCCGCCTTCACCCGCGCCGTCGGCCATCGCGTGCAGGTGGTGGGCGACGACTACCTGGTGACCAGCGCCGACCGCGTCCGGCACGCAGCCTCGGCCGGCGCCTGCAATGCCGTGCTCATCAAGCCCAACCAGGCCGGCACGGTGACGGAAACCCGGGCCGCGCTGCAAGCCGCGCGGGACGCGGGCTACGCCACCATCGTGTCGGCGCGCTCCGGCGAGACCGAGGACGTGGCCATCGTTCACCTGGCCACCGGCTGGAACGCGGGGCAGCTCAAGGTCGGCTCCTTCGCGCGCTCCGAGCGCATGGCCAAGTGGAACGAAGGGATCCGCATCGAGCAGCGGGAAGGTCTGCCGTTCGCGGGACCACGGGCGCTGGCCCGTATGGGATGATGGTTTCATGAACTACTGGCTGATGAAGTCCGAGCCCGACGACGTGTCGGTGGATGACGCGCTCGCGGCGCCCAACTCGACCGTCGCCTGGACCGGCGTTCGCAACTTCCAGGCGCGCAACTTCATGCGCAACGAGATGAAGATCGGCGACGGCGTGCTGTTCTACCACTCGAGCTGCGCCGAGCCGGGCATCGTCGGCATCGCGCGCGTGGTCTCGGAGTCCTACCCCGACCCGACCCAGTTCGACCCGAAGTCGCGCTACTACGACGCGGCGTCGAAGAGGGACCACCCGCGCTGGATGCTGGTGGACGTGCAGGTGACCCGGAAGATTCCGAACATCACGCTCGCCGAGATGCGGCAGCGCCCCGAACTCGCCGAGATGCGGGTGCTGCGCAAGGGCAACCGGCTGTCGATCACGCCGGTGGACAAGGAGCACTGGGACGCGCTCACCAAAGGGACAGCCTAAATGGTCCGCCAGGGGTAGTATTTCCGGACGCAGCTGGCCAGCGTCCTGAGGTCGTCGGAACTGTCCGGCTTCCCCGACTGGCCCTCTCGAAGCGTGCCTGCCTGGCCCTGGGGCCACCATTCCAGCCTGGTGCCGGCGGCCCGGCCCGGGTCCGCGACATAGCGCGCGCCTGCCGCCACTGGCTTCACCTGGAGGCGGTAGTTCCTGCCTTCATAGGAAAGCCAGGCCTGCTGCTGGCGGGGATCGGTGCCTTCGTAGTGGACGAGCAGGTTCTTGCCGCCGTCACAGGCATAGAGCTGTGAGCCGGACACGAACTCGGCGACCACGCCCTTGCCTTGATCGAGCAGCAGCAGCCGGTCCCCCTCGATGCGCCAGGACGCTGCCACGTGCAGTGCCGTCGCGAACGCCTTTTCCAGTTCCATGCCCGAGGCGCAGGCCATCCGCGTCGCCGCCACCGGGCCCAAGCGCAGTTGTGCGCCTTCCCGCGCGTAGCTGCCGAACAGGCTGTTGCAGCCCCCGAAGCCGGCGAAACGCTGGTCCGTCGCCTCGAACAGAATGTGCGGTTCGCGCGGCGTGCCCGCCGGCAACACCATCTGGTTTCGCAGCGATGCGAGCTTCCAGTAGGTCCCCTCCAGCGGCAAGGTCTGGGTACCTGAAGTGGGCGCAGAAGTCGTGCAGCCGGCCAGGGCCGCCAGGACAGCTGAAACGAGGAGAAGCAAACGGCTGCGGAACATGGCCCGACGGTGGATCGATGTGCGCAATATAGCCCGGCCAACTGCCTCGGCGACTTCGAGCGCTTGCTCGCATCAGCCGCCGGACGCGACTTGCCGGAAGTGACGCGCACGCAGGCCTTGGCCGTGAAATGAAAAAGCCGCCCGAGGGCGGCTCTTTCGTTGGGCCGAGGCCTACTGCCCTTCGGACAGTTCCTCCGGCTCGGGCCGGGCCCGGCCTTCCTTCTTGGACAGCGGTTGAATGTCGAGGACGACTTCTTCCTTGTCGTCCAGGTCCACCGTGAGCCTTCCGCCTTCGGTCAGACGGCCGAACAGCAATTCGTCGGCCAGGGCGCGGCGGATCGTGTCCTGGATCAGGCGCTGCATGGGGCGTGCGCCCATCAGCGGATCGAAGCCCTTCTTGGCCAGGTGCTTGCGCAGCTTGTCGGTGAAGGTGACTTCCACCTTCTTCTCAGACAGCTGCTGCTCCAGCACCAGCAGGAACTTGTCGACCACGCGCAGGATGACCTGCTCGTCCAGCGCCTTGAAGCTGACGATCGCGTCCAGGCGGTTGCGGAACTCGGGCGTGAACAGGCGCTTGATGTCCGCCATCTCGTCGCCGGCCTCACGCGCATTGGTGAAGCCGATCACCGCCTTGTTCAGCGACTCGGCGCCCGCATTGGTCGTCATGATGATGATGACGTTGCGGAAGTCCGCCTTGCGGCCGTTGTTGTCCGTCAGCGTGCCGTGGTCCATCACCTGCAGCAGCACGTTGAAGATGTCCGGGTGCGCCTTCTCGATCTCGTCGAGCAGCAGCACCGCGTGCGGCTTCTTGGTGATCGCCTCGGTCAGCAGGCCGCCCTGGTCGAAACCGACGTAGCCGGGAGGCGCGCCGATCAGGCGCGAGACCGCGTGCCGCTCCATGTACTCGGACATGTCGAAGCGGATCAGCTCGATGCCCATGATGTAGGCCAGCTGCTTGGCCGCTTCGGTCTTGCCGACGCCCGTGGGGCCGGAGAACAGGAAGGAGCCGATCGGCTTGTCGCCCTTGCCCAGGCCCGAGCGGGCCATCTTCACCGAGCTGGCCAGCACCTCCAGCGCCTTGTCCTGGCCGAACACCACGGACTTGAGGTCACGTTCCAGGTTCTGCAGCTTGCCGCGGTCGTCGTTGGACACGTTGGCGGGTGGGATGCGCGCGATCTTGGCCACGATCTCCTCGACCTCGGTCTTGGAGATGGTCTTCTTGCGCTTGCCCACCGGCAGGATGCGCTGCGCCGCGCCGGCCTCGTCGATCACGTCGATCGCCTTGTCCGGCAGGTGCCGGTCGTTGATGTACTTGGCCGACAGTTCCGCGGCCGCCTGCAGCGCGTTGGCCGCGTACTTCACGCTGTGGTGCTCCTCGAAGCGGGACTTCAGCCCCTTGAGGATCTCGATGGTCTCCTGCACGCTCGGTTCGACCACGTCCACCTTCTGGAAGCGCCGGGACAGCGCGGCGTCCTTCTCGAAGATGCCGCGGTACTCGGTGAAGGTGGTCGCGCCGATGCACTTCAGCGCGCCGCTGGAAAGCGCCGGCTTGAGCAGGTTGGACGCGTCCAGCGTGCCGCCCGAGGCGGCGCCCGCGCCGATCAGCGTGTGGATCTCATCGATGAACAGGATCGCGTTGGGCTTGTCCTTGAGGGACTTGAGCACGCCCTTCAGGCGCTGCTCGAAGTCGCCGCGGTACTTGGTGCCTGCCAGCAGCGCGCCCATGTCCAGCGAGTACACATTGGACTCGGCCAGGATCTCGGGCACGTCCTTCTGCACGATGCGCCAGGCCAGGCCTTCGGCGATCGCCGTCTTGCCGACGCCGGCTTCGCCCACCAGCAGCGGGTTGTTCTTGCGCCGGCGGCACAGGATCTGGATCACGCGCTCGACCTCGTACTCGCGGCCGATCAGCGGATCGATCTTGCCGTCCTTGGCGGCCTGGTTCAGGTTCTGGGTGAACTGCTCCAGCGGCGAGGCCTTCTCGCTCTTCTCGCCGCCCTCTTCGCCCTCGGCCGAGGACGATTCGCCGCTCTTGGAGGGCTCGGGCGGGTCGCTCTTCTTGATGCCGTGGGCGATGAAGTTCACCACGTCCAGCCGCGTGACGCCCTGCTGGTGCAGGTAGTAGACCGCGTGCGAGTCCTTCTCGCCGAAGATGGCGACCAGCACGTTGGCGCCGGTGACTTCTTTCTTGCCGTTGCCGGTGGACTGCACGTGCATGATGGCGCGCTGGATCACGCGCTGGAAGCCCAGCGTCGGCTGGGTGTCGACGTCATCCGTGCCCGCCACCTGCGGGGTGTTGTCCTTGATGAAGTTGGACAGCGACTTGCGCAGGTCGTCGATATTGGCTGAGCATGCGCGCAGCACTTCCGCCGCGCTGGGATTGTCCAGCAGGGCGAGCAGCAGGTGTTCCACGGTGATGAACTCGTGGCGCTGCTGCCGTGCCTCCACGAACGCCATATGGAGGCTGACTTCCAATTCCTGGGCAATCATGAGATTTCCTTCTGCCTTGCTAGCTTCACTAATACTGTAGATCGGTTCGACTGCCGCTTATTCAACCGGTTCACACATGCATTGCAGGGGATGCCCTGCCTGGCGGGCCGCCTCCTGCACCTGCTCGACCTTGGTCGTGGCCACATCCCTCGAATACACCCCGCAGACGCCTTTGCCGTCCAGGTGGATCTTGAGCATGATCTGGGTCGCCGTCTCCCTGTCCTTGTTGAAGAATTCCTGGATCACCACCACCACGAATTCCATGGGGGTGTAGTCGTCGTTGAGCATGACGACCTGGTACATCTGGGGAGGCTTGGTTTTCTGGGTCCGCCGCTCGAGCACAACCGAGCCGCCGTCATCCTCCTTCGGCCGTACAACCGGCGCGGTCGGCGCCGGTACGGGTGGTTTCGTTGCCATGAAATTCATTCTAGCCAGCGGCACTTCGCACCGCAGCAAGCATGTGATTTGGTGGCGCCTCGACCACATTCAACCGGCGCGCCGACCCTGCACCATCCAGCGCCCCTCGGACGCGCAATTTTCAGCCGTCCGCAGCCGCGGAAGAGCCCCATCCCCCTGCCCAGCCCACGGAAAACTTTAGTATGTGAAAATATTGACAGCAGAGGGCACAAGCGTGAAACTTCGCACGCACTTGGAGTCCGCAAAGAGGAAAAAGAAATGGCGACTGGCACGGTGAAATGGTTCAACGACGCGAAAGGCTTCGGCTTCATCGAACCCGATGGAGGCGGCGGAGACGTGTTCGCGCATTTTTCCGCCATTGCCATGGAGGGCTTCAAGACCCTCAAGCAGGGCTCGCGCGTCACCTTCGAGATCACGCAGGGACCCAAGGGCCAGCTTGCGCAGAACATCCAGACCGAACCCGGCGGCATCGCCCCCATCACCACCCAGCCCTCCGGCGACCGCCAGCCGCGCCACAGCAAGGTGCGCGCGCCGCAGTTCCATGCCTCCGGGCATGGCGACCTGATGAGCAAGTAGGCAGCTTGCAAGCAGCTTGCCCGGTGCGGGCCGGACGGCCCACACCTCCTTCCTGACTCGTCACCAGATATAGGCCATCCCGTCCTGGATGGCGCCGATCACGTTCGCCTGGTTTTCCGGTGACTCCGAGAATCCAACCAGCAGGTGCGCGCGCGTGGCCCCCTTGGACAGCCAGTCCAGGTAAAAGGCCATGCCCTCGGGCTCGGGCTCGCGGTTCAGCACGTTGCGATACAGCTGCGTGATGTAGTCGCGGTCGGCCAGATTGCCGTAGGTGTTCTGGAATTCGGGGCTGGCAATGAAGTTGCCGGCCACCGACAGCAGCGAATGGCCGATGTCCAGGTCGTGCATCTGGTAGCCCAGTCCGGGCAGGTCGGGCACGCGGTCGAAGGCCGCCTGGTACAGCCGGTAGGCCTGGCCGGCGGTGCCGCTGATGTCCAGGGCGACCTTGAAATCGTCGAAGACCAGGCGCTCGACGTTGACGAGCGTGTCGACATCGTCGGGGTTTTGCTTGGAAGCCACCGTGAAGCCGTTCGCCACGTGGGTCACGGTGAAATTGCCGAGCGAGCCGCTGTAGACGGCGACATCGAGGCCCGCCCCCCCGTCGAGCGTGTCGCTGCCCGCGCCTGCCACGAAGGTGTCGTTGCCGTCCAGCGCCTGGATCTGGTCGCCGCCCGGGCTGCCGGCCAGGGAGTCGTTGCCGGTCGAGCCGTTGATGCTCACCGCCGTCGTCTTGAAGGCGTAGGGCCCGGAGGCGGCTACCCCGTTGCCCGCGGCGTCCTTGAAGGCGCCGGCCGAAACCTCGAAGCGGTAGGAGGTACCGGCCACGAGATCGACCGTCGGGTCGATGATCATGCTGTCGCCGTCGATCGTGAGCCGGTTGCTTGTGGCCACATCGAAACTTTCCAGCACCGTTCCGCCGGCCGTCTTGAGCACGATGGTCCCGGCTCCGCGCTGCACGGCCTCGCTGAACAGCAGAACGAAGTTGCTCGTGACCGGCACCGAGGCGCCGCCTTGGGTCGGCACGAAGGCGAGAATCGCCGGCGCCGTCGTATCCGGCTCGACCATGGTGCGGAAGTTGTAGCTTGCCGTGCCGGCGTAGGCGTTGCCTTCCACGTCGGTGACGTTGCCGGCAGCGAACTCCACTCTGTAGTCGGTGAAGTAATCGAGCAAGGCCGTGGGATCGAGCGTGAGCGTGTCGCCTGCAACGGTGATCCGGCCACTGCTGCCGACGTCGAAGCTCTCCACCAAGGTACCGTCGGCCTTCTTCAGCAGGATGGCGCCGGTGCCCAGGACGATGGCCTCGCTGAAAGTCACGGTCACATTCGCATCCGGCGCGACTCCTGTGGCCTCGTCCGCAGGCGAGAAGGCCTGTACCGTGGGAGGCGTGTGGTCTCCCGCCACGACGGCGTCCGTGCCGGCGGACCAGAGTGTTTCGGTGTTGCCCGATCCATCGACGAACCGGACACGCACGCTCAGGGTGAGGCCCACGTCATCCTCGGCGGCTTTGTAGCTTGCCGAAGTGGCGCCGGCTATCGCGGCATCTCCACGGAACCACTGGAAGCTGAGGTTGCCTACACCGTCGGCGTCCGTCACGGACGAAGCGACGGCCGCCAGGGTGCGCCCCTCCTTGGCCGTGCCCGTGATTGCCACGGTTCCGGTGGCAAAGTGCGTATTGAGCGTCAGCACCTGGTCGGCAAACACGATGGCATCGACGCCGGTCAGCACGTCGGTGCCTTCGCCGCCGGTGATGGTGATGTTTCCACTGGATTGCGTGATGCCGTAGTCCGCGCGCTGGCCCGCATAGACGGCCCGGTCGTCGCCTGCGTCGCCGTCCAGCACGTCGTTGCCAGCGCCGCCCGTCAGCGTGTCATCGCCGAGGCCGCCCTGCAGGGTGTCGTTGCCGCCGCCGCCATCGAGTCCGTTGTTGCCTGCATTGCCCTGCAGCAGGTTCGCAGCCGTGTTGCCCGTGCCCGAAAGCGCCGATGCGATCAACTTCAGGTTCTCGACGCTGTCGGGCAGGACGTACGTGGCCAGCTTGCTCCACACCCAATCGGTGCCGAAGTCCAGGCCGGCCCATTCAACTGCCTGGTCACCGACGTTGTCGACGACGTAGATGTCGTCACCGAGATAGCCGTACATCTCGTCAGCGCCCGCGCCGCCGTCGATGACGTTCCTGCCATCGCTGCCGCGCAGGAAGTTGTCGGACGCGTTGCCCGTGATGTCGAAGTCGGCGGTTCCGCTTTGCTCGCCGTACACGCGCTCGATGCTGGTGCCCGTGAGGTCGATCCCGATGCCGAACGTGACGATCGAGTCGTAGCCCTGGCCGTCCAGCTCGATCACCACGTCATCGTCGCTGTCGACGTAATACTGGTCATCGCCGAGGCCGCCCTGCATCGTATCTGCGCCGCCCTTGCCGTCGATGAAGTTGCCCAGCGCGTTGCCCGTGATGACGTTGTCCAGATTGTTGCCGGTGGCGCTGATGCCGTTCAACAGCACCAGGTTCTCGATGTGGTTCCCCAGAGTGAAATCCACCACGGAGCGCACCGTGTCGATGCCCTCGCCCGAGTTCTCGACGATCCAGTAGAGGCTTCCGCCCACCAGGTAGGTGTCGTTGCCCGCACCGCCGTACATGCGCGCGTAGCCGCCGCTGTCGCTCAAGGTGTCGTCGCCGCCCAGCCCGTACAGGTCGTCGTTGAAGCCACCGCCGGCGCTCAGGACATTGGCGGCTTCGTTGCCCGTAATGGTCTCGCCGCCAGCGGCAGATCCGGTGCCGTTGATCGCCCCGTTACCCATCAGGGTCATGAATTCGACCCCGAAGGCGAGCGTGTAGCTCACCCAGGCATGGATCACGTCGCCTTCCCCACCGGAAATGAACGAGGCGTCCTCGATCACCACGTCACCGGCGTCATCGACGACATAGACGTCGCGTCCGGTGCCGCCCGCCATCGAGTCGGCACCGGCGCCGCCGTCCAGCAGGTCGTAGTCCCACGAGCCGATCAGGGTGTCGCGCCCCGCGCCGCCCATCAGCGTGTCGCCCCCGCCGAATCCGCCCACCACCGCGGTCAGGACGTTGTCGCCGCTGTTGCCGACGATGACGTTCGCTGCGGCGTTGCCCTTCCCGTTGATGTTGGCGCTGCCCGTGAGGGTCAGGGACTCGACATCCGGGGCGTTGCCGAGGTCGTAGCTGGCACTGGCAAAGACCGTGTCGGCGTCGATGCCGGACTCCAGGATCGTGTCGCCCGCGTTGTCGACGATGTAACTGTCGGCCCCGAATCCGCCCGACAGCGTGTCGGCTCCCGCGCCACCGTCGAGGGTATCCGCACCGTTGGACCCTGTGATGCTGTTGCCCAGCGCGTTGCCGGTGCCGGTCTTGCCCGAGGTGGTGAGAACCAGGCTCTCGACCTGGCTGCCCAGCGTGTACGACACCGCGCTGAACACCACGTCCGTGCCGCCGCCGGCAAGTTCGATCGTGGTGTCGAATCCGTCCACGATGTACGTGTCATCGCCCTCGCCGCCAACCAGCGTGTCCGCGCCGGCGCCGCCCTCCAGGGTATCGTTCCCGCCTTGGCCGTACAGCAGGTTGGCGAGTGCGTTGCCGGTGATCCGGTTGTGCGAGGCGTTCCCGCTCGCGCTGGCCGCGGTGCCGGCAAGTTCGAGGTTCTCGATGCCGGGCGCACCGAGCACGTAGCCGTCGATGGAGGAACGCACGGTGTCGTCGCCGCCGGCGTCGTTGATCACATCGCCCAGCGCGTCCACCAGGAAGAGGTCATTCCCCGTTCCGCCATTGAGCGTGTCAGCGCCCAGGCCACCGTCCAGGGTGTCGCCAGCGTTGTTGCCGGTGATGACGTTCGCCAGCGCGTTGCCATGTCCCGCGAGCTGCGCGCTACCGGTCAGCAGCAGGTTCTCGACTTCAGCCGCCAGCGTGAAGCTCACGCTGCTGGACACGCTGTCGATACCGCCGCCCGGGGATTCCTGGATCACCGTGACGGAACTGCTCACCAGGTAGGTGTCGTTGCCCGCGCCGCCGCGCAAGGTGTCGATGCCACCGGCGCCTCCGTCGAGCGTGTCGTTGCCCGCGAGGCCCTCGAGCAGGTTCGAACCGGCATTGCCCTCCAACGCATTGTCGAGCTCGTTGCCCCAGCCCGTGCTGTTCCCACTGCCCAGAAGCAGCAGGTCCTCGACGTTGGCGGGAAGCACGTAGGAAGTGAGGCTCACGACCGCGTCGTGCCCGGCGCCCGCCGACTCGATCACGATGTCGTTCGACGCGTGCTCAGTACCGCCCACGCCGTAGATGTCGTCCCCAAGGCCCCCCACGAGGGTGTCGACCGTGGCGTCGTCAGCGCCTTCCAGCAAGTCGTTGCCCGCCCCCGCCGAGATCGAATCGGCGCCGGCGTAGCCTTCGAGGAAGTCGTCGCCCGGCGAGCCGATGAGCGTGTCGTTGCCCGAGAACCAGAGTTGGGTGACCGCCTCGGCATTGCCCCAAGCGAGCGTGCTGAAGAAAGTGATGGCGTCGATGTTCAGGCCCGTGATGCGCGCCTGCAGGCCGCCGTTGGCCCCGTCGTACATCTCGAAGCCCGTGTGGGTGCCGCCGACGAGATCGCCGTCACCGTCGTAGATGAAGTTGCCGTAGTAGTTGAAGGTGACCATGCCGGCGACGATCTGGATCAGGCCGGCGTCTGCGACCGTCAGCGTACCCGCCAGGGGATCTGCGTCGCTGGGGGTATGGAATGCTTCGAAAAGGGCCAAGGTGTGCTCACCGGTTGTTTGTTATTGATGGCCCGCAAACTATACCCAGATGGTTCTATATCCACGCCCCAATGAAAAAGCCCCGTGGCACGCAGCCAACGGGGCTTTTGTATCAAGCGGATTCACGGCGCCCTGCGGCGCCCGCGATCACATGTTGTCGATCATCACCTGCCCGAAGCCCGAGCAACTCACTTGCGTCGCGCCATCCATCAGTCGCGCAAAGTCGTAGGTGACCTTCTTGGACAGAATGGACTTCTCGAGCGAGCTGATGATCAGGTCGGCGGCTTCCTTCCAGCCCATGTGCCGCAGCATCATCTCGGCCGAGAGGATCTCGGAGCCCGGGTTCACGTAGTCCTTGCCGGCGTACTTGGGCGCGGTGCCGTGCGTCGCCTCGAACATCGCGACCGAGTCGGACAGGTTGGCGCCGGGGGCGATGCCGATGCCGCCGACCTGCGCGGCCAGCGCGTCGGAGATGTAGTCGCCGTTCAGGTTCAGCGTGGCCACCACGCTGTACTCGGCCGGGCGCAGCAGGATCTGCTGCAGGAAGGCGTCGGCGATCGAGTCCTTGACCACGATGTCCTTGCCGGTCTTCGGGTTCTTGAACTTGCACCACGGGCCGCCGTCGATTTCCACCGCGCCGAATTCCTTCTGCGCGAGGGCGTAGGACCAGTCACGGAAGCCGCCTTCCGTGTACTTCATGATGTTGCCCTTGTGCACGATGGTCACGCTGGGCTTGTCGTTGTCGATGGCGTACTGGATCGCCTTGCGCACCAGGCGCTCGGTGCCTTCGCGCGACACGGGCTTGACGCCGATGCCCGAGGTTTCCGGGAAGCGGATCTTCTTGACGCCCATCTCCTGGATCAGGAACTTGATGACCTTCTGGGCTTCTCGGTGTTGGCTTCCCACTCGATGCCGGCGTAGATGTCTTCCGAGTTCTCGCGGAAGATCACCATGTTGGTCTTGTGCGGCTCCTTCAGCGGCGACGGCACGCCGTCGAAGTACTGGATTCGGGGCGCAGGCAGACGTAGAGGTCGAGCTCCTGGCGCAGGGCCACATTGAGCGAGCGGATGCCGCCGCCGACCGGCGTGGTGACGGCCCTTGATGGACACCACATATTCGCGCACCGCCTGCAGCGTTTCGTCGGGCAGCCACACGTCCGGGCCGGTAGACTTGGTGGACTTCTCGCCGGCGTACACCTCCATCCAGTGGATCTTCTTCTTGCCGCCGTAAGCCTTGGCCACGGCCGCGTCCACCACCTCAGCATCACCGGGGTGATGTCCATGCCGGTGCCGTCGCCCTCGATGTACGGAATGATCGGCTGGTCCGGCACGTTCAGGGACATGTCGGCGTTGACGGTGATCTTCTGGCCTTGCGAAGGCACTTTGATGTGCTGGTACATGAGAAAAACGTCTCCGGGGGTGGGGAGGTTGCTGCGTCGGATGTGTTCTGGCCCGGCGATATCCGGGTAAACCAGAGGATTTTAGCGCCCAAAACCCGAGATGGACTGTGTCAACCGCGCGCGCCTGCGCGTTTGCATGAGGCGGCCCGATTCGGACCGCGAATTTTCGAAAATCCAACCAAATCCAATAGGACTCAGAATGACCAAGCTGCTCGCTACCTGGTTGCCACGCTGTTCGCCGGCGCCGTGTTCGCCCAAGCCGCCGGCCGCCGCCGCTTCCGGCGCCAAGCCCGCCGCCAAGACGGAAGCCAAGGCTGACGCCAAGGCCGAGAAGAAGGCTGACGCCAAGGCCGAGAAGAAGGCCGACGCTGCTTCCGCCAAGAAGTAATTCGGTTTCCACCGAAGAAAACGCCCGCGCAAGCGGGCGTTTTTGTTT